>JAZRWY010000047.1:0-60520 GCA_045599945.1 Anaerovoracaceae bacterium | reverse complement strand
TTCAGAGCCATTTGTAATGGATGGTAATTCAGGAACACAGAAGCTCATGAAACATTACGGCACCAATCATGGCATAATGAGACTTAACACATTGAGTTGATCTCTGTCAATCAAAAAGTCCACAACAAGTTGACACCGTCGTTTTTGTTGGTTCGGTTGACAAAGGCCTTCTTGTAGTGTAAGATAATTGCATAAATAATCTGTTTCAGGGCGAGGTGAAATCCCTCACTGGCGGTAAAGTCCGCGAGCCTTAGGGCTGAATCGGTGAAACTCCGGTACCAACGGTTATAGTCCGGATGGAAGAAACTAGACGTATTTAGTTTTTTTGAGTGCGCCCGCTTTTGTGTGCACTTTTTTATTGGACCTTGGCAGATTCCTACATACTTTAAAAGAAAAGAGGAATCGAAAAATGACTGAAAACTTAAACGGCAAAAGGTATTCTACGGCGCAGATTGCCAAAATGGGCATGATGGCAGCCATTGCATGTGTATTGGGACTATTCAGGTTTCCAATCCTTCCCATGGTCAGCTTCCTGACTTATGACTTTGCAGATATTCCAATTATCATCTCTGCATTTGCATTTGGTCCGGTAGCAGGTATCCTGATTACTGTAGTAGTATCCTTCATCCAGGCATTCCTGCTTGGTGGCGATCAGGTATACGGCTTTATCATGCATGTGCTGGCATCAGGTACTTTTGTACTGATCTGCTCAACAATCTACCAGAAAAAGAAGACAAAGAAGACTGCAATCGTATCAATGGTAATTGCTACAATCGCAATGATCGTTATCATGGGTATTGCAAACTACTTCATCACTCCATACTACTATGGCGGAGAGGCAATGAAGGCAATGGTAGTACAGCTGATGCCATTCATCCTGCTGTTCAACCTGATCAAGGGCGTTGCAAACTCAGTAATCACATTCTTTGTATACAAGAGAATATCGCCGTTCTTACATAAGAAATAGGGAATATGAGAACATTAATCATTAAGAACGAAGAAGAAACAAAAGAATTTGGACTTAGATTAGCAGAGAATGCGACAGCAGGAGAAGTCTATGCGCTCATAGGCAATCTCGGCACAGGTAAGACAACTTTAACAAAGTATATCGCTCAGGGCCTTGGTATTAAAGGCCCTGTTGTGTCACCGACATTTAATATCGTCAAGGAATATACAGACGGAAGGCTCCCTCTGTATCATTTTGATGTCTACAGACTTTCTGACGCAGATGAGATGTACTACATCGGAGCAGAGGAATATTTCTACGAAAAGGGCGGCATCTGCGTGATTGAATGGGCGGATATCGTTGAAGAGATTCTTCCTGAAGACACAAAATACATATACATGGAGCAGGGCGAAAGCCTTGGGGAAAGGATCTACAGATGTACATTCTAGCACTGGAGAGCACAGGCCCCCATGCATCGGTTGCTATAATTGATGAAAATGGTGCTGTGAAAGAACTGAATAACGACGGTACATTAAATCATCTTGAAAACCTGATTCCTATGGTGGATAGCCTCTTAAAGAGCGAGGGCATCGGAATTGATGAGATAGAAAAAGTCGCAGTATCTGTAGGTCCCGGATCCTTTACAGGAATCAGGATCGGAGTGACTACTGCAAGATCCCTTTGCCAGAATCTTGGTATTCCGGGTATTCCGGTACCTACTCTTGAATCCTTTGCCTATGCAGTTCCTGGTTTTGACGGCATCATCTGCCCGATGATCGATGCAAGGAGAAATCAGATCTATGGCGGAGCATTCAAATGGAATGAAGGTATAGTAGAGGATATTATTCCTGCAGGACCATATATGATAGATGAATTCCTTGAAAAGTTGGAAGGCAGAACGGAAAAGGTGATGTTCTTTGCTGATGGAGTAAAGAAATTCGGAGAAAAGATATTTGGTACTGAGCTTGATGCAAAGCTTGCACCAGAAGACATCAGACTTCAGCATGCATCATATGTTGCAAAGATGGCAATGGACATGAAGGAAGAGGTATCATTCGATGAGCTCCATCCGGAATACATGAGACAGGCAGAAGCAGAAAGAAAACGTGAGGAGAAACTGAAAAATGGGACAGCTGATCGTTAGACTTGCAAATAGGGAAGACCCTCCATATCTTGCGGAGATAGATAAGCAGTGCTTTTCTGACCCTTGGAGTGAAGAATCCTTCCGCCAGGAAATAGAGGAGCACAAGCTTGCTGTATATCTTGTTGCTGAGGTTGACGGAGAAAGAGCAGGTTATGTGGGTATGTGGCAGATTGTAAAGGAAGGCCATATTACCAATGTAGCAGTTCTTCCCAAATACAGGGGAAAGCATATTGCGTCAGCAATTCTTTCTGTATTCTTTGAAATAGGGAAAAATGCAGGGCTCAAGGCATATACCCTTGAGGTAAGAAAATCCAATGAGGCGGCAAAGGCCCTCTACAAAAAATTCGGTTTTGTGGAGAGCGGAGTGCGCCCGGGATATTACCCTGACAATCACGAGGATGCAATCATCATGTGGAGATATGATACCTAGCATTTGTATAAAAAACCTCTCTTCCGGATGGCCGGGAGAGAGGTTTTGCAGCATTTTCAGCTATTTAATCTTTGCAGTTGTTTTTGCAGCGCTCCAGGCACTGTAATAAGTACCTTTATATGCTCTGACTTTCACCTGGTATTTCTTACCCTTTTTCAGTTTCTTGATGGTCAGGCTCTGCTTTTTCGTAGTCTTGTACTTCCACTTGGAAGTGCCTTTTACCCGGTATGCTATCTGGTAAGTCGTTCCCTTTGTGGTGGAGACTTTGGATGCCATCTTTACGGTCATGGATTTTTTCTTTGCAGTGACCTTAGAAATGGCAGGCTTCTTTGGAGCGCCCTTTACAGTGACAGTCTTTACAGACTTCTTGTAGTTTCCTGTCTCATTGGCAGTAATGGTTATCTTGGCAGTACCAATACCTTTGATGGTAACCTTTCCTGCAGAGGAAACAGTCGCAACCTTTGTATTGCTGCTCCTGTAGGTTCTTGATGTCTTTGATGATGGTTTAAGTGTGAAGTAGCTGCCGTATGCTCTTGAATATGAACTGTTTACACCTGAAACTGTCTGGTCCGCTTTGGCTACAGTAATCTTTACCTGCCTGGTAGCAGCCTTGTAGTTGGAGTCTTCAGCGGCCTTGATTGTGATTGTAGCAGTACCAGCACCCTTGACGGTAACCTTTCCATCAGCTGAAACCGTAGCAACCTTTGTATTGCTGCTTGCATAGGAAAGGGCTGTCTTTGCTGATGCACCAAGGGAGAATGCTGCATTGCCATAAGTCTTGGTGAATGAGGATGCACCGGAAATGCTCTGGGTATATTTGAGCGGCCCAAACACTATGTAGCCTATTCCTGATAAATCAACACCGTTAACATAGGTTTTGTTGATGCTATAGAAATCATAATCATAATTGTAGGCAATAGGAATAAATGCATAGCTGCATCCGGCCTGAAATTCCATGAATTTATCATCGGGTAATTTCATTGGCTGAGCATCTTCTATGGAAGGAGCGTTCGGTAAAAGGTACCAGGCGCATACCTGTTCGGATATAGGGATGTTTGCACTGTAAGTCTGAGCAGGAGTACCGCCTACCTGAGGTTCAGCTACTGTTATCTGAAGATCAACCTCCCTATACAGATGACTGAAACTGTAATATAAGCCGTTATATACATTGCCGTTGACATATATTGTGTATGAACCCGAAACAAGTTCTTCGCTCTTCCAGCTGTACTGAGGCTGTGCGTAATAGTCGTAGCCTGCTTCAAACATTTCACCATCTTCCATTTTTACAGCTTCAGACCAGCCATCTTGCGATTTGTACCAGTCTATACCTGTATATGCAATATCATCATTGGCCTTAAGTGTGGCTTGTCCCGGAAGTTCGCCTTCTTTTGGCTCAGGAATAGTGAATTCATATATGTTTTTCTCTGCTGTCACAGCAGGAAGATTGATTTCAATGTATGAAGGATAGGTTGAATCCGATCCGTTTTCCGTGGAAATGCTAACCCCCTCTGCAGGCATATCATATCCCGCTATGTGAATGTTTTCAGGAGTAATGTTCTCGAATGAATAATCGTAAGCTGCATCAAGACGAATATGCATCCAGTAATCTCTGCCGTCCACGAAGCTAGTTGCTTCAGTATGCATCACATTATCAATGTAACAGCCTCTGCCTGTATAGACGTGCCCGGAATCGGCTGCCTCATCGACTGACAATACAGCAGGTGTTGTTCCCATCTTTACCGGCTTGTACCCCGTGAGATAAATGTCGCTGACTGGAGTTCTCTTCAGAACGCCCAAAGAGAAGGCCTCATCATACCCATCCTGATTAATATATATAACATTCATATCCTCATTAAAACAGATTGGAACCGGTTTTCCGTTTATGGATAAGGTTTCGTTTCCTGTAAATTTTTCGCCTCCCGTAGCAGAAATCGATGTATGGAACAATACTTCCTGATCATAACTGAATTTACTACCCGGTTGCATAGGGCTGCTGCCACCGTCGATCTTTGCGCGCAGACATGTATTACTGCTCAGCGCGATTGCAGGTACTGTTGACGCACAGGACACTGAATAAAAGTCTTGCGGAATAGGCTGCTCGTCTAGAGGGCGCCCGGCTTCAGGATGCCAAACGGTTAGTTTGTATGTTGCATTATCCTCACTTCCGGCAGCAAATGCCGTGCAAGGAATGCTCATTGACAATATTACTGCCAGTGACAGCAGTATTGATAGTATTCGTTTTTTCATAGGGGTTTCCTCCTTTTAAATCTTTGTTTTCAGTATAATCAAAGAATGGAAAAAGGTAAAGCATAAGTTATGAATATTAAGGCGAAATTAATTTGCGATGTTGCAAAGCAAGACTGCGAGTGATAAAGTATATATACTATGGACATAATCAGGAGCAGATAATGAAGGACGGTAAGACATTAATACTTGCAATTGAATCAAGCTGTGATGAGACATCCATTGCTGTTGTAGCAGATGGAAGGGAAGTTCTTTCAAACATCATATCATCACAGATCGACATACATACACTCTATGGCGGAGTTGTGCCTGAAATAGCATCAAGACACCATCTGGAGAATATAAATTTGGTGCAGGAGCAGGCTCTTGCTGAAGCAGGCGTTTCGCTGGATGAGATTGATGCCATAGCAGTAACCTATGGGCCAGGTCTTGTGGGCGCTTTAGTTATTGGCATTGCCCATGCAAAGGCGCTGGCATTTGCAGCAGGAAAGCCGCTGATCGGAGTAAATCATATGCAGGGACATATCTCTGCATCATACATAGAGCATAAGAATCTTGAGCCACCATTCATGTCCCTTGTCATATCAGGCGGACATACAAATATCGTAGAGGTTACAGACTACAACCAGTGTGAAATCCTTGGAAGCACCAGAGATGATGCTGCAGGAGAAGCCTTCGACAAGGTGGCAAGAGTCATCGGTCTTGGATATCCGGGAGGCCCCAAGATAGATAAAATTTCCGATGAAGGAGACAAGACTGCTGTGGAATTCAAGCGTGTCATGCTTGAAAAGGGAAGTCTCGATTTCTCATTCAGCGGAATCAAGACCCAGGTATTAAACTATGTAAACTCACAGAGACAGGCAGGAAGAGAAGTAAATCCTGCTGACATCGCAGCAAGCTTTCAGGAAGCAGTTCTTGATGTAATTGTAACCAAGACAGTAGGAGCAGCTAAGGATCAGGGAAGGGATAAGATTGTCATTGCAGGAGGAGTAGCATCAAACAGACACCTTCGGGCAAAGCTTAAATCTGCCTGTGATGAGGCAGGAATAGCCCTGTATATCCCATCACCGGTATACTGCACAGATAATGCTGCCATGATCGGATGTGCAGCCTACTATAAATATCTTAAGGGAGAATTTGCAGGGCTTGATCTTGATGCATGCCCGAATCTTCCTCTTTAGGAGAATCAGATGATAATATTATCAGCGAATAACGTAACAAAACAATATGGAACAGATATTATCATAAAGGATATATCGTTTGCGCTCAATGCGGGAGACAGAGTAGGAGTGATTGGCCTTAACGGTGCCGGAAAGACTACTCTTCTTAACATGCTTGCAGGAGAACTGACGCCTGATGAAGGAAACATATTCGTATCCAATGATACAACCCTTGGATACCTCAGGCAGCAGGACGATTTTGTTTCAGACAATACGGTCATTCAGGAAGTGGAAAGCATATTTCATGGACTTCGGACCCTTGAAAAAGAGATACTTTCGCTATCTGAAAAAGTATCATCCATGGAGCCCGGAAAGGAACAGGAAGCACTTCTTCACAGGCTGGATCAGATGCAGGTGGATTTTGAAAGAAAAGGCGGATATACATATAAAGGCGAGATGAAAGGAATTCTTTCATCCATGGCCTTTGGAGAAGAGACATACAACAAGAAGATTTCTGTGCTTTCCGGAGGAGAAAGAACAAGACTTGCACTCTGCTGTCTGCTTTTAAAGAAGCCGGATATCCTTCTTCTTGACGAACCGACAAACCATCTGGATATCGGCACATTAAAATGGCTGGAAGGCTATCTCAAGGGATATGCAGGAACCATCATCATCGTATCTCATGATAGATATTTCCTGGACCAGAGCGTGAATCGTATTTTTGAAATACAGAATCACAGACTCAGGACCTATGAAGGAAACTATTCGCAGTATGCAGTGAAGCGAAAGGAGATCCGTGAAGCAGAGCTGCGGGCATATAACAAGCAGCAGACAGAGATTGCCCGTCAGGAAGAGATGATCCGCAGGATGAAGCAGCGCGGAACGGAAAAACTGGCAAAACGGGCCCAGTCCAGAGAAAAGCGGCTGGATCACATGGAAAGGCTGGAAGCGCCCGATCCCATCACAGGAAAGATGAAACTGACATTCCGCGAGAATTTCAAGAGTGGAAATGATGTCATAGAGGCCCATGAACTGTCCAAGGGATTTGGTTATGGAAGAAACAGAAGAGAACTTTTCTCCGGCGTTGAGCTGGACATTAAAAGAGGTGAAAAAATCTGCATCGTCGGTCCCAATGGCGTTGGGAAAACAACCCTTCTGAAAATTCTCCTTGGCGAACTGAAGGAGGACTCCGGGAGAATCAGATATGGATACAATCTGGATTTTGCATATTATGACCAGACCCAGGAAAGACTGAACGGCAGCAAGACAGTCATCGAGGAATTAAAAGACAGCTATGCCCTCTATTCCGATACGGAAATGAGAATTATTCTCGGAAGGTTTCTGTTCAGAAACGACGATGTATTTCTTGAGGTAGGTGCCCTTTCTGGAGGAGAAAAAGCAAGGCTTTCGCTGGTAAAGATCATGCTTTCCGGAGCCAATGTCCTTATCCTTGATGAGCCGACAAACCATCTGGACATTGATTCCAAGGAAGTGTTTGAAGAGGCTCTTCTGGATTTCCCCGGAACGGTCATTGTTGTATCCCACGACAGATATTTTCTGAACAGAATACCGACAAGAATTCTTGAGCTTGAAAAGGACGGCATCCGGGAATATCTTGGAAAGTATGACTATTATGAGGAAAAGAAGGCTTCGCTCGCATCCGGAAAGGCATATCTTGAGGAGATGGGAGGAAAAAGCAGCGAACCGGCTCCGGCAGTAACAGATTCTGCACTTGAGAGAAAACGGAAGAAGGAGAAGGAAGCCGAGGAGCGAAGATTCCAGAGAAAGAAGGAATCTCTGGAAAAGAAGATTGCTGAGCTGGAAGAAGACTCTGCAGCGCTTGAAGCAGAAATGATGAAGCCTGCTGTAGCAGCAGACCATGTCAAACTCTCTAAACTTAGTGAGGAACTTGAAAAAATAAATACGGAACTTTCAGATACATATGATGAATGGATGGAGATGGAAGACTAAAAATGCCAGGCGATGCCTGGCATTGCTGTTTTCTTTATTTTTCTTTAAATCCTTCAAGAAAGATCGGGATGATGCTTTCTGCATATTTGTACAGAGAGTAGTTCCCATTGCAGAGACACCAGTCATAGAGCAGAGCCCTTTCAAAGAGCGTATAGGCCTTGATGATTTCGTTGGCTGTAACATCGGCTCTAAGTTCTCCGCTGCTGATTCCTTCCAGAACAATTTTCTTCAGGAGCCTATAATAGGAACGGTTCTGATCCAGCAGAGATTTATCCCCGTTGGTAATCAGCTGTGAGGAATACAGCCGGGCAAGCAGATCGATGGAAATGCTGTTTTCAATCATCATGAACAGTTCCCGGTTCAGATACATCAGCTTATCTACAACAGACATGGAAGGATCCATGGTTTCTGAAAGCTCATCATATTTTTCATCAAAGAGATAGGAAAGGGAACTCAAAAGAGCTGTCTTTCCATCGAAATAATGGTAGAAGGAGCCTTTGGAGGTTCCTGACTCTTCCACAATTTCATCTATGGTCGTATCCTCATAGCCCTGCTCATAAAAGAGCTTCCATGCAGCAGAAACGATACGGCCTTTGGTATTTTTTGTATTTTTCTTTGTCATGATTCAACCACCTTTTATGACTGTATTTTAGCATACTTGAAAGCAAGTGGCAAACTGTGATACAATTTTGAAAAGTGTATTGTTGGAGGAGAAAATGATTCGAGATTTTCTGATTTCCCATGAAAAGATTAAACCGGTTTCTTTCCATATGCCAGGGCATAAAGGAGCAGGCCTGTATAGAAGGTTTGGATACGATGAATTCCTAGACCATATCTTTGACTGTGATATTACGGAGATTCCCGGGGCAGACAATCTGTTCCAGAATGAGGGGATCATCCGGGAGACCATGGAAAAGTACCAGAAGCTGTATGACGTGGAAAAATCGTACCTGCTGGTCAACGGAACAAGCTGCGGCATCATCAGTGCGGTGCTCTCCGCTGTTCCGGAAGGCGGGGAACTCATCATGGCAAGAAACTGTCACAAATCGGTATTTAACGCTGTGAGACTGGGAAAACTACAGCCGGTATTTGCATATCCTGAGCTGCTGAAAGAAGGAATCATCGGAGCAGTTCCTCCGGAGGAGATCGGGCGGACCATAGAGGCGCATCCTGATGCAAAAGCCGTCATTCTGCCTTCTCCAAGCTATTATGGCATCTGTTCAGATATATCGCAGATAGCCGATATATGTCATGAGCACGGAATGATCCTGATTGTAGACCAGGCGCATGGTGCGCATCTGAAGTTCTTTGAAGATATGAAAGCTGCTGAGGAATGCGGCGCAGACATAGTGATCAATTCCGTTCACAAAACCCTTGCCTCCCTGACACAGAGCGCAGTGATGAATGTGAATTCCGACAGAGTAAGCAAAAACACGCTGGAGGATTATCTTCAGATCCTGGAATCTACAAGTCCGTCATATCTTCTGATGGCAAGTCTGGATACCAGCGCCGACCTGCTTCTGGAACATGGGGATAACCTGATTGCTGAATGGAGCGAAAATCTGGACTGGGTTTATGCGAAATTGGAAGAGATGAAAGGCGTCAGAGTCTTAAAACCGTCAGGGCTTGACTGCACGAAGATTAATATTGACTGCGGGTTTTCCGCAGCGAAGCTTGAGGAACATCTGATGGAGCATGGAATATTTCCGGAGCTGAACACCGGAAACATTTTAATGCTGATGACAGGCATCGGAAATGTAAGAAGTGATTATGAACGGCTGATCCGGGCGCTGGAAATGATTCTGGAGAAAGGAGAGCCGGTGAAAGATGAAAAAAGAAGCGGAGAAGGTACACTATGGAATAAGAGAAGGAAAATGTACCGGATGCCGCAGGAACTGAAAAAAGTGAAGCTTACAGATGCGGCGGGGATGATCATGGCCGCCAGCCTGATTCCGTATCCGCCGGGGATACCGTTCCTCTGTCCGGGTGAAATGATGGATGAAGAGGACCGGGAGTTTCTGTTAAGACTCAGAAAAAACGGTGAGAAAGTTATTGGAATAGAAGAAGGGGAATTGATATTAGCAGGTGAAACAAGTGAATTTGAAAACATTTTTTAAAACGTATATATTAAAAGCATTTCTGATCTGCATGGCAGCCTTTGTGCTGATCTGCATTCTGGGATTTACCATCTGTTCAAAGGAGACGGAAATTGCAAAAGGACTGGTAGACAGTTTTGAAGAGATTGTGAAGGAAGGCGGCGTCATGGATGAAGAGGGAGATGTTTCCCTGGTCAGGCTGTTCCTCAATAATCTGCGGGCCACAGGCATGGGAACGGTACTGGGAGTGATTCCATTTCTGTTTCTGCCGAGTCTGTCCCTTATTTCCAATGGAGGAATTGCAGGTGCGGTGTTTGCAATCCTCGCAAACAATGAGATGAATGTCTTCCTCTGGATTGCAGCAGGAATTCTTCCGCATGGAATCTTTGAAATTCCGGCGATTGTATTAGGCGCTGCCATGGGGATGATGATCTGTCTGTTTGAATGCGAAAAGATTCTGGGGAAAGGGAGACTGGCGGAACTGAGCGCCCTGGAGTTTTTTGGCAATATCTGCAAGCTGTTCGTGCTGGTATGCGTTCCGCTGCTCATGATTGCTGCAGTGATTGAGACCTATGTCACACCGCTGATTATCAACATGGTTCTTTAGCAGAGCGTGATAAGAAGGTGCGCAGCATCTTCAATCTGCTCCATTGGTATCTGGTTATAATAGAATATGAGACTTCCGTTACTCAGGGGCAATAGATTCAGTCCCTGAGTTTTTGCATCTTTGCATATGGAAGAAAAATCCCGTTCGGACTGGATATCTAAAATGATATTGATGCCGGAATGAGTGTTTCTTGCATGAATCACAGAACTGTCCTCCAATGCGGAAATCAGGCGCTGGAGTTTTTGTGCATAGAGATTGCGGAGCCTGCGGATGTTGATCTGGTAGAGACCTTCCTTCATGAAAAGCGCCAGAGTCAGCTGCTCTGCCTTGGAGCAGGTCTGGGTATAGTTCTGTTTCATCTGGTTAAAAGTATCCAGCATGGATGGAGGCAGTATCATGTAGCTGATTTTAATGCTCGGGTAGAGTGTGGAGGAAAAGGAACCAAGATATACAACCCTGTCTTTTTCATCCATTCCCTGCATGGCAGGGACCGGCCTTCCGAAATATCTGAGCTCGCTGTCGTAATCGTCTTCGATGATATAGCTGTCATTGGCTTCTGCCCATCTGAGAAGTTCATGCCTCCTTCCGACCGGCATCACGGCTCCCGTCGGGAACTGGTTGGAAGGATTCACATATGCTGCGCAGCGGATGTTCCTGGGCAGGAGTTCTATGGAGATGCCGTCTTCCATGACTGGAACGTTGGTAATGGCAAAGCCGCGTTCTTCAAAAGCATTCTTTACAGGCAGGTATCCCGGGTTTTCGAAAGCGACATGGCCGATTCCTACTGCCGTAAGAATTCTGGAAAGCTGTCCGGTAATCTGCTGCGTACCGGCACCGATTACAATCTGGTCAGGACTGCAATGTACGCCGCGGGAGGAATAGGTATATTTGGATATTTCTTCGCGCAGCTGATGCTCCCCCTGCGGATCGCCTTCGGAAAGCAGCAGGTGAGAGTATTCGGAAAAGACTCTGCCTGCACATTTCTTCCATTTGGTGAAATCAAAGGAGGAAAGATCGTATAGAAGGGCCGATGTCTGATGCATCTCCGTCTGCCGGTGCTCTTTTTCTTCCAGTTCTTTCTTCCGGATGATTTTTCCGACGTTTCTCACATAGTAGCCGGAACCCGGTCTGCTTTCAATGTATCCTTCCACCAGAAGCTGGTTATAGCTCTGGGAGACGGTTGTAATGGATATGCCGAGTTTTCTGGAAAGAGAGCGGAGAGAAGGCAGTTTTTCTCCGGGAAGGATGTGCTCATCCAATATGCTTTCTCGGATATAGTCATAGAGCTGAAGATAGACCGGTCTGTTTCCGGATTTTGTAAGTTCAGGCATCAACGATAACATGGCGTACTCCTTTATATTTGTTAATAATTCAATAACAGTTCATATTAATTCTAGTATTTTTCCAGTAAAAAGTCAAACTGTACTGATAAAAATATTTGTTTTTATATATTTAAAAGAATACAGATTTGATGTAACATATATGACGTGGGAGAAAAGAAAGATGATAGCTTATGAAAAAACAGGGAAAATGGTATTAGGAGCACTTCTCATCTGCATGATTGTTGTGCTGACCATGTTCATGAAAATACCGATTCCAATGACACAGGGATATGTTCATCTGGGAGACGCGATAATCTTCCTTTCGGTACTGATCCTGGGATGGAAATACGGAGCGGTCGTAGCCGGAACTGGGTCAGCCATGGCGGATCTGCTCTGCGGGATGGTAATCTGGGCGCCATGGACATTTGTCATCAAATTTGTGATGGCAGCATTGATGGGACTGATACTGGAGCGAAGCAAACATACAGTTTCCAGAGGAAGAGAAGTGGCTGCCATGATTGTATCCGGCATATGGATGGCTTTTGGATACTTCATTGCAGAAGGGACTGTCTACGGGAACTGGGCGATAGCGCTTCTGGGAGTTCCATGGAATATTGGGCAGTTTGCAGTAGGCGCCATATTGGCAGGAACTTTAAGCCTCATGCTATGTAGAACGTCAGCAAAGAAATTCTTCCGATACAGATTGAATACCAGATAAAGCAGCATGGATCATGGATGCCATACTGTTTTTTTTATTGGCTTTCTTTCTTTTGAGAAAAGTTACATATTGCAAAAACTGTTCAAATGGTATAGAATTAATTAACCGAAGGAGAATAATCATGATTTCAGATCTTTCAATTGGTATCTTTGTAACGGAATTATTCATATTGGCAGGATTTGCAGTATGGTTTGTGCGAGTGGAAAACAAAGGAATTCTCCACCATCTGTACCTTTCCATGCTGATGGCTTATGCTGTCTGGATTATTCCCCTTATTCTCATACACATGTGTGGCGGAGAACATCCCACGGCCCAATGGGTGTTTGACAGCATCACTTCAATCGGTGCATATACCATACCTGCCATCTTTTTATGCATATCCATCGCTTTTGTAAGACATGAACAGCACTTCAAGAAATGGATGGCGCTATTCTTTGCCGTTCCGGCAGTGAATGTGCTTGTCATTTTCACCAATCCGCTGCACCATCTGCAGTATGAACATTTCTCCATCGTCCGCAGCGAGATTGTATTTGGCCCATACATCTATGTGACGGGAGGCTACAGCTACCTCTGTCTGATGACGGCAGTTATCGTGCTTCTGGTATTTGCCATTAAAAATGACAGCAGGCTGTACTGGAGCCAGGTACTTCTCCTGATTGGCGGAGCGCTGCCGCCGATGATTGTGAATGTTCTGGCTACATTCAGCACCATGTATATAAGCATTACAGCAACACCCATCAGTTTTGCCTCAGTAATCATTCTGCATGGGATTGCCATTTACAGAGGGCATCTTCTGGATGTGAAGCCGATTGCCATAGAATCTGTTCATGATCTGATGATGGATGCATTTCTGATTCTGTCGGAATCCCTTCTGATTCTGAGCTACAACAAAAGATTTCGGATTCTGTTTGCAGAAAAGAATCATATTGTGGAAAACCGATATATTGAAAAAAAGGGCAGCCGGCCGATTCCATTTTTTGAACCGATTCTGCAGGGCATAGAACAGCTGAAAGATGGAAGGGAGATTTCCCAGTATGAGACAATCATTGAGGAACGGAACTACATAGTAAAAATCACTCCGGTAAAAATCAATGGTGAAATCGAAGGATACATCGTTATTTTCCGGGATGTGACAGAACTGAGAAAAAGCATGAAGCAGCTGGAGGACAGCCGGGAGAAACTGATTCAGCAGGAAAGACTGGCGCTGCTGGGGCAGATGACTGCCGGACTGGCACACAATCTGAAATCACCAATCATGGGGGCTGCCGGATGTGTTGCCGCACTGGAGGCGCTGCGAAAGGAGGCCAAGGAAAGCATTGGAGATGATGATGTTACGGATGGTGACTATCTGGAGATGATGAAAGAAGCCGAAGAATGGCTGGATAAGATTGATGAATCGGTCAACTATATGGCCGAGCTGATTTCAGAGATCAAAGGGCGTGCAGTAAGCGCCATATCGGAAAATGAAACGGTTTTCCATGCAGATGAACTGTTCAGAAGCTGCAGCATGCTGATGGAGCATGAACTGCTAAAGGGGAAATGCCATCTGCAGTATGACCGGCAGGTGGAAGGGAACCTGCTGATTACAGGAAACATGAATACCTTGATTCAGGCAGTCAACAACCTGCTGTCTAATGCCATCTACTCACAAAGCAGATGCGGCGGAGGAGAAATCAGGTATGAACTGAAAGATGGCAAAGAAGGCATTGAAATACGTATCGTGGACCGAGGGGAAGGAATCGATGAGAAAGTCAAGAACCAGCTTTTCCGGTCCATGGTTACGACAAAAGGAGGAAAAGGGACGGGACTGGGTCTATATATCTCGGACATGACCATAAGAGAAAATTACGGCGGAAGAATGTGGATTGAAGATAATGAGGAAAAGGGCATTATTGCGGGAATATTCATACCGGAGGATAAGGTGATTAGAAATGAGAAAGAACAGACAGGCGAATAAAATAGGGATATCCATCATGGTGCTGGATGATGAAACAATCATTACAACATCATTTCAGGACTATTTTGAGAGAAGAGGATATGATGTAACAGCGGAAACAGATCCCGGGCGTGCGCTGGAAAAAATGAGAAAGAAATCGTATGACATTCTTCTGCTTGACTATCTGATGCGGCCGGTCTGTGGCGATGAGGTCATCCGGGAGGTCAGGACTTTTGACCGGGATGTTTTCATCATATTGGTTACAGGACACAAGGACATGGTCCCTCCGGTAGAGACCATCCGCACCTTCGATATTCAGCAGTATCATGAAAAAGGAGGAAGCCTTGACCAGCTGGAAATCAAGGTGGAAGCCTGTGCCAAGGCTGTATTTCAGCGCAGGCTGATTCACGCATACCAGAAAGGGATGGAGACGATTCTTGAAGAAATCCCCCAGCTTTATGGAGAGGCCAGCCGGGAAGCAGCTGCTGAAAAAATGGTAAAGAGCGCTGTAAAAGTGCTGGACGGAAAGCGGGGCTATGTCAGATACAGAGCATGTGAGTCGGATGAAGTATTCAGGATGTATGGAATGAGCGACCCTGAAGAAATCGGCGAAAACTGGCTGACTTCCGAGTTTTCAGATCCGGTTGAAAGTGTGGAAGGCGTGGTTGCGGTAGATGCAGAAGATTTTGGAAGAGGGAACGGAAAGAGACTTCTGGACATCTATTCCAGACAGGCAGCATCTGCCGTGGGAAACAGCATTCTGTATGAGAGACTGATCAAAAGCATGGACGAAAAAGAACAGGCATACATGGAGACCATACAGGCAGTTCTTGCAGCAGTAGAGCAGAAAGACCGCTATACAACCGGCCACTCCAGGAGGGTTTCTTCTCTTGCTGCATGGATTGCAGAAGAAATGGGCTTTGAGCAGGACTTTGTGGAGAGAACGGCCCTTGCCGGAATATTTCATGACATCGGGAAAATCGGGATTCCTGATGGGATATTGTCAAAAAATGAGAGGTTAACAGAAACGGAATATGAAATCATGAAAAAGCATCCTGTGAAATCTGCAGGGATTCTATCGGGAATCCGCCGGTTTGAGGAAATTCTTCCCATTGTGAAATGCCATCATGAAAAGATGGACGGAACCGGCTATCCGGAAGGAATCAGCGGAGAGAGTATTCCGATGGAAGCAAGAATCATCGCGGTTGCGGATACGTTTGATGCCATGACCTCGGACCGTTCATACAGGGAATCTGTTTCTTTTGAAAAAGCCATGGATGAACTCGGAGGCGGGAGAGGCTCCCAGTTGGATTCTTCTGTGGTAGATGCATTCTTTCATCTGTCAGAACGCTTCGGCAAAGAAGGAATATTGAAAAAAGCAGGCAGCGATATGTTTTTCGAAAAGAATGAAAATATATAATTTTCTGAAAATATATTGACAAAGTAACCTCCTGGTAGTAATATATAACCAACCTAAGAGAAAAGTTATCAGAAAACACAGGAGACTGATAAAAAACGAAACGTTTAGAAAAAGAAGACAGTATAGGTTGATACAACTGAATAGAGAAAAAAGAAAGAAGGCAACCAGATGAGATTAAAAGAACCAATCTAAAGCGGCTACTTTGAGAGAAAAAAGTAGCCGCTGTTACTTTTTTGTTCTGGATTCTTTCATGTACAGAGCCGCCAGAAGTTGTACCGCGGACGAAAATGCGGTATACTGTTTTCAGTATTTAAAGGAGAAAGCGGATGGAAAGAAACGGATTCAGACTGCTCATGGGCGGACTGGAAGAAAAAGAGGAAAGCAGGCTGACCTTTGTTGCCGGGCATATTACAGATACCCGGCTGATGGGCGTGCTGTACATGTATATGCGGTGGGTGGATGAGTTTGATGACGATTTCCATATGTTTTTCTATCTGGATGTCGAGGAAACGGGCTTTGAGGTCTATGAATCATTGAAAACGAATGATACCGGTCTGGTGCTGGATATGGAAAGTGAAATGGCAGGCGGACTGGGCGGCAAAATGATCGATATCTCCGAAAGGGAGGCAAAAGCGCTGCTGCAGGAATATGCAAGGTTCAACAGGGAACATGGGCTGCCGCTCCCGGATGGAAAACTGGAATATGGAAGGCTGCTGGAGCCGGTAGAGCTGACGGAGGAAGAAGCAGAGGCACTCATGGAGAAAGAATGCGTTCCAATCGAAAGCGAAGAGCAGCTGATCCACTATTTTCTGATGCGATGCTTTGGCCATGACTATACCATGGCGGAGCAGATGGCTGCAAGAGATGTTGTAACAGGCATTTATGACGATTATCCGAAAACCTCATACTATAGGAATTCCATTGAAAAGACAAAGGAAGGGACTTATTTGTGCGAATCCCTGGTGGAGTCAGAGAATCAGTACTACATCTTTGTTTCTGAAATAGAGGTTGAAGATGGAAGAGTCACTTTCTTTGAAAACTGCACAAAAATGGCGATTTCACCGGAAGAAGCAGCCATGATTCTCGCAAGATCAGAATATGTTAACTGCTATGAGATCCTGATTGGACCGGACATGTTTGAGAGCATGATCCGCGAGCTTGCGCATAATGCCATGTATACGCAGCATGAAAGCGGCGGACTGTATATGCTGTTCAATGAGAATAATGATCATGTCAGCGGTCCGGTCTTTCAGATGAACGAGGATGTGTTTGGCGTCTTCTATGTTACAAAATACGGACAGCTCATAGCATCTTCTTATGAAGAGAAAAACATTAATGCGATGCATGAAAATCTGCGGAATCATAGGATCGGCAGATATCTGGGCGTAACAGGAAAATATGAATTCAAGGAACCGGTGCTGTATGATTTCATACAGAGTGGATTTGATGATTTTGAGGAATTCATCGGTTATTTGCATGAATAATTGTTAAAAATATAACTAAATAATTGTGCGAGAATAGGCATATATGGGGTCAGAACTGTGATAATGATTGAAATACACAAAAAAATGGATAATATTTTAACAAAATTTCTGTTTTATCTTGACGCATGAATCAATGAATAGTATAGTGAACTCAATATGATATAACTCGTAGTTTTGAGAGAGAAAAGAAATCATGAACAAAAAAGAAAAGGGTAAATTTGGAAAGTTTCTGGAGAGAAAAGACATTGTCTTTTCCGTTAAGAGATATGGAATCGATGCATTGGGAGCAATGGCGCAGGGATTATTCTGCACCTTGCTGATCGGAACCATCCTGAATACACTGGGAACCCAGTTTCATATCGGTATTTTTGAGAATCCGGTATTCACCAATGCGGACGGCTCCGTTTCACTGACCATCGGTGGATTTGCGTCCGCAATGGCAGGACCGGCAATGGCAGCGGCAATCGGGTATGCGCTCAAGGCGCCGCCGCTCGTTTTGTTCTCCCTGATTCCGGTAGGATATGCAACGAACATGATGGGAGGCGCTGGAGGCCCTCTTGCAGTACTGTTTGTTGCCATTGTTGCTGCAGAGCTTGGAAAAGCAGTTTCGAAGGAAACCAAGGTGGATATACTTGTTACGCCATTTGTAACAATTGTGGGAGGTGTCCTTCTCGCCATGTGGTGGGCTCCTCCAATCGGAGCAGCTGCCAGTGCAGTAGGCACATTCATCATGTGGGCAACGACTCAGCAGCCATTCCTGATGGGAATCATTGTTTCCGTTACAGTAGGCATGGCGCTTACACTTCCAATATCATCCGCAGCAATATGTGCAGCAATCGGTCTGACCGGACTGGCAGGCGGAGCCGCAGTAGCAGGCTGCTGCGCGCAGATGGTAGGTTTTGCATTCATGAGTTTTAAAGAAAACAGATGGGGCGGTCTTGTTGCGCAGGGAATCGGCACATCAATGCTCCAGATGGGTAATATCGTACACAACTGGAAGATATGGATTCCGCCGACACTGGTTGCTGCAATTACAGGCCCGATTGCTACATGCGTATTCCATCTTGAGATGAACGGTGCAGCCATTTCATCCGGCATGGGTACATGCGGACTTGTGGGACAGATTGGCGTATATACAGGCTGGGTAGCTGATGTGGCATCAGGAGCAAAGGAAGCCATCACAATGATGGACTGGACGGGGCTGTTACTGATCTGCTTCATACTTCCTGCAGTACTGACACCAATCATTGCCATGCCGCTCAGGCGAATGGGTGCCATCAAGGAGGGAGACCTGAAACTGGACGATTAATACATTTGACCTCACATTTGATGTGAGGTTTTCTTTCGCATTTTGATAGGAAATGGTTTGTTTTATCACTTGGTGGATGTTACAGAAACGTTAGAATTGCCTGCTCCTGATTATGGTATAATAAAAGAATGAAATACAGAATACTGATTGTCGAGGATAACAAAGGAATAGCAGAGACAGTGACAAACTGCGTGGAAGGCTGGGGAATGGAAGCACATATGGTTCGTGACTTTCACAATGTCATGCCGGAATTTGTAGCCTATGAGCCGCACATGGTATTGATCGACATCGGTCTTCCTTTCATGGATGGCTACCATTGGTGCCGGGAAATACGGAGGCTTAGCTCGGTTCCAATCATATTCATTTCCTCTGCTTCAGATAACATGAATATTGTAATGGCAATGAACATGGGTGCAGATGACTTCATCCCCAAGCCCTTTGATCAGAGCGTTCTGATTGCCAGGATCCAGGCTCTTTTAAGGAGAACTTACGACTTCGGGGACGCAATGCCCATCATTGAACATAGGGGGGCTTTTCTAAATACAGGAGACGGAAGTTTAAGTTTTAGCAATCAGAAACTTGAACTATCGAAAAATGAGTACCGTATTCTGCTTTCTTTAATGAAGAACAAGGGAAAGGTTGTCAGCAGGGAAAAACTCATGGAAATCCTGTGGGAAACCGATTTATACATAGATGAGAATACACTGACAGTGAATGTGGGCAGGCTTAGAAAAAAGCTGGAAGGAATAGGCCTGTCCGGATTCATCACCACAAAGTTTGGCATAGGATATATTATTAAGGAGTAAACATGAAACCAGGAAGGTTTATTAGATTCAGAATAAGGCAGATTGCAGCATACATAGCCTGCATGCTCATTTTCTCCATAGTCCTTCTCCTTTATGGAATTCCTCTTTCTGCTATGACATATCCTCTCATTTTATGCTCAGCCTTCGGTCTTTGCGTCTTTGCCGGAGAATATGGACGCAATGCCATGAAATGCAGAGAACTTAGGGAAATCACAGAATACAGCATGGATCTTCCTCCCGCAGGCGAAGCATACGAAGAGGAGTATCAGCGTATCATTGCCCTGATCATGGAAGCAAAGGAGCGGAATGAGCAGAAGCTGAACAATGGATATATCGATATGGTGGACTACTATTCTACCTGGGCGCATCAGATCAAGACTCCCATCGCATCCATGCGCCTCAGGCTTCAGAGCGAAGACAGCGAGCTTTCAAGAAAGCTAAGACACGACTTAAATGACATTGAGCGCTATGTTGAAATGGTCATGACATATCTGAGGCTTGACTCAAAGGACAGCGACCTTGTAATCCGGGAAGTTGAACTGGATGATATCATACGTCCTGCCATACGTAAGTTTTCAGGTGATTTCATAAACAAGGGGCTAAAGCTTGAATACAGCGCGGTCAGCGCTAAGGTCATCACGGATGAAAAATGGCTTGCCTTTGTCCTGGAGCAGATATTATCCAATGCTGTAAAATATACCAATGAAGGTTCCATATCCATATTTATGAAAGACGGCCGTCTATGCATAAAGGATACGGGAATCGGCATTGCTCCGGAAGATATTCCCAGGATATTCGATAAGGGATATACCGGCTTTAATGGAAGGGAAGACAGGAAAGCAAGCGGCATCGGCCTTTATCTTTGTAAAAAGACATGTGACAGACTGGGCCACGATATTTCAGCAGAATCCATGCCCGGCAGCGGAACCGAAATATGTATTGATTTTGGGCCTTCCAGGCTTGAAATTGAATAATCTGACATGGATGTAAGAAATATGAATACATATGTAAGGCGATTCGATGGAATGGGTCGTCCTTTTCTTTTATCATGAACCTGTAAGTTAAAGCGATGCAAAAGGAGGCAATCATGACCTTATTGGAAACAAAAGATATTAGAAAAGTATATAAGACAAGATTTGGCGGCAATGCTGTCGAAGCTCTTAAGAATGTAACCTTCACCGTAGAACGAGGCGAATATGTTGCAATCATGGGAGAATCAGGAAGCGGAAAGACTACGCTGCTTAACATTCTCGCAGCTTTAGATAAGCCTACAAGCGGAACTGTAATACTTGACGGGAAGGATTTCTCAAAAGTGGATGAAAAAGATGCAGCAGAATTCAGACGAGATAATCTGGGCTTTGTGTTTCAGGAATTCAATCTTCTGGATACCTTTACCCTGGAGGATAATATCTATCTTCCTCTGGTTTTATCTGGAGAAAAATATGACGAGATGAAAAGAAAACTGATGCCGATTGCAGAATCTCTTGGAATCACAGAACTTCTAGGCAAATATCCATATGAAGTCTCAGGAGGACAGAAGCAAAGGGCTGCAGTTGCCCGCGCCCTTATTACCAATCCAAGCATAATCCTTGCGGATGAACCTACAGGTGCCCTGGATTCCAAGGCATCCGATGAACTGCTAAGGCTGTTTGGAAAGATCAACAGACAGGGGCAGACCATCCTGATGGTAACCCATTCAGTAAAAGCAGCAAGCCACGCTTCCAGGGTACTCTTCATTAAGGATGGCATCGTATTCCATCAGATCTATAAAGGAGACTCAACCAATGAAGAGCTCTACCAGAAAATAAGCGATTCCCTTAATCTGCTGGCACAAGGCGGTGACAGATCATGAAGAAAGGATTCTATTTAAGCCTGGCGCTTACCGGCATCAAAAAGAACGGGAAACTCTACTTACCGTTCCTCCTGACAGGTATCATGATGGCTGTCATGTTCTATATCATATCATATCTTTCGATAACAGAGGCTCTGGACGACATGGAAGGTGACGAAACCCTGAAGTCCATCATGAGCCTTGGCACCTTTATTATCGGCATATTTGCCCTGATCTTCCTCTTCTATACCAACTCTTTCCTGATTAGAAGAAGGCTGAAGGAATATGGTCTATATAACATGCTTGGCATGGGAAAGAAGAATATTTTCATGCTCATATTCCATGAAGTGCTGATAAGTTTTCTCATAACAGTGCCCGTTGGAATAGGCTTTGGCATCCTGCTTTCCAGGCTTTCCGAAATGCTCCTTTTCAACCTGGTTGGAGGAATCGTTCAATATTCATTCTGCATACCTATGGAATCCATAGTGCTCACCCTGGGGACCTTTAGCCTTACCTACCTTCTGATTCTCATCAATTCGCTGAGGATTGCAAGGAATTCAAAGGCGGTAGACCTCATAAGAAGCGAATCCGTAGGAGAAAAGCCACCGAAATCCAATGTATTTCTGGCTGTTTCAGGAGCAGTAATACTAGCGGGAGCGTACTACCTGGCAGTAGCAATCGAACAGCCCATAGAAGCTCTGTTCTTCTTCTTTATCGCTGTCATAATGGTTATTATCGGGACATATCTTCTATTTATCGCCGGGTCAGTTCTCATATGCAGGATCCTTCAGAAAAACAAGAAATATTACTATAACCCCAGCCATTTTGTATCGGTATCACAGATGTCCTACAGAATGAAGCGTAACGGCGCCGGCCTTGCATCAATATGCATTCTGCTGACCATGGTGCTTGTTACCTTATCGACTACTACATGCCTTTTCCTCGGGTCAGAGGATTCGATGCACAACCGCTATCCAAAGGAAGTCAACGTCAGATGGATGCAGTATGGCTATGAGGATGGCGGCAATCACATGGAGGGCATCCTTCACAGTGCTGTAAGCAAAACCATAGGTCTTGAAACCAGAGATGGCCGGGAATATACAGAATATACCATAACAGGCTACCTGGATAACAGCAATGTGCAAATCACGCTAAACTCAAAAACCAACATGGCTTTCATTGACTATGAAAAGGTCTGCGAAGTCCACTTCATTGACATCGAAGACTATAACAGGCTGTACGGAAAAAATGTAAGCCTGGAAAAGGGTGAAGCGGTAGTGCAGCCCGTTTGTACAGACGATCTGGGCGATGAATTTACCTGCGGAGGTCTGACCTTCAAGGTCAAAGAACGTCTTCCGGATAATACTCTGGATCTGTTCGGCTCAGGGCAGGCATCGGTAAGTTCAAGCATGTTTGTGTTCATCCCTGACATGTATGAAACTGTAAAATGCTATGACAGCTACAAGGATTATGATGGAGGGGATATGCTCTGTCACTGCTGGTACTACGAGTTTGATCTGGCAGAGGAGCAGAAGGATGAAACGCTTCAGAATCTAACCAGAGACCTATTCTCTTCCATTGAAGGATATGATCACTGGAACCTGACAGTAGACAGCAAGCAGCTGAAACGCAGCGACTTCTACGGCACCTTCGGAGGACTTCTGTTCCTTGGAGCAATGCTTAGCCTGATTTTCATGACTGCAGCAGTACTCATCATATACTACAAGCAGGTATCGGAAGGCTATGAAGACCAGTCCAGATTTGAAATCATGCAGAAGGTAGGTATGACCAGAAAGGATATCCGGAAGAATATCAATTCGCAGATGAAGCTTTTATTCCTTCTTCCAATCCTCGCAGCTGCAGTGCATCTGGCATTTGCCTTTCCGTTCATGAACAGGCTGCTGATACTGTTCGGCCTTCTCAATACAAAGCTTCTGCTTCTGGTTACAGGATGCTGCCTGCTTGCTTTTGCCGTTATTTATGGCATAGCCTACAAACTGACCTCCAATGCATACTTTAAACTGGTAACATAGAGGTATTATTGCAAAACAATAGCAGAAGCGATATTTTGTGTTCTGAAGACAAAAAAGTGGAAAAAGCACCTTTTAAGTGATATACTAGTACCATATTTATGATTCAGGAGGAAATACATATGGGAATTAAAGTTGCAAAATTTGGTGGATCTTCAGTAGCAGATGCCATTCAGATCGGAAAGATCAGAGATATCATCCAGGCGGATGAGGAGAGAAAATATATTATTGTATCAGCTCCGGGGAAAAGGTTTTCTGGAGATAATAAAATCACAGACCTGCTATATCTGACCAAAACCCATATGGATCACAACCTGCCACATGACCAGCTGCTGCAGGTCATTGAAGACAGATATGTTGCTGCGGCTGTAGGCATGGGACTGGATATAGATTACGGCAGAGAGTTTGCAGTCATCAGAGATAAGATTGCAACGGGAACTGCGACAGAAGACTATCTTGCATCCAGAGGAGAATATTTAAATGCAATTCTGTGTGCGAAGGTTTTAGGATATGACTTTGTGGATACAGCAGGACTGATTCAGTTTGATGCCAAGGGGAGACTCAAGGAAGAGGAGACCAATGAAGCATTAAAGAACGAAATTGCAAAACACGAAAAAGCTGTATTTCCAGGCTTTTACGGAACGGATGAAAATGGTGAGATCAAGACATTTTCAAGAGGCGGTTCCGACATTACCGGCGCTCTGGTAGCAAGAGCTGCACAGGCGGACATTTATGAAAACTGGACAGATGTATCCGGATTCCTGATGGCAGATCCGAGAATTGTAGATAACCCTAAGCCGATTGCAAAGGTATCCTATGCAGAACTGAGAGAACTGTCATACATGGGAGCATCCGTACTTCATGATGAGGCAATCTATCCGGCGAAAAAGGCAGGAATTCCGATCAATATCAAGAATACAAACAGACCGGAAGATGCGGGAACCATCATTTCATCCAGTTATGAACTGGATGATGAATCAAGAGTCATTACCGGCATTGCAGGAAGCAAGGACTTCACTTCCATCAATCTTTCAAAGAATAACATGTCCTCTGAAAAAGGATTTGTCAGAAGATTTTCAGGCATTCTGGAAGACCATGATATCAGCATTGAACATGTGCCAACCGGAATCGATACCATGTCAGCAATCATGAGCAATAAGGACATTGAAGGAAAAGTGGATGATGTTGTTGAGGCATGCAAGAGCATATTGAAGGTAGATACTGTAGAAGTTTCACAGGATATTGCCCTGATTGCAACGGTAGGAATCGGAATGGCATATAGGACCGGAACTTCAGCGACACTGTTTCAAGCGCTTGCAGATGCAGGCATTAATATCCGGATGATTGACCAGGGATCATCAGAAATCAACGTGATTGTAGGAGTTGCAAACAGCGATTTTGAAAATGCGGTAAGAGCAATATACGAGGCATTTGAAGGATAATTTCATGGCGCAGCAATGCTGCGCCGGTTTTTTGAGGTGAATCATGAAATTAATTATCATAGGAAACAGCATTGTCAACGGTTTTCCGCTGCGGAGAAGTCAGTGCTTTGCCAGTCTGCTTCGTACGGAATACGGATATGAAGTAATCAATAAAGGGATAAACGGGGATACGACAGGAGGCGTTCTTCTTCGCTTTGAGAAGGATGCACTTGCGTCCCGTTCCGACAATATTCTTCTGATGACCGGTACGAATGATTTCATCATGGGAGGAAGTGTAGATACTGCCATCCATCATGTCCATGAGATGGCGGAGCTGGCAGGAGAAGGAAGGCTCATTGCGCTCACGCCTCTTCTGACACATCCTGCGCTTGCGGGCCGCATGTGGATGCGGGCAGATTATGGAGAAGTTAACAGAAAACTGCAGGAATTTGCAGAGCGCCTGGAGAGGATGAACGGCATCGGCATTCTGGATACGCAGGCAGCATACAAAAGATTTGCAGAAACAGTTTCCATGAGGGAAGCTTATGTAGACGGTATTCATCCAGGTGCGGAAGGACATCTGTTTCTGGCGGAGTTTCTTGCACAGGAAATAAAGAAAAAATGAGAACCGGCGGTTCTCATTTGTTTTCAGGGGTGAATTCCTTTCCGCAGTCCGGACAGACGACAGAAGGATTTTCTGCTGCAAAAGCGGCGATAAATACATGGCCGCAGTTCGGGCATGTAACATTTTCTACCTGTAATTCGTTTTTCATGTTTTTCTCTCTCCTCTATGATATGTTAACATGGAATGACCGTGTTGTCATTTTTTTCTGAAAGGGATATAATATTAATATGTTTTCAGAAAGGAGAACGGTACAATGGATGAAAGAGTAAAAAGAATATTGGATAACAGCAGTTCTGTTGTGTTTTTTGGAGGAGCCGGTGTTTCGACAGAAAGTAACATCCCGGATTTCCGTTCCGAAAAGGGGTTATATTCTGCCATGAGTGAATATGGGTATCCGCCTGAAACTATGCTGAGTCATTCTTTCTTTGTAGAGAAAATGGAGATATTCTTTGATTATTATAAAAAGAACCTTCTTTATCCGGATGCAGAGCCTAACAAGGCGCACCTTGCACTTGCAAAGCTCGAGGAAGAGGGAAAACTCATCGGCATAGTTACACAGAACATAGATGGTCTTCATCAGAAGGCAGGAAACAGAAAAGTCTTTGAACTCCACGGATCTGTACTCAGGAATTATTGCATGGACTGTGGTGAATTCCATGACCTTGATCATATCATCCATTCAGAAGGAATTCCTAAGTGCAGAAAGTGCGGAGGGGTTGTAAAACCGGATGTCGTACTGTATGAGGAAGGCCTGGATGAAGAGTGTCTGACAGGAGCCATCAGAGCCATACAGAACTGTGATACTCTCATAGTAGGCGGCACTTCCCTTGCGGTTTATCCGGCAGCGGGACTGATTCAATATTTCAGAGGAGATCATATCATATTGATTAACAAAAGTGAAACTCCGTATGACAGAAATGCAGATCTTGTCATCAATGATTCCATCGGAAAGATTCTTGGAGAGTAAGCGGAGGCGGTTTCACCCGTTTTCTTTGGGAGAAGCCGGCGGGCTGTGATATAATATGCAATGTAGCGGATAGCAGACGAGGTGAAAATATGCATCATGTAATATTCTTTTGTTATATAGCAGCAATACTGCTGGGTGTTGCAGGCTTAACAATAGGGACACTTGCAGAAAGAAAACTGAAAACGGAAACCATAAGAATCATGCAGCTTTTCATGCTCTGCCTGATCATCATGTGCATATATGACATGGCAATATATTATACCGACTATATTCTTGCCGGATATCACAATGTCGAACTGATGCGTATGGGAGACTGTATCATTGCAGTGCTGTTTTTCCTGTGGCTTGTTCTGGAACAGAAGCTGGTTGGGGAGAAGATTCTGGAAGGATACTATTTTGGCGCAAAGATATATGTAGCAGCATATGCAATCGCATGGCTGGTGCTTGCTGTTGCATTTGATGTGGAGACATTGTATGAGGTAAAATGGCTGCTTCTGGTATCGGACATTATTCTTGTTCTGATCATGCTGATCGGAAGCATCACATATATTGTAGCGGCATGCTACAAGAAGGCAGACGGAACACTGACGGTTATCATGACAATCATTACAGCAATGATTACATGGAACTTTGCAACATACTTCTGGGGAGAGACTTCTGTCTACTGGGGAAACAGTGATTTCATCCGCGAACCGCTGGATGTGACCATTGTATTCTGGTTTATCATCAACATAGCAATGATGATTCTGATTTACCGGTTTGCATTTGTTCCGGCCTATCTGGAAGAACAGAAAGAGACGAAGATAAAGACCATAGAGGAACGTCTTGATGAGATCCAGCAGGTTTTTGGTCTGACCCAGCGGGAAAAAGACCTGGTTGCACTCATTTATGAAGGGCACAGCAATGCGGAGATTGCAGCAGAGCTGTTCATATCGGAAAGCACAGTAAAGACCCATATATATAATATCTTCCGAAAAATGGGAATCAAGAACCGGATGAGCGTGATGAAGATTGTCAGGGGCGAAGAGGATGAAATATAGGGATGGCGGAAAGCCGTCCCTTCTTTTTTTGAAGCAGAAGGAAGAAAAAGCGGTGATTGAGGAAAGATCGGATGAAAAATGAGAAGTTCACACTGATTGTAGCGGGCGTTGAAGTAGAGGTGACAAGAAAGCAGATCAGACATGTGTATCTGCGTGTTGTCCCGCCGTTTGGTGATGTAAAAGTCAGCGCACCTGAGCATATGCGTCAGGGCGAGATTGCAGCCTTTGTTGCAGGAAAAATGAAATGGATCAGAGAAAAGCAGAAGGCCTATGAGGGGAACGCTCCTCGCATGCTTTTAAGCGGAGATACGGTCCTGCTATGGGGCAATCCATATGTTCTTATTGTTTCTGAAGACAAAAGTAATGCAAAAAAACTGAAATTCAGTTATTATATTAATAATGGACAGATTTTCATTGACGTATCAGGAAAGACCTGTGTGGAGGATAGAGAAAAAATTCTATCTGAAATATATCGGGAAGAAGTAAAAAGGAAACTGGAAACACTGATTCCGGAAATGGAGAAGAAGACCGGCCTGAAGGCTTCTGTCTGGAAAGTAAAAAACATGAAATCCAGATGGGGATCGTGCAAGAGTTCTGATGGAACAATTGCAATTTCCTCCCGGCTTGGCATGTATCCCCAGAGATGTCTGGAAGTGGTCATGATTCATGAACTGATGCATTTCAGGGTACATGGACATGGCAGGGATTTTTACGATCTGATGGATCGGTATGCACCGGACTGGAAGGAAATAAAAAAGATTTTGAAAGGAAATTAAGAAAGAATGATTCTGACGACACTTGCCCTGATACCGGGCTTATTAATCGTATGGTATATCTTTGGCAAGGATAAGGTAGAAAAAGAGCCGATCGGGCTTCTGGTAAAGCTCGTAATATTCGGCGGAATATCCTGCATACCGGCAGCGTTTCTGGAGTCACTGGTGGATGTTCCCATCTCCTCCCTTCAGGAGGGATCCATCGCTTATGCAGTTGCCATTTCATTCCTGTCTGCCGGACTGATGGAAGAGACCTGCAAGTTTCTTCTGCTTAAGCTGGGTTCATGGAGAAACAGGGAATTCAACTATCGGTTTGACGGAATTGTATACGGCGTTGCAGTAGCATGTGGATTTGCCATGCTGGAAAATGTGATGTATGTATTTGAGGGAGGAATCTCGGTAGCCATTACCCGGGCATTTCTTTCCGTACCTCTCCATGCATTCTGCGGAGCTTTCATGGGAGCGTTTTATGGCATGGCAAAATATAAAGCGGTGCGGGGAGAAAAATCCGATGCTTTCAAGTGTCAGATCTGCGCCCTGATCGTACCGATCACCATCCATGGCATTTTTGATTCCATCTGCTTCATGGAACTGAACATGGCAGTTCTGGTCGGATATACGGTGATTCTGTATATCATCGGACTGAAAATGATCAATCGTCTGGAATCCGACGACAAAGAAATGTGCTTTTATGCACAGGACGAACTGGAAGCACAGGGCATCTATACCTATGTGCCGGCTTATGATTCCGTTCAGGAACTGGAGCCGGAGCATCATGACCGCATGAAGACAACCAACGGCATGAGCATTGCTTCTCTTGTATGCGGAATTGTGTCCTTCCTTTCCATGTGTTCCTTCGGTCTTCCTGCCATTCTTGCCATCATATTCGGCATCATCGGGAAGAAGCAGACTGCGCCGGGCATGAAAAATGCTGCAGCAAAGGCAGGAATCATATTGGGAGTCATAGCGCTGATCATCAATGCTTTATTGCTCTTCTACATCTACTATTACGAAGGCGGATACGCGGCGCCTTAACTTGACGTCATTTCGCTGAAGTGATATATTTGTGGTATCTATATTTTGAACAAATGGATAATATTCAGGATAAGTGAGGTTAACAATGAAACCAGTAACTGCTGAAGAATATAAAGTAATGCAGGAAAAGCAGTGGCAATGGGCAAGAGATTTTGTCCAGAACATGATTGACGATGAAAGACCTGCCATCCAGCATACAGACAACCGTCCAATCATTAGCATCAAGCAGATGCTGGATTCCAGCGTGCAGCTTTATGAGAATGAAATTGCATTCTATACAAAATTCAAGAAGGGTCCGTATGAGGAAATAACATACAGACGGTTCTATGATGATGTCAATGGGTTTGGTACAGCGCTGATTTCCCTTGGACTGAAGGAAAAGAAGATTGCTGTAGTAGGAGAATCAAAATATACATGGAATGTGGCATATCTGGGTGTTGTCTGTGGAACAGGCGTAGTTGTTCCTCTGGACAAGGAGCTTCCGTATGAGGATTTGAAGAATCTGATCAAAGAAGCGGATGTTGCTGCTGTCATTACAGATAAAAGAAGAGAAAAGAACTTCATCAGAATGATGGAGGATGGAGATACCAGTCTTGAGTATGTGATTGCACAGGACCGGGAAGAAGATGAAGCAGGGATGCTTTCGGAATGGTCCCTGATAGAAAAGGGCCGGAAAATGGTGGAAGAAGGCGACCGCAGTTTCCTGGATGCGCAGATAGATAATGAGGAAACAAGCATTATCATTTTCACATCGGGGACAACAGGAATGGCCAAGGGTGTCATGCTTTCCCACAAGAATATCTGTGCAGATGTCATGGCTGCACCATCGCTGATCAAATTTGATGAGAATGAAGTATTCTTTTCCGTTCTTCCGATTCATCATACATATGAATGCACCTGCAATTTCATCATTCCGCTATATAAAGGATCAAAGATTGCCCATTGTGAAGGGCTGAAATATATTGTCAAAAACATGCAGGAAATCCATCCATCTGCAATCATGGTGGTGCCGGCTGTATTTGAAGCATTAAACAGAGCAATCTGGAAAGGAATAGAAAAGAAAGGAAAGACGAAAGCTGTAGAAAGAGCACTGAAGATTCAGAAGAGATCGCAGAAACTGCATATCGATCTTTCCAATATTCTGTTCAAGGAGATTCTGGAGACCCTTGGCGGAAACATGAGAGTTATCATATGCGGCGGAGCAGCCATTAATCCGGACATACTGGATACATTCAATGCTTTCGGCATACTGTCGGTTCAGGGATATGGACTTTCAGAATGCTCACCGCTTTCTGCACTGAATCCTGAATATCTGAACAAGTACCATTCCTGCGGAATTACACTTCCCGGATTTGGTGTAAAGATTGAACAGCCGGATGAAAACGGCATTGGTGAAATCTGCCTTTCCGGTGATAACATCATGCTGGGATATTACAAGAATCCAGAGGCAACGGCAGAAGTTCTTAAGGATGGATGGTTCTATACCGGAGACCTGGGCTATGTGGATGTAGACGGATATATAGTGATTACCGGAAGAAAGAAAAATGTTATCATTACCAAGAACGGAAAGAATGTATTTCCTGAAGAACTGGAGCACCAGCTTCTGGAGTATGATGAAATCATGGAAGCAATGGTATTCGAAGACCAGGCAGACGGAAAGAACGATGATCTGATTGTTGCCGGAATCTATCCTGACTGGGTATATATCAAGGATATTCTGGGAGATAAGGCGGAAGATGATGAAGAAGTCCGCAAATATCTGTGGAGTCTTGTGGATAAGATCAATGATGAGAATCCGGGATACAAAATGATCAAGAGAGTCAATTTAAGACATACGGAATTTGAAAAGAATACTTCGAAGAAAATCAAGAGATTTGTCGAAGAAAACAAAAAACCGAATTAGGGAAAACGAAACGTGTGTAAGTTTTGAAGGAAGGACTTATGCACGTTTTTTATCTGTGCATATCCGGATATGTTTCGCTCCTGCGAAGAGCGCAAAAAAGTGCTTGAACCATTGAAATATAAAAGGAAATTGGATTGACAGAAATACCCTGTGGTGCTATTCTAAAAGTGGTTTCAATAATAGAATAGGATTGCCAATATAGGTCTGGAATGAATGGTCCGGATGTCTCTACCGTAACGCCGAAAAGTTACGACTATTGGTTTTGTTACGACAGTTTCGTGATTTTATTGGCAACAGATTCATTTTTGAATCTGTTTATTTATTTTCGTAAAAGGCAGCTGGAGGTGGCATTTTGAAGGCACTTGAGGAAAAAATTCTCAAAGAAGGAACGATTGAGAAAGGAAACATTCTAAAGGTGGATAATTTCCTGAACCATCAGATTGATTCTGCATTCATGATGGGGATGGGAGAGGAAATAGCATCTTTATTCGCAGATGCCGGTGTCACAAAAGTCCTTACAATTGAAGCTTCAGGCATAGCAATTGCTTTAGCAGCAGCATGTCAGCTGGGCGTTCCGATGTTATTTGCAAAGAAACACAGGACAAAGAACCTAGGAAAAGACGTCTACAAGACTGTTGTATCATCCTATACCCACGGTGTGGATTATGATGTTGCAATCAGCAGGGATTACATCAATGAAAATGATGTGGTTCTCATTGTTGATGATTTCCTGGCTACAGGAAATGCACTGATTGGGCTGACGGATCTCGTGCAGCAGGCAGGAGCTGAAGTAGCAGGCTTTGCAATTGCCATTGAAAAAGGTTTCCAGGGAGGCGGCGACAAGTTCCGTGAGAAAGGATATAGAGTTGAATCCATGGCAATCATAGAAGACATGTCTGACGGAAAAGTGATTTTCCGCTAATTGCTGTTTACTATTTTTTATTTCACACACATTTATATATTGCCCCAAAGGCAGGAGGAAAACAAAAAATGAAAAAGATTCTTGCATTAGTACTTTCATTGGCAGTAGTACTTGGCATGGTTGCATTCACTGGATGCGGAAGCTCTGATGAAGGCAGCGGCGATGCAGCAAACATCAAATTGGGATTCATCGAAGTTGGTGATGAAAACGAAGGTTACTCATTCGCTCATATTGATGGTATCAAGAAGGCAGCAGCTGCTGTTGGTATTCCTGAAGAAAACCTTATCTTCAAGAAAACAATCGGAGAAGATGAAGGTTGTTCAGATGCCGCTAAGGACTTAGCAGACCAGGGCTGCGTAGCAGTATTCTCAAACTCATATGGCCACCAGCCTTATGTTCAGAAGGTTGCTGAAGAGTATCCAGATGTACTGTTCGTTTCATGTACCGGTGATACAGCTGCAGTTTCAGGTCTTGACAACTTCAAGAATGCATTCACAGGCGTTTATCAGTCAAGATTTGTTGCCGGCGTTGTTGCAGGCATGAAGCTTGCAGAATTAGATAAGGAAGGCAAGATTCCTGAAAAGAGCATTGACAAGGATGGAAATGTTAAGCTCGGCTATGTTGGTGCATATCCATATGCTGAAGTAGTATCCGGATATACTTCATATTTCCTTGGCGTTAAGTCAGTATTTGAAAAGGTTACAATGGATGTTCAGTACACCAACTCATGGTTCGATATCACAAAGGAAGGCGAAGCTGCCAAGGCTCTCATGTCAAAGGGATGCATCATCATCGCTCAGCATGCTGACTCAACAGGCGCACCTGCTGCAGTTCAGGAAGCATACGACAAGGGAGAGACAGTATTCTCCGTTGGTTACAATGTAGACATGCTTTCTGTAGCTCCGGAAGCTGCTCTTACATCAGCTACAAACAACTGGCAGGTTTACTACCAGATGGCATTTGAAAAAATCCTTGCTGGAGAAGAAGTTCCAATTGACTTCGCTGCAGGCTACGATCAGGACGGCGTAGCGATTACAGAACTTGGACCAAACGTTGCTGAAGGAACGCAGGAAAAGGTTGATGAAATCATCGCAGGCATTAAGGATGGATCTGTAAAGGTATTCGATGTTGAATCATTCACAGTAGACGGCAAGAAGGTTGAATCACACGAATTCGATTCAAGCATCGTTGACTTTGAAACAGGTGAAGTTGTTATGGAAGGTCAGAAGCATGAATGTATCGAAGATGGTCAGTTTGTGGAATCCAAGTTCAGATCAGCTCCTTACTTCGACTTAAGAATCGACGGAATCAAAGAATTAAACTAATGTACATATGATATTACAGGCGGAGTGTACAGCTCCGCCTATATCTATTTATACGCAATTACAGGAGGGTTTACATGTCGGAACATGTTAATGCGATTGAGCTTGTAAACTTGACAAAGCGATTTGGTGACATCCTTGCCAATGACAAGGTGTGCCTTGAGGTTCGAAAGGGAGAGATACTTTCACTGCTCGGTGAAAACGGCAGTGGAAAGACTACACTCATGAATATGCTTTCAGGCATATATTTTCCTGATGAAGGACAGATCTTCATCGATGGAAATGAAGTGATGATTAAATCACCTGAAGATGCATTGGAACTGGGAATAGGAATGATTCACCAGCACTTCAAGCTTGTTGATGTATATACAGCAGCTCAGAATATTCTTCTTGGAATGCCTGGCAGATCAGTGATCAGGAAAAAGGAATACATAGCGGATATTCAGACCATGGTAGACAGATATGGATTTGAAATAGATCTGAACAAGAAGATCTATGAAATGTCCGTATCGGAAAAACAGACAGTAGAAATCATTAAGATGCTCTACAGAAAAGCAGATGTACTGATTCTGGATGAACCGACTGCAGTACTGACTCCACAGGAGACAGACAGACTTTTTGATGTATTAAGAAGAATGAGAAATGACGGTAAAGCAGTCATCATCATTACCCATAAGCTTCAGGAAGTACTTAGCCTTTCAGACAGAGTATCCGTACTTCGTAAGGGACAGTACATAGGAACGGTAGATACTAAGGATGCAACCGAATTATCACTGACAGAAATGATGGTCGGCAAGAAGGTTAGCCTGAACATAGATAGAACAGAACCGGTCAACAGAAAAGAACTGATGCATATCAGTCATCTGACATGCCTTGACAAGGATGGAGTAAAGGCGCTTGATGATGTCTCATTTACAATGTATGGAGGAGAGATTCTTGGCATCGCAGGCATTGCGGGGGCAGGACAGAAGGAACTTCTTGAATCCATCGCAGGTCTTCAGAAGGCAGAAGAAGGTTCCAGCATCCTCTATAGGGCAATCGATAACAACGATGAAATCGAGCTTATCGGCAAAGGCGTAAACGATATCAAGAATCTTGGCATTTCGCTTGCGTTTGTTCCGGAGGACAGACTTGGAATGGGACTTGTAGGAAACATGGGCATGGTAGGAAACATGATGCTCAGAAGCTACAAAGATGGAAATTCCTTCTTTACGGAAACAGAAGGTCCAACAGAACTGGCAGAGGAGATCAAGGAAAGACTGGATGTTAAGACACCTGGAATACATACACCTGTTAGAAAGCTTTCAGGTGGTAATGTTCAGAAGGTTCTTGTTGGTAGAGAAATATCACTTGCGCCAAGAGTTCTCATGACTGCATATGCAGTAAGAGGACTGGACATACATACATCATATACAATTTACAACATCCTTTCAGAAGAAAAGGCAAAGGGCGTTGCAGTTGTATATGTAGGAGAAGACTTAGACGTTCTTCTTGATCTCTGCGACAGAATTCTTGTTCTGTGCGGTGGCAAGGTTTCAGGTATCGTAGATGCAAGAACTGTAACAAAGGAAGAAGTCGGAATCATGATGACGCAGTACAAAGGGGAGGTGGATGCATAAATGAAAAAGAATGAAAATGCCATCAAAGAACCCTTTGTAAGAATTACAAAACGTAATTTCATTGAGAGAAAAAAAGCATGGATGGTCAGGGGCCTTGCCATTGTGGCAGCTGTTATTGTATGCTCCATCATGATTGTTGCCATTGCAGGCATCAACCCAATCAAGGTATTTGAAGCCATGTTTGCAGGAAGCTTCGGCTCTCCAAGAAGATTCTGGATCATGCTGAGAGACATGGCACTGCTTCTTCTTGTCGGTGTAGCGCTTGCTCCGGTATTCAAGATGAAGTTCTGGAATCTTGGCGGCGAAGGACAGATCCTCATGGGAGGCTGCGCAACGGCAGCATGCATGCTGTATCTTACAGACCTTCCGGCTCCGCTCCTTTTCATCTGCATGATTATTACAAGCATTCTTGCAGGTGCAATCTGGGGATTTATTCCGGCAATCTTCAAGGCAAAGTTTAATACCAACGAAGTATTATTCACCCTGATGATGAACTATATTGCAATTCAGATCACAGCTTTCTGCGTTGCAAAGTGGGAAAATCCATACGGTTCAAACACCGTTGGCGTAATCAATGCATCATCGCAGAAGGGATGGCTTCCATCCATTCCTGGTGCTGACCCTCTGATTACAGTAATACTTGTGCTTCTGATTGCAGTAGGCATGTTTATCTACATGGAAAGAAGCAAGCAGGGCTATGAGATTTCTGTTGTTGGTGATTCAGAGAATACTGCAAGATATGCAGGCATATCCGTTCCAAAGGTAATCATTAGAACAATGATAATCTCTGGTGCACTTTGCGGACTTACTGGATTCTTCTGTGTAAGCGGATCATCTCACACAATCTCAACAATTACTGGAGATGGCAGAGGATTTACTGCAATCATAGTTGCATGGATTGCCAAGTTTAATACAGTAAGCATGACACTCATCACACTGCTTCTTGTATTCCTTGATAATGGTGCAATTGAAATCGCAGCAAGATTCGAATTAAACGAATACATGTCAGAGATGATAACAGGCATCATGCTGTTCTTCATCATCGGCTGCGAATTCTTCATCAATTACAACGTTATTTTCCGTGGAAAAGAAGGAAAGGAGGCTTAGGATATGGATCAGATCATTTCATTATTCAGCGCTGCTGTAGTATTTGGTACCGTTATCATGTTCGGTGCCATGGGTGAAATCGTTGCAGAAAAATCCGGCTCCCTGAACCTGGGCGTTCCAGGAATCATGTATATTGGCGGCATTGCAGGTCTTGTCAGCTGCTTCTTCTATGAAAGAGGCTGTGAAGATCCAAGCCCGATCCTCTGCGTACTGATTGCTGTTGTTTCATGCTTTATTGCATCTGCATTGGCAGGACTTCTTTTCTCATTCATTACAATCACGCTTAGAGCAAACCAGAATGTAACAGGTCTTACCCTTACAATCTTTGGCTCCGGCGTGGCAAACTTCCTGGGCGGCTCGCTCAACAAGCTGTCAGGCGGTGTTGGACAGATCTCAGTAAGACATACAAGCATGGCATTCAGAGAAAACATACAGGGATCATGCGACATGACAAGTGCTTTTGCAAAGATGTTCCTCAGCTACGGCTTCATGGTATATCTGGCAATCATCGTTGCCATCTTCCTGTCATGGTATATGAACAATACAAGACAGGGCCTTGCACTTGGAGCTACAGGAGAAAATCCTGCAGCGGCAGATGCAGCAGGCATCAATGTAATCAGGTATAAGTACATGGCCACATGCCTTGGCGCCGGAATCTCCGGCATGGGCGGCCTGTTCTATGTTGTGGACTATACCAAGGGAACATGGGCAAATGACGGTACAATTGAAGCTCTTGGCTGGCTTGCAGTAGCATTGGTAATCTTCGCTACATGGAAGCCTGTAAATGCAATATGGGGCTCATACCTGTTTGGTATCCTGTACTGGGCCTACTTCTATATCGGAGGTCTTACAAGATACTCACAGGAAATCTTCAAGATGCTTCCATATCTTGTTACCATTGCGGTACTAATTGCTGTATCCATGCGTAAGAAGAAGGAAAGTCTTCCACCGGAAGCACTTGGACTATCATATTTCAGAGAAGATCGATGAACTGTTAAATATTTCAGGCGTCACATTGTGGCGCCTATTTCTTTAGAATTCTTAAGAAAGATAAGGGGAAGATGAGTGATATAATGGAGATAGGAAATGGGAGATGTGAGTATGAGCATTTTTGGAAAGAAGGAAAGAAAAGAGATAAATCTGGTAGTGGATGACCACAAAGAGGAGAGCCTTCTGGGAGAAAAAACACTTCTTGAAGGAGGTTTCCTTGAAGATAGGGATATTGATATTCCTGAAGAGTATCCGGGTCAAGGAATAATGGCATATAGCAGGGCGTATACATATGAAGAAAGATTCATTGATGGAAGTTCTGAGGAACAGCTCGAAGGACTTAGAGAATATCTGAGGCTTCATGCGATCAGGACAGGTTTCATGAGAGGTAAGGGAAGCGTATGTACATTTGATCTTGACGCTCTTACAGATATTGCAGCATTCCTAATAGGAAACAGAAGACAGGGAGGCGAGATGACAGTTGCTGTGCTTAAGGGAGGCATTGAGATGACATGCGATGCAGAGCATAAAGGTCATGCAGGAAAGCTCATGAATGGAAGCCTAAAAGAAGCGATGGAAAAGCTTCATCAGAACGGAAACGGATATCCAATAGTGGAATATGATCCAAAGACGGCAGAACTTACTGCAGCCATATTCATGCCGCAGTTCTTCAGGAAGCCCGATCAGACAAGGCAGGACAGTAAATTTTCCAGCACGTGGGCAGGAGGCCTTATGGAAGGAGCAGTCATTAGATCGTTAAACGAAAAGAACAAGGTGGAGCCAACAGAAAGGAAGCCTTTGAAATATATACTGTGACATAAAATATATCCTAGATTTTTATGCAGCTAGTGAAGATGAAAAATATCGAATTGCAAAAATTGTGAAAGGTATCGATGCTGGCGGATATGAAACAGAGTATGTAGCATACTTTGATATTCGCTAGATCTGAGTGAAAGGGACAAATAGTCTGAAAATATAAACTATGAAAAAACAGGTTGAAATCTTCTGATGACTATGATAAAATCTTGCTGTTAACTAACGGGCGGTCCTCTGGATGGACAATCGTGTTCGCCAAGAACGTCTAAGACGGAAGGAGATTTTTAAAATGGATGTATTACAGGCTGTAACACAGGAATACAAGAGAACTGACCTCCCTGAATTTGGCGTAGGCGATACTCTTAAGGTGTACATCAAGATCAAAGAAGGTTCAAGAGAAAGAGTACAGGTTTTCGAAGGTTATGTTTTAAAGAAGCAGAACGGCGGAATCAGTGAAACATTTACAGTAAGAAAGATTTCTTCAGGTGTAGGTGTTGAAAAGACTTTCCCACTTCATTCACCAAAGATCGAAAAGATCGAAGTAGTTAGAAGAGGCGACGTTAGAAGAGCGAAGCTTAACTACATGCGTTCAAGAACAGGTAAAGCTGCTAAGATCAAGAGCAAGTAAGAACCTGACACAGGGACCTCATAAGGTCCCTTTTGTATTAACTGGAGGAAAACATGGAGAATATAAACTGGTATCCAGGACATATGAAAAAAACAAGGGATCTCATTGCTGAGAATCTGAAAATGGTAGATATGGTCATCGAGGTCATTGATGCCCGTATCCCTGTTTCCAGCAGAAATCCCATTATCGATGAGCTGGTTGGAGAAAAACCGAGACTTGTGGTATTAAACAAGAGTGATCTGGCAGACGAACAGGAGAATAAGGAATGGATCCGGTTCTTTGAAGCGCGCGGTCAGCGCGCCATGGCCATGAACTGCATGTCAGGAACTGGCGTGAAGGAACTGTTTAAACTGCTGGAAACCCTTGAGGATGAAAAAAACAGAGACCGGGTGAGAGCAAAGAAGTTCCGGCTGATGATTGTAGGCGTTCCCAATGTGGGAAAATCCTCTCTGATCAACCGGATGACGGGAAAGAAGAGCACCAGAACAGGAGACCGACCGGGTGTAACGAAGGGAAAGCAATGGCTGACCCTTGCCAATGGAATGCAGCTTCTGGATACGCCGGGAATCCTGTGGCCGAAGTTTGAAGACCCTAAGGTTGGACTGAATCTTGCATTCTGCGGCAGTATCCGGGATGAAATTTTGGATACGGAAACGCTGGCACTGGAACTGATACGAGAGCTTTCGAAGGATTATCCGGAAATGCTTATGAAGAGATATAAGTTGGACAGCCTTTTTGAAGAAGGGGACTATTCCGAGGAAACCGGCTATCCGCTGGAAGAGGAAAATGAAATCGCTCTTGCCAACATGGAAGCAATTGCCAGAAAGAGAGGATGGATTCTTCCGGGCAGAAAGATTGACTATGAGAGAACAGGAAGAACCATTCTTGATGAATTCAGAGCAAGTCTGATTGGAAGAATTACATTGGAGAAAGTTAATGACTAAAAAAGAACGGGAAGAAAAACTGAAGCAGCGTCTCGCGGAGATGAAAACTTTTGAGAAGGGAAAATATGAAGAAGGGGCAGAATTCATCGCAGGTGTGGATGAAGTAGGAAGAGGCCCGCTGGCAGGACCGGTATGCGCAGCATGTGTAGTACTTCCTCAGCAGTGGGATATTCCCGGGCTGGATGATTCCAAGAAACTTTCGGAAAAGCGAAGGAATGAAATGTATCAGATTATCTTGGAGCATGCACTGGCAATCGGGATTTCCATGGTAGATAATCAGGTCATCGATGAGATCAACATCCTTCAGGCGACAAAGCGTGCCATGAAAGAAGCTGTTGTTTCCTGTGAAGAGCAGCTGGGAGAAAAAATATCCCACATATTTGTGGACGCAGTTACCATTGATGGAATTGACCATCCCCAGACGGCAATCATCAAGGGCGATGCAAAGAGCGTTTCCATTGCAGCAGCATCCATCATTGCAAAAGTGACGAGAGATGAATGGATGAAAAATGCTGCTGAGCAGTATCCGTATTATGACTGGGAATCAAATAAAGGATATGGAACCAAGGCGCATTATGAAGGGATAAAAGCACATGGAATCTGCGAACTTCACAGGAAAAGTTTTTTGAAGAACATATTGTAATTTTCATTATCTAATGGTAATATGAAATTGTTATACGACTGACGGATAAGTGGAAATGACCACATGGAATATAACAAAATGAGAGCCGACCGTCTGGGCAGGAGTCCAGGGAACCAGGCTCTTTTTTACTAAGTGTAGTGGAACGAAAAGGAGAAAAAAATGGAAATCAAGACAGACATTCAGATCGCACAGGAATGTGAAATGAAAAAAATCACAGAGATTGCAGAGATTGCAGGTGTAGATGAAAAATATCTGGAGCAGTATGGAAACTATAAGGCGAAAATTGACTACCAGCTGCTGAAGGATAAGAAGGATGAAAAGGATGCAAAGCTGATTCTTGTAACAGCAATCACACCAACTCCGGCAGGCGAAGGAAAGACTACTACATCCGTAGGTCTTACCGATGGTCTCAGAAAAATTGGAAAGAATGCAGTTGTAGCGCTGAGAGAGCCTTCACTTGGTCCGGTATTCGGGATCAAGGGCGGCGCTGCAGGCGGCGGATATGCACAGGTAGTTCCCATGGAGGATATCAATCTTCACTTCACAGGAGACTTCCATGCCATCGGAGCAGCAAACAATCTGCTTGCTGCAATGCTGGACAACCATATTCAGCAGGGCAATGCGCTGGGAATTGATCCAAAGGCAATTACATGGAAGAGAGCCGTTGACATGAATGACAGACAGCTCAGGCATATTGTAAACGGTCTTGGAGGAAAAGCACAGGGCGTTCCTAGAGAAGATGGCTTTGATATCACGGTTGCATCAGAGGTCATGGCGATTCTCTGTCTGGCATCAGATATTAACGATTTAAAGGAAAGATGTGCGAGAATCATCGTAGGATATACATATGATGGAAAGCCTGTTACAGCAAGAGATTTAAAGGCACAGGGTGCCATGGCTGCACTTCTTAAGGATGCACTGAAGCCAAATCTTGTACAGACATTGGAAGGCACGCCTGCAATTGTTCATGGCGGCCCGTTTGCAAACATTGCCCATGGATGCAATTCCATCACAGCAACAAAGATTGCGATGAAACTTTCAGATTATACCGTAACAGAAGCAGGATTCGCAGCAGACCTTGGCGCTGAAAAGTTCCTGGATATCAAATGCAGAATGGCAGGACTTACTCCAAGTGCAGTAGTCATGGTTGCAACAGTAAGAGCGCTGAAATATCACGGCGGCGTAGCAAAGGCTGACTTGAATGAAGAAAACCTTGAAGCTCTGGAAAAGGGACTTCCAAATCTTCTTCAGCATGTTTCAAACATCAAGGATGTATACGGACTTCCTTGTGTAGTAGCAATCAATGCATTCCCGACAGATACAAAGGCAGAGCTTGATCTGGTAGAAGCAAAATGTAAAGAGCTTGGTGTAAATGTTGCACTTTCCGAAGTCTGGGCAAAGGGCGGCGAAGGCGGCGTGGCACTCGCTGAAGAAGTTGTAAGACTCTGCGAGGAGCCAAACGATTTCAAACAGTCCTACGAACTGGACATGACCATTGAAGAAAAACTGAATGCCATAGCAACAAAGGTTTACCATGCAGATGGTGCAGTTCTGGTAGGAAATGCTATCAAGCAGCTTGCGCAGCTGGAAGAGCTGGGCTTTGGCAGTCTTCCAATCTGTGTAGCAAAGACACAATACTCCTTCTCTGATGATCCGGCAAAGCTTGGCGCACCAAAAGATTTCACCATCACGGTCAGAAACCTGAAGGTTTCTGCAGGAGCCGGCTTCATTGTTGCCTTGACAGGTGACATCATGACAATGCCAGGACTTCCGAAGGTTCCGGCAGCAGAAAAGATTGACGTGGATGAAAACGGAAAGATTTCCGGATTATTCTAAGAACCCAGGACCCTCTGAACTTTCCTTCAGAGGGTTTTCTTATGCGCAGACTTGCATTTTGTCATTGTTCTGTTATGATAAATATGTTAGGAATATTACGGGAGAAAAAAGATATGAAAAAGAGCAGAGTAATCCTTTTATGGATTGTATTTATCGTTGTTGTGAACTTCACTTTCATTGCATATTTTGCAATAAAGAGCAAAGTGCTGACACTTCTTCTTGGCGTACTTTCAGCGATAGCTCTCATTGCAGCAGTCGCAGCATATGTCAAGTTTTCTGTAGAGAGAAAAAAAGCAGCGAAAGAGAACAGAAGACGTGCAAAGGAAGCAATGGCAAAATGGGATGCAAGAGAAAAATAATGGCAGAAGCGAGATGCTCTTCGGTCTTCCGGAGGGCTTTGTTTCATCTGTACGAAAGGAGGATGAAAAATGACAAAATATATAGACAAAACATGCAGTGAATATATCGATGTGCTGGCAAGCAGCGAGCCTGTACCGGGCGGAGGCGGAACCTCTGCACTGGTCGGAGCCATTGGGATTGCCCTTGGGAGCATGGTAGGGAGTCTTACCGTTGGAAAGAAAAAGTATCAGGATGTGGAAGAAGATATCCGGTCACTCATGGAGCAGGCGGACAGAATCACCGGGGAATTGAAGGCTCTCTGTGATGAGGATGCAGTGGCATTTGCGCCGCTTTCCAAAGCGTATGGACTTCCGAATGAAACAGAAGAAGAGAAGGAATATAAGGCGAAAGTCATGGCAGAATGCCTAAAGGCTGCTGCTGCTGTTCCTGTAGAAATCATGGAAAAGGCGTGTGAAGCAATCAATCTTCTTGAGGAATTTGCGCATAAGGGATCGCGGCTTGCGGTCTCTGATGCGGGAGTGGGTGCAGTCATGTGCAAAGCAGCATTAAAGGGTGCCAGCCTGAATGTATTTATCAATACAAAGTCCATGAAGGACCGGGCATATGCAGAGAAACTGAACGCGTATTGCATGACCATGATGGAAACATATGGCAGCAAGGCGGATGAAATATTTGATTATGTAATGGGGGAACTGAAATAATGGCCGCAATTTTAAAAGGAAAACCGGTAGTCGATGCTCTTCTGGAAGAACTTACGGGGAGAGTGGAAAAACTGAAAACGGAAGGAATCGTTCCAACGCTTGCCATAGTAAGGGCAGGAGAAAATGGAAGCGATCTTGCATACGAAAGAAGTGCAATGGCAAAGGCTGAAAAGACCGGTGTAAGAATCAAGAATGTTACATTTCCGGAAGATGCGGATGAAGACATGGTGCTTCGGGCAATTCAGGAGATCAATGAAGATCCGGACATTCATGGGGCTCTGATTTTCCGGCCGCTTCCGCCGCAGATTGATGATGCAAAAGTTAGAGAAGCTCTGGCGCCTGAAAAGGATATGGACGGCATTACAGACGGTGCCATGGCAGGTGTTTTCATGAATACGGATACAGGATATCCGCCATGCACAGCCGCTGCTGTCATGGAGACATTGAATCACTATGGCGTAGATCTTTCGGGGAAGAAGGTTACTGTCATCGGCAGAAGTCTTGTCATAGGAAGACCGGTTGCAATGATGCTGATGCATCAGAATGCTACGGTTACCATCTGTCATTCCAGATCAGGAAAAGAAAACATTATCGATAGCTGCAGAAATGCAGATATCGTGGTTGCCTGTGTAGGAAGAGCAGGATTTATGACAAAGGAAATGGCAGCGCCGGGTCAGATTGTCATGGATGTAGGCATTAACTTTAGCGAAGAAGGAAAGATGGTAGGAGATGTCTGCTTTGATGAAGTGGCAGATGTTGTGGAACAGATTACACCTGTTCCCGGCGGAATCGGCGGCGTAACATCCTCCCTTCTGATGAAACATGTGGTTACAGCAGCAGAAAAGAGAAGAAATGGATAGAGAATATATATTGAATCTTTTAGAGGATGTAGAATGTGGCAGAATTTCCAAGGATGAGGCAGTGGATATTCTGAAGGAACTTCCATTCAGCGAAATGGAATATGCAAAAATAGACAACCACAGATCTTTGAGGACCGGATATCCGGAGGTTGTATATTGCGCCGGCAAGACTTCGGAACAGATTGCGGAAATCATGCAGAAGCTTTCGGGAAGAAATTCCACGGTCATGGGAACCAGAGCCACAAGGAAAAACTTTGAAGCCGTAAAGAAGGTTCTTCCAGGTGCCAGATATTACGAAGAGGCAAGAATCATTGCATGGGGCGATGGGGAATTTGTGGAGGATGAAAAGCATATTGCTGTCATTACCGCAGGAACATCAGATATCCCTGTAGCTGAAGAGGCTGCAGTCACGGCAGAACTTCTGGGAAATGAAGTGGACAGAATCTACGATGTGGGCGTTTCAGGGATTCACAGACTTTTTGATCAGCTGGACAAAATCCGCAGTGCGGATGTGGTCATCTGCGTTGCAGGAATGGAAGGCGCACTGGCATCGGTTGTCGGCGGGCTGGTAGAGGTCCCTGTCATTGCTGTTCCGACAAGCATAGGATATGGAGCAAATTTTGGAGGAGTATCTGCACTCCTCTCCATGCTGAACAGCTGTGCAAACGGCGTTGGCGTGGTAAACATAGATAATGGCTTTGGAGCTGGGTATCTGGCTTCCGTCATACTAAGAGGGAAAAGAAATGAACAGACTGTATTTTGACTGCACAAGTGGAATAGCCGGAGACATGGTGCTGAATGGTCTTGCAGCCCTTGGAGTGGATGATGAGCTTCTGAAAGAAAGACTTACAGGAGCAGTGCCTCCTGACTGTGCGCACTGCCATGGAGATGAGCATCACCATTCACACAGGAGCTATGAGGAAATCAGGGAGATCATAGAGAATGCAGGCTTAAGCAGCAGAGCGGAAAGCATTGCTCTAAAGATCTATGAGACCATTGCACTTGCAGAGAGCAAGGTCCATGGGACGCCGCTTTCACAGACGCATTTTCATGAAGTGGGAAGGTCTCAGGCAATTGTCAATATTATAGGGGTTGCCATCTGCATCGATGCGCTTGGCATAGAAAAGGTGTACGCCAGCACTGTAAATGACGGCAGAGGCACCATCATCTGCAGTCATGGAGAAATTCCGGTACCGGTACCTGCAGTAGCGGAAATGATGAAGGTATCAGCGCTCACGTTTGGAACCCTTCCTGTGGATACTGAACTTGTAACACCTACAGGACTTGGCATTCTCATGGGACTGGATGCCATCCATGAAGTTCCAGATCTTGAGAATGAGGATACGGTTATGGTCGAAGTAAAGGGCACAAGGGAGACAGGTCTTGATGGCCTAAAGATATATTTATTCTAAAATGAAAGATTTTCTTCTAGCAGGTAAGATATATTTTCTTAACTTCAGATTTACAAAATACATAACGAAAAAACAATACTTCGACAGTGAACTGAAAAGCGCTGCATCAGGAATATCCAGATCCTACATCACTACAATCCTGTTCGTTGCAGGCATCATAGGATCGTTTTTCATCGGAGGGAGTGACAGGGGAGGCATGATCTGCATCATATGGGTGATCCTTGATTTACTGATCATCAATCCTGCCATATACTATGCAGTTCTTCCAAAGCCCATAGGGGACCATATTGTGCCGGAAGAGATGGCTACAGATGGCATGGAATATGGAAGTGTAAAGGACATAAATGCTATCCTAAGCAAGTATGATCCTGTCGATGATAGAAAAAGAAGGGGATAGATATGAATGATAACAAGATCAGCAAGTTCATCGCCCTCATTCTGCGCCATGAGCCTGAAGTAATCGGAATTAGCCTTGATGAACACGGCTGGACAGATGTAGGGGAACTGCTGAAAGGCCTCAGCATGACGAAATACAGAATCGAGATGGCCGATCTTGAGAGAATAGTCGAAGAGGATGAAAAGACAAGATATTCATTTAATGAAGATATGACAAAGATAAGAGCCAATCAGGGGCATTCAGTCGCTGTTGATGTAGAACTTGAAAAGAAGGAGCCTCCTGAAGTGCTGTGGCACGGCACAGCAGAGAGGTTTTCCGAGGCAATAGAAAAGGAAGGATTAAAGCCGATGAGCAGGCTCTATGTTCACCTTTCTGCAGATTATGATACTGCGGTGAAGGTAGGACAGAGGCATGGAAAACCAGCTGTATTTACCGTATCATCGGGAAAGATGGCGGAGAACGGCTACGAATTCTTTCTTTCAGAAAACGGCGTGTGGCTTACTAAGGAAGTACCGCCAGAATACCTTGACAGATAACAAAAGGCAGATGGAGGCATCTGCTTTTATATTACATATATTAATATCATATATACTGCTGTACCTGCAAATACGGACAGTATGGTGTTTTTCTTCCATATATGGACGAGTGCTGTTGAAAGTACCCCTGCAATTACAGGAACGACAGATGACATCTCAAGCCATTCCGTTGACCTTACGCAGTAGACAACAAGGGTTGCCATGATGGCCGGCGGAAGTGCGGCTCCAAGCTTCTTTACCATCTGAGGCACTGCATCGCCTTTAAACAGTACGAAAGGAACATATCTTAAGGCGAACATGCATATTGCACATGCGCCTATTGTTACAAGCATCATGCTAGCTGTCATTTTCTTTTCCTCCTTTCGCATTCAGGAAGATTAGAAGCGCTGTTGTAAAGACAAGAGATGGGAGCATGAACTTTGCAGGTCCAAGAATTACAAGGAATGCGATACTGCATATGGCTCCAATGATTGCCGGGGTATGGCTCTTCGCCTGTCTCCACTGATCGATGAACATGGTGGTGAAAAGTGCCGTCATTGCAAAGTCTATTCCTTCAAGAGAAAATGGAATGAGCATGCCGATTACCGCCCCAAGGACTGAACCAATGATCCAGTAGGAATGGCACATGATTGCGGTTGCAAACATTGCATTTCCCTTGTTCACCTTTTCAGGAAATATGGTTGATGTATATATTCCATAGGTCTCGTCTGTTACAGAAAATACCATGTAGAGGTATCTTTTCCCCATTTTCTTAAACTGCTCAATGAATGAAACGCCATAGAAAAGCTGCCTGCTTCCAAGGGCCGCGCAGGTGATGAGCACTGTAGCAAGATCTGCTCCTGATGCAAGAAATGGAACAAGAACGAACTGGAAAGCTCCCGTATATACTGTAAGGGATATGAGGAACGGCCAGAACGCGCTGTATCCTGCCTGGTTCATGAGTATTCCATATGCAATTCCAATCATGATATAGCTGAACATGATCGGAACGGATTTTATAAATGCAAATCTTAAATCTTCTCTAGTCATGGATTCTCCTTCATACACACCGCAGATTATACTACTCCATGTCTTTTGCTGTCAACTTTGCATAGTGTTAAGGGATGGAAAATGATATAATTAGATGGAAGAAAAAGCGAGGTACCATATGAGCAGAATTAGACAGTTTGTAATGGCATACAGTGCAGACCATGAGGAGATCAAGGCGTTGCTCCCTGCAGGCTACAGGTCACTCAGACCTGTACTCAGGATTAACATCGAGCAGATTGACGGAATGTTTTACAGAGCAGAGTTCAATACTCCTGTAGAGTATGACGGAGTACGGGGCTGGCTGAATCTCATCACCTGGGAAAGTGGCGATGAGGCGCCGGACAGAGAGCATCAGGGTGAATATGTCAGCGAAAAGGCAAAGATTCAGATGGATGTATTTACATCATTTGATGGAAGAAAGGCCTTTAGGACTGATGTAACGCTAAATGGCGATGCGATGCAGGAGACGATACTTACCATCATTCATACGCTGGCAGATGTAACAGGCGGCTGCCCCGCGGAGCAAGATAACCAGGGAACCTTTAATCTCTACGGAACTGACGGAAAAGCAACCTTCAGAGAAGCAGAAATGGTTCATGCCTACAAGGAACATGCAGACTGCGAATTCTTCTGGAATGTTCCGGATAGAGAAATTAAGGTATCTCAATATGATAAAGATAAGAATATGCTCATCAGACAGGCCATGTACATTGAGCCCCTGGAAGTCCTGGGAGCATATGTAGTAGATTTTGAAAGATAAAGGAGACAAGAGATGAAGCAGAATTTTGGAACACAGAGCTGGCTTTTCCCAATGCCGGTATTAATTATTTCAGCATATGATGAAAACGATGTGCCATGTGCAATGAATGCCGCATGGGGCATGATTTCGAGTGCAGACAAGATTTCCATGTGTCTTTCGCCGGGTCACAAGACGGTAAAGGACATTCTTGAAAGAGGAGACTTCACGGTTGCAATCGGTGATGAAAATAACATGGTGCAGTGCGATTATGTAGGCATTGTTTCAGCAAATGACGTACCTGACAAGGTTGCAAGAGCAGGATGGACAGTAACAAAGAGTGAATTTGTTGATGCGCCGGTTATCAATGAGCTTAATATGGAGCTTCACTGCAGGCTCATATCATATAACCCGGGAACGCATATCATGGTTGGAAGCATCATTAATGTATCAGCAGATGAGGAAGTAATGACGGATGGACATATTGATCCCAAGAAACTGAAGCCAATATCCTACGACCCGGTTAACCATAAGTACCTTACAATGGGCGAAATCATCGGCAATGCATTTGCCGACGGAGCAAAGCTGAAATAGGTAGTTTCCAATGTACTATAACCGATTTCATGAGATGAACATCTCCGCTCTGGGAATGGGAATTCTTAGAATCCCTACAGTCAAGGATCCTGAAACCGGGATGGAGACCATGAACAGAAGAGCAGGTGCAAGAATCATAGACGCATGCATGGCAAGCGGGATCAACTTCTTTGATACTGCATACACGTATGGTGATTCTGAAGTCTTCACGGGGGAAGTGCTGTCAAGGTACAGAAGAGAACAGTACTACCTGTCATCCAAGTATAAGGAGGACATTGGAAGACCCATTGAAGAGGTATTCTTTGAGGAACTTGAAAGGTGCCGCACAGACTACTTCGACATATTCATGCTTCATGGCTTAAATGAGAATACCATTGGCGAATACATGAAGCCCCACTATGTCGAATTCCTAGAAAAGCAGAAGGAAGAGGGGAAAATCAGGCATATTGGATTTTCGTCCCATGCAAGGCCTGAAACCCTGAGAAGATTTCTTGACTACTATAATAAGTGGGACATGGTGCTCATACAGCTGAACCGTCTTGACTGGGACCTTCTTGATGCAAAAGAGCAGTATGAGGCGCTTAGAGAAAAGAACATACCAATCTTTGTAATGGAACCTCTGAAAGGCTCAAATCTGGCAGGATTAGGAGCCAAAGAGGCCTTCCGATGGCTGCAGGATCTCGATGGAATAACATGCATATTAAGCGGCATGACAGGTCCTAAGCAGGTCTTTGAAAATGCAGGAACCTTTGCTGAGAGAAATCCTCTTTCTGAAGAGGAGCTTGCAGCCTATGAGGAAAAGATTGAGAATCACAAGAAAGAGAATCTGATTCAGTGCACCGGCTGCAGGTACTGCAGAGACTGTTCGGAAGGATTAGATATTCCGCTGCTTTTAAAAGGGATCAATGAGAAAAGGCTTACGGGCGATCCGTGGAGGCTTTCTGAACTCGAGAACGTCAAGGGATATGACGCATGTATCGGATGTGGAGAGTGCGTCAGTCACTGTCCGCAGAACATTGATATCCCAGCGATATTCAAGGAACAGAAATAGGCCATTTTTGTTGATATATTGTACAAAGATGTTGTATAATTAATTATTAATCAAAAAGTAAATCATTTAGCTTAGATATATATTGGAGGTATACAATGGATCCGAATAAGAGACCAGAATCAATGGAAAGAATTACTACACCAGAACTTGCTGCTGCATTTATCGATGAACAGGTAAAGCTTGTTCAGGAGCAGGTTGGAGACAAGAAGGTTCTCCTTGCTCTTTCCGGCGGCGTAGATTCATCAGTAGTAGCTGCACTTTTAATCAAGGCAATCGGCTCACAGCTTGTTTGCGTACATGTTAACCACGGTCTTCTCCGTAAGGGAGAACCTGAGCAGGTGGTAAAGGTATTCAGAGAAGAACTTGGAGCAAACCTTGTATATGTAGATGCAGTTGATAGATTTTTAGATAAGCTTGCAGGTGTTGATGACCCTGAAACAAAGAGAAAGATCATCGGTGCTGAATTCATCGAAGTATTTGCAGACGAAGCCAAGAAACTTGAAGGAATTGAATTCCTTGCACAGGGAACGATTTATCCGGATATTACAGAATCAAAGGGCGTCAAGGCTCACCATAATGTAGGCGGACTTCCTGAAGATTTGAACTTTGAACTTGTAGAGCCGGTTAAGCTTCTTTACAAGGACGAAGTAAGGGTAGTTGGTAAGGCATTAGGACTTCCGGACAACATGGTATACAGACAGCCGTTCCCAGGTCCTGGACTTGGAGTTAGATGCACAGGTGCTATCACTAGAGACAGACTTGAAGCTCTCAGAGAAGCAGATGCAATCGCAAGAGAAGAAATCGACAAGCTTCCAGAAACACCTTGGCAGTACTTCGTAGCAATCCCTGACATCAAGTCAGTAGGGATCAAGTATGTTGATGGGGAAGGTCAGAGATATGAAGGATGGCCAGCAATCATCAGAGCCGTAAACACAGTGGACGCTGTAACAGCTGAATCCGTTCAGCTTCCATGGGAAACTCTCTGCACAATCAGAGACAGAATCATGGCAGAAGTTGATGGCATCAACAGAGTGCTTTGGGACTACTCAAACAAGCCAATGGCTACAATCGAGTGGGAGTAGAAAGAAAAAACCCGCAAACCCTTGAAAACACTGGGTTTTGAAAAGCCAAAACTGCCCTTTGGCAACACTTTGGCAACAAAAGCATTATCATAAATAAAAAGCTATGCAACTAATAATGGTTGGATAGCTTTTTTTAATGCTGTTATTTTGAATTTTCGCTGTGGGAAATGAATCCGGTGGAATTATATCGCCATGAATCATATTCATCCTGTGTGATTTCACCTTTTCTCAGCTGGTCACACCTTCTGGCCCAGTCATACAGATTCAGCAGAAGGCCGTCATCAGGTCGGGTCGGATCAGTAAGGATACATATTGAGCCTTCGTCTCTGATGGTGAGAGTTATGCCATGACTGTCCTCAAGAGAGAACAGAGTCTGCATGATGCCGTTCATGCTGCTTGTATTCGGAACGTCCAGGGCAGCAGGCGAGATACCGAAGATCTCGGCAAGCTTTTCAACAGTATCTGCCTTAGGGGTACGTGTTCCGGATTCATACTGTGCCATGCGGACATCAGCTGCTTTTTCAGGATATCCCAGCTGAGCACCAAGTGCTTTCTGCGTCATTCCCTTCATAGTGCGGAAATAACGGATTCGTTCTCCAATTGCCATAATGATTACTCCTATCCGGCATATCCAAAATGTATGCCTTCGCTTGATTACATAATAAGTATAACAGAAATGTTTAAGTAGGTAAAGGATATTAAACAAAAAAGTTTAATTATTCCTCAAATAACGCTTGACTTAAACAGAAATGTTTAGTATTATACTACTTAAACAAATATGTTTAATGTTATCTGAAAGGAGGTGAACAGGATGACTACTGCATTTAAAGAGGAAAAAATCATGATGACTGCTGATGAAGTAGCTGAAGAGCTGGGAATCTCAAAGGCATACGCATACAAGGTAATGCAGCAGCTTAACAGGGAACTGAGAGAAATGGGCTATATCACTATTTCAGGCAAGGTCAGCACAAATTATTTCAGAAAGAAGTTCTGCTATGGAGCAGACGACGGAAAGGAGGACTAGGGATGTCAGTTTACAAGGACGAAAAAACAGGAACGTGGCGTGTTGTATTCCGTTACAAGGACTGGAGCGGAGAAAACAGACAGACACAGAAGAGAGGCTTCCAGACAAAACGAGAAGCCATCATGTGGGAGTGTGAGCAGAAGGCAGCTGTGAATGTGGATCTGAATATGAAATTCGGAACCTTTGTGGAACTGTATTATGAGGATATGAAGTCGAGAATCAGGTTAAGCACCCTGAAAAACAAGGAGTGTCTGATTGAGAAAAAGATTCTTCCATATTTCAAAAACAGAAAAATCAATTCCATAACACCGAGGGACATTGTCAGGTGGCAGAATGAACTGATGAATTACAGGGATGAAAAAGGAGAGCCTTATGCGCAGACCTATCTCAAGACAATAAACAATCAGATAAGTGCGATCTTCAATCACGCTGTGAATTTCTACGGACTTAAAGAGAATCCCGTAAGAAAGGCCGGTTCAATGGGAAAGAAAGAAGCTGATGAGATGCTTTTCTGGACAACGGAAGAATACGAAAAGTTCGCAGAGGCGGTCATGGATAACCCGCGGACATATTATGCGTTTGAACTTCTGTACTGGTGCGGGATAAGAGAAGGTGAGCTTCTTGCGCTGACCCCGGCAGATTTTGATTTTGAAAACAACAGGCTTTCAATTACCAAGTCATATCAGAGGATAGACGGAAAAGATATCATAACCCCACCAAAGACGCAGAAAAGCATCAGGGTCATTGACCTGCCGGAATTCCTTGCGGGCGAGATACAGGATTATATGAAGCTCATATATGACCTGAAGCCGAATGAACGCCTTTTCAGGGTGACGAAAAGTCAGCTGTACAGTTCAATGAAAAGAGGTGCAGCGCGCGCCGGCGTGAAAAAAATCAGAGTTCATGACCTGAGACATTCCCACATTTCTCTGCTGATACAGCAGGGATTTACAGCAGTTGATATCGGGAACAGAGTGGGACACGAAGCAATTGATATCACATACAGGTATGCGCATATGTTTCCTGACACGCAGAAGCAGATGGCAGAGAATCTTAACAATTCAAGAACGGGAGGAATGACAATTGAAAGAGAAAAATCAGAGGGTTAAAAGCAAAACCATAGTATTCAGAGTAACGCCGGAAGAGCTGGAGCTTATTACGGGCATGGCTGACATTTCAGGTATGCTCAGGCAGGAGTATCTGCTGAAAAGAGCGCTGAATCAGAAGATTACAGTATATTCGAACCCGCGCATGTTTAAGGCGCTTAAGAACAGAATGGATTCAATACTGGCTGAGCTGAAGAAAATTGAATCCGGGAGTCTGCCGGAGAAAGAGACTCTGGAACTGATCAGGTATATGACGGATGTCATGAAGCAGTTAAAGGAGGATTGATCAAAATGAACATAACAAAAGAAAGGACTGCCCCTTTACAGTCTGCGCCAACAGACATGGGACAGTCACAAAAAACATCTATGCCAATTATAACAGATATGTCAAGCGTTGACGAGCTTGCAACTAGAACTGCATCAGAAATCATGGACACCTTTTATTTTCCCAGACAGGACATCATTGAAGGGCTGCTCTGTGTGGGAACCAACTTCATAGTTGGTAAACCAAAGGTCGGTAAATCATTTCTGGTACTGCAGATAGCTTACCACGTCAGCAGGGGGATCCCCATCTGGGGATTCCCTGTGAGACAGGGTACAGTCCTCTATCTTGCACTGGAAGATAATGAGCAGCGCATTCAGCAGAGGATGGCTGACATGTTTGGAATCAGAAGCACCGGCAGTCTGCATTTTGCAACTGCCGCAAGGTGCATAAATGATGGACTTGAGGAGCAGATAAGAACTTTCATGAAAAAGCACGAAGATACTGTTCTGATCATCATTGACACGCTGGAGAAGGCAAGAATTCTGGATAAGCATGACTATGCATCCGACTACAGCGTAATATCAGCAGTAAAGAATCTTACAGATGATAAGAATTTGGGGATACTGCTGGTTCATCATCAGAGAAAACAGGATTCTGAAGATGTGCTTGACCTTGTTTCAGGTACCAATGGGCTTACCGGTTCTGCAGACGGAACATATATACTTACCAAGAAGAATCGGACAGATAATGAGGGAACACTGGAAGTTGTGAGCCGTGATCTTGATGACATGAGACTCCACATGACTTTTAACAGAGATCATCTGACATGGGAGCTGGACAGCATTGAAAAGAATCTCTACGAACCTAAGCCTGATCCGTTTCTGGACATGCTGGTGGATACTTTGCTGAGCAACAAGGATTACTGGGAAGGAACAGCAACATCAATGCTGGAAGCACTTAATCTTGGAGGCAGGATGACGCCCAATGTTCTGTCGCGGAAGCTGGGCACATGCAAGGACAGGCTGCATAAGCAGTACAGAGTTAGTGTGATGATGAGAAGAACCAGCACGGCGAAGCTCATCACACTGACAAGGATTACAGATCCGGATCCGGTCAATGACGATAATGACGACTATGACGATATTTTTGATAGTAGGAAACCGGCAGAAATATCATCTGTCAGCGAAATTGATGGCAGAGATAGGCAGATGACCGGCATCAGAAAAAACGACGCGCTGGCGAAGGAAAATATCGATTTCTCGCCCCGTATGTCCCCAGTAAATGAAGGCTGGACCTACGAGGATAAAGGAGACTGAAGGTCATGCCTCGTATGAGTAAAAGGGACAAGGCGGAGAATGCATTCTTTCTGACGGAAAACGGAAGGATCAAATACAACGAGAAATGCGTCAGATGCATGAAAGAATGCAAGCAAAGCTACAGGGCAAAGATTGTTTACTGCCCTGCTTACCAGCGCAAGTATTAAAGGGAGTTCAGAGGGAGTATCCCTCGACACACGATTTTGCATGCAAAGTCTAGTGTGTTACACCCGTCATAAAGCATCGGTGCAGAGCAGATTACCATGCACCGAACCAGGAAGCCGGAAATGAATTGTCAAAGAGGCTTCCTGATCTGCTTTTACGGGTGTTTTCCTCGATGGGAATGACTGGACAGGAAAAGATTTCAGGGTATCGGAAATGTCGTCATTATCGTCATAATCGTCATAAACAGATTCCCATCGAGGCACTGGCCGGAGAAAAAATAACGAAGGGAGGGCAGACTTATGCCTTTTGCAATACTGAGATTTGACAAGAAAAAGGAAGGAGCGATTGCTCACTGTGAGAGACATAATGAGAGAAAAAAGGCGGCTTACAAAAGCAATCCAAACATAGATATCGAGCGGTCAGAACTGAATTATCATCTGGCAGGACCGCCGCAGTACACATATAAGAGAGCTGTGAATCAGAAAATAAAGGATACAGGTTGCAGAGTTCGGAAGGATTCCATCCGCATGGTGGAGACACTGATAACAGCTTCTCCGGAACTAATGAGTGCATTTGATGAGCGGGAACAGTATGAATATTTTGAGAGAGCGCTTGAATTCATGCAGGAGAAAGTTGGAACAGGCAACATCATATCGGCAGTTGTTCACATGGATGAGAAGACGCCGCATATGCATCTGGCCTTCTGTCCTATCACAGAAGACGGCAGGTTGTCTGCAAAACAGATTATAGGAAATCAGAAAAAACTGTCTGAATGGCAGACAGACTTTCATGAGTTCATGTCTGAAAGATGGCCGGAACTGGAACGCGGAAGGTCGGCAATAGAGACTCATCGTAAACATATTCCGACATGGCTTTTCAAAATGGGAGATAATCTTGACCGTGAATGTGCTGAAATAATTCGCGAAATGGGTGAGATAAATTTCATGAATGCCGGTAAAAAAAGAGAAATGCTGACTGAAAAACTAGCAAAGCTCATACCGGAAATTGACAGATTCAGATCCGAAGTGAGCAAGACTTCTGAGCAAATTGACTATCTTTCGGATCAGCTTCGCCTGACAGACAATGCATACAGAAACGTCCGGAATGAGCTGTATGATGAGAAAAAAGCAAATGGAGAGGACAAGGCAATAATACGAAAGCTGGAAAATCAGCTGCGTACTCAGGAAAAACTTCTGCAAAAAATCCCTCCGGAGATTATTGAAGAGATAGAAAAGAGAGAAAGAGAAAAGAATGCAAGAGATATGGCAAGATAATCTATAGGGATGCTGCGGCATCCCTGTTACGTTGTTCAAATTTTGCCTCAGAAAACACGAAAACTGCTTGATTTTATGTGGTATACTATAAATGTAAAAAGTGTAATTTGACGAACAAGGCATTGACCTTTTAAGAAATAAAGAAACTTCACAATCAAATCAAGGAGAAATAGAAAATGAAAAAAAAGATTCTCAGTATATTCTTATCACTAGCTATGGTATTCACCATGATGCCGTCTATGGCTGCGGTTTCATACGCACAGGACCTTGACAATGCAGTGACAGTGAAGTATATCGATGAAAACGGAGTTGAGCAGGCGGCAAACTGCACCTGCCTTACGGGCGAGCAGACTGAGCCGCTCGCAGGCGGGTGGTATGTCGCCGACGGGGAATGCCAGTTCAAGGGCGATTTCTGCTTCAAGGGCAATGTATATCTTATACTGAAAGACGGATGCCAGGTTTCGGCTGACCATACGATAGTTTCTGAAGATAACGCAAGCCTGACCGTCTACGGCCAGGAAAACGGTACCGGAAGCCTGTCATGTCCTACAAGAGCTCTTTCATCAGGCAAAGTGACGCTCACATTCAACGGCGGAAAAGTAAGTTCAACCAACATCAATGGCAACAGCATCACTATCAATGGTGGGAACGTGACCGCAACCGGCGGAAGCGTTGAAGCCGGGATCGGCAGCGTGCATAGCGGCAGCTGCGGAGCCGTCACCATCAATGGCGGAACTGTGACCGCAACCGGCGGACGCGGTGCAGCCGGGATTGGCAGCGGGAACAGCGGCAGCTGCGGAACCGTCACTATCAGCGGCGGAACCGTGACTGCAACCGGCGGAGAAAATGGTGCCGGAATCGGCAGCGGAGACGGCAGCGACAGCAGCATTGAGACAGTCACCATCAACGGCGGAACCGTGACTGCAACCGGCGGAAGCTATGCAGCCGGGATCGGCAGCGGACAACTTGGCGAATGCGGAACCATTACAATCAGTGACGGAACCGTTGAATCGAACGGCGGAGAAAATGGCGCCGGGATCGGCAGCGGACGATTTGGCAAATGCGGAACCATCACAATCAGTGGCGGAATCGTTGAATCGAACGGCAGAGACATTGGGGACGGAATAGGCAACGGACATAACGGCGAATCCGGGTACATCACCATCAGCGGAGGCGTTGTGACAGCAACTGGCAACAGTGTCGGAATAGGCAACGGAACCAGTAGCTACTCCGGACACATCGCCATCACCGGCGGGACTGTGACTGCATACGGCGGCAACGGAGGAAGGGGAATCAGAAGCTGGATTGAGAACATGGATGAGAACCTGCTGTTATTTGCCGGAGATTCTCGCGAGGACGCCCGCGGCATCAGTGTGACAGGATATAACCAATCGAGACGCAGCTTCGCATGCATCGGTGCAAAAACGGCATACACTGTCACCCACCAATGGCAGAAAGTGGACGGAAGCGGATATGAGAATAAAGAAGAGGAGACCCTGTACGGCATTGCCGGGCTGCTGACGGACGCAAAGGAGAAGAAGCGTGAAGGGTTCACCTGCAAGGAGATAGAGAGGGCGACAGTCGCTGCGGACGGCAGCACGAAGGTGACTGCCAGCTACGATAGGAACTTTTGCGATGTGACGTTTGACTGCGGCGGCATCGGCACCGCTCCGGATAAGATCACTGCCCGCTACGGGGAAACCGTTACGGTCGATGCGGGAACCTTGTCTGCGCCGGGGTATGTATTCAACGGCTGGTTTGAGGATTCAGAGCGTACAAAAGAGTATACTCTCCCGAAGACGATTGAAATGCCGGTAGATGGTCTTACGATTTACGCTGGTTGGACTGCGAATACGGATACGCCTTATACCGTAAAGCATTATAAGCAGAATACAGACAGAACGGGGTACGACCTTACGGAAGAAACGCCCATGACCGGCACCAGCGGTGAGCAGACGAAAGCGAAGGCAAAGACATACCAGGGCTTTAAGGTGAAGGAGTTTTCCCAGCAGCCAATCAGCGGAGACGGCAGTACTGTCATAGAAATCTATTATGATCTGATTGTGAAGACGATCACGTTTAATACGAATGGACATGGAACAGCGCCTGAACCGATGACAGCGGCACCGGGAACTGCAATCAAGGCTCCGGTAAAACCGACAGCGGAAGGTTATATATTTGGCGGATGGTTCACAGATGATACCTATACAGAGCAGTTTATATTCAGCACGATGCCGGATAAAGATATGACGCTCTATGCGAAGTGGACGAATTCGTCAGACAAGTTCACTGTGACATGGAAACTGGATGAATCTACGGTCATAGATACCGCAGTTGTGAACGCAGGTGAAATGCCAACTCACGCCGACGCTGAAAAGACCGGTTATGTGTTTACAGGCTGGACACCTGCACTTGCACCGGTGACCGGTGATGTTACCTACACCGCAAAATTTTATGGGCCTACACAAGGTCATAAACTAGAACTTGTAAACGGAAAGAAAGCAACATGTATTGCTGACGGCTGGAAAGACTGTTATAAATGCTCTGATGCTGGATGTGGAAAATACTTTGCAGATCCCAAGTGTGCAAAGGAGATAGGTGATTCAACTGCATACGAAACATGGAAGACAGGAGCAGGCAAAATTTCAGCAACAGGACATAGCCCGATTATGATCCCGCAGCAGGATGCAACAGCATCTAAGGACGGCGTTAAAGCATATTATGTATGTAAGAACTGCGATACATGTTTCGAAGATGCAGAATGCGCGAAAACAATCACAGATATTGAAGCATGGAAACAAGGCTCAGGCAAGATTGCAAAACATAGCCATAGTTACGGTGAGGCAGCATATTTCTGGAATGATGATCTGAGCGAATGTACAGCATATCATACGTGTACAAAAGAAGGATGTGGATATACAGAATTTGAAACAGTAAAGACTACGGAAGAGTCAGGCACAATGACGGCTGCTTTCACAAAGGTCGGATTTGGAACTCAGCAGAAAGACAAGTCAGAACATAAGCACAGTTTCTCAGATGCATGGAGCAGTAACGACGCGAGACACTGGCATGCAGCAACATGCGGATGTGATGATATTGTCAGCAACTTTGCAGGACATACATGGGGAACAAACGAGAACGCCAATAAATGTACAGTATGCGGATTTGAAAAGAAAACAGATCCAGAAGGACATGTCCATACATTTGATACCGCGTGGAGCAAGAACGAAGCAACACACTGGCATACAGCAACATGTGCCCATACAGAAATAACATCAGACATGGCAGCACACGAATATGGTGACGATAACATCTGTGATGTATGCGGATATGAAAAAGAAATTCCTACACCTGTGCACGAGCATACATTTGCTAAAGAATGGAGCAAGAACGGCGAGTATCACTGGCATGCGGCAACATGTGAACATACAGATCTGACCAGCGGCCATGCAAAACATAACTACAACACATCAATAAGCAAGGGCGTTAAGACATATACATGCAAGACCTGCGGCTATCAGAAGAAGGAAACTCTGAAAGTTTCTGTACCAAAGACTTCGATAAAGTCAGTCAAGAGAGCAAAGAAGGCTTTCACGGTTAAGTGGACAAAGAAATCTGTAACAGGCTATCAGATCCAGTATGCTACAAACAGCAAGTTCACAAAGGGCAAGAAGACCATCAAGGTGACCAAGGCTGGCACTGTATCAAAGAAGATCAGCAAGCTCAAGGCCAAGAAAAAGTACTATGTCAGAGTAAGATGCTACACTAACAAGTACGACAAAACATATTACTCAGCCTGGTCAGCGAAGAAAGCAGTTACAACAAAATAGATCAGGATATATCAGAAAGACGAGTACATTGCTCGTCTTTCTTTGATGAAGGATAGAAAAAAGCAGCGTGTCAGCTTACCTGAGGAAAAAGCAGTTTCAGTAGGCATTTTTTTATTAGATAAAAAGAAGTATGGAATCTTGGAATTATCAGTTGTATAATACAGATAGAAGAGACACGGATTACTTGTTCAGATAATCATAAAACGATCGTGAGTAATCTCTGGCAACACTTTGGCAACAAAAAATTGCATAGCCGAAATATTTGTGAAAATAATGCTCATATAAATAGGAAAATCGACCGAAACTTAAACAAATTTGTTTAAGTCGGATAGCTTTGAGTTGAGTGGGAATAGCATAGAAACAGCGAGAACCGTTGAAATTTCAACGGTTCTTTTTTTCGTGGGACCACAAATGGGACCAAGTTCTATTTTGTTTTCAATATGTCGTGAATAATAGGCCCAATATAGTGCTTTTGAGATAATTGTTGCGACACTGTCGCAACTATCTTTTAGTATATGTAATCTTTGATATTTACATTGAACATCTTTGGGCTGCTTTTTCTATATATTTTGAAATAAACACTATATTGTGGCATGTGCAGTGACATTTTTATCTCGCCATTTATTACGCCAAAAGATGGCGTGATAAGTGTAGTAAAGAAAAGCATCAGATGCGAAAAGAATTTATTATGCTGTGCGTCGTATTGAGAAAATTGCCAGCAACGGGAAAAATTCTCA
>JAZRWY010000046.1:0-11427 GCA_045599945.1 Anaerovoracaceae bacterium | reverse complement strand
CGTATTTTTCTTTTCTCATGTGAAATCACCTCCATGCTCATTTTCCCATGAAGGGAAATCCTATGCAAACCTGCGATTAAAATCGCACATTTTCACTGCCAGTTTTCCTGCCAATTCTGCCAGTTTTCCTACCAATTTTGGCAGTTTTTCTGCCAGTTTTGCATCCCTGTACATAGTCTGTATAGTCATGAGTGAGCTTTTACGGAAACCCTGGAGTCCTTGGTATTACTGGTCTCAAGGCCCGAATCCCTTGCAATAAAAGAGGAGCAGCGTTTGGATACACTACTCCCTAGGTGTGGTGGAGATGGCGGGAGTCGAACCCGCGTCCGAAAGAATTTTCACTAGATTTTCTCCGAGCGCAGCTGACAATTTTATATTCGCCTTGCAAGCCGCCTGTCAGCAGGCTGGATGCTCAGCTATCCCGTAGTTCCCCTGCAGGACCGGGATTACCCGCAGAGTTTTCCTGTATGGTCGATGCCAGATTCCATGCCTACAGGTAAACATGGGCTGACACGCGGTGCAGAACTAAGCTGCTAATGCGAATGAATTGTTATTTTTAGCGTTTGTATTTAACGTGTCCCTTTTAACGAAGAACTGGACAGACTTCGGCTCGCTTATCCGGCTTCCACGCCCCCGTCGAAACCTTTACATCCCCATATATGTTTTATTATACCACAGCCGGCTATCTTCTGCCAGCCTGCTCCATTCGCCTTTTGGCATCTGCCTTTGCGATGGATTCTCTCTTGTCATAAAGTTTCTTTCCTCTTGCAACTGCAATGGTCAGTTTCGCTCTTCCATCCTCATTCATATACATATCGAGCGGAACAATGGTAAGACCATCCAGCGTCATGGACTGACCGATCTTCCGTATCTCCTGCTTATGCAGAAGAAGCTTCCGGTCTCTTCGTGAGTCCACATTGAAGATATTGCCCTGCTCATAAGGCGAAATGTTCATGCCATAGATAAACATCTCTCCATTTCTTATCCTGCAGTAGCTTTCCTTCAGAGACACCTTTCCTGCACGCACAGATTTTATTTCTGTACCGGTCAGAACAATCCCCGCTTCATATGTCTCCTCAATGAAGTAATCGTGTCTTGCTTTCTTGTTATTTGCTACCAGTTTTCTATCTTTCTTCATGTCTAAATATCTTTCCCTTATGAGGCGGCCAGATTCTGGCCACTGCTCTTCCGCACACATCCTTGATTTTCAGTGCGCCAACTTCAGGAGATCTGGAATCCAGGCTGTAAGCCCTGTTATCTCCCATCAGGAACAGGCTGTCCGGCGGAATCTCCATCTCCATTCTGTCTTTCATCGGAATCTTTCCATTGACATAGTCCTCATCCAGACGGATGCCGTCGATGAAAACTTCTCCTCCGGAAATGATAATCTTCTCTCCCGGAAGACCAATTACTCTTTTCAGAAGTTTCTTATCTTCTCCCTTTTCATCCTTGAGTGAAGAGTTTACCACAACAATATCTCCCCTGCAAGGCTTTTTTATCTTGTAGGCTTTTGAACTGAGCAGAAGATAATCTCCATCCGATACAGTTCCCTCCATGGATTTTCCTTTTACTCTCGCAATGCCGAGAAATGAGACAGCCATTGCTGCTGCTCCTACCAAAATGATGGATTCTATCCTTTCCTTGTTCATGATACCTTCCCCATATCCTTGAGCGGAAGCAGACGGAAAAACGCCTTGCCTGCCACATCATCAATGTCTACGCAGCCAACTTCCTCATATCTGGAATCAATGCTGACTCTTCTGTTATCTCCCATGACAAACAGCTGACCATCCGGCACCGTTACATTGACCTCACCGGGAATCACGCCCGGCTCCTTGATGTATGGCTCATTGATTTCCTCTCCATTACGGATCAGCTTATTGTCCTTTACTTCTATGGTATCTCCCGGAAGGCCAATAACCCTCTTGATCAGGAGTTTCTGCTTCCCCTTCTCATTGACCAGCGTCGACTTGAATACGATGATATCCTCATAGGACGGTTCCCCAAATATATATGCCTGCTTGGACAGGAATACATAATTATTTTCATAAAGAGTCGCCTCCATGGAGCTCTCCTTTATGATAGTAGGTCTGATAAACTGTATCACCACAAGCGCAATCACCACTGCAATTATTATATCCTTTAATAATTCTTTCATCCCTTTATCCTTCCGAAATCACTGAGCGGCCATACAATCATCTTCGCCGGACCTTTGATTTCCGTCATGGGAACTGGCCCTATCTTTCTGCTGTCATAACCTTCCATCTCTCTGTTGTCATATAAAATGAATACACTGTCCTGATCCACCTTGCAGGAAAACTCTCCCGGACAGGCCGATGAACCTGCAAGTTCATACTCCTCCCCATTTCTGTAGAGTTTGCCTCCTTCTGCCGAGATGGTATCTCCCGGCTGTCCGCAGATTCTTGCAATGATATTATCCTCTGCGCCTGCATCCTGCGAGTATGCTTTCTCCATGACCACAATCATTCCCTCATCAGGCAAGCCCCGTTTCTGAGAATATGTATTCTGGGTAAGAATGACCGCCTGGTCCTCCTTCAGCACCGGTGCCATGGAATTGTCATCGCATGCCTCAGGTGCAACAAGCACTGTTGTTGCTACTGCAAGAAAGAATGCAATCGCATATATCCTGTATTCAAACCATTTATCCCTGTATTTATCGTTCTTTGTCTTAGCCATCAATCAGACCCTCTTTTATTCTTCTGAACTCTGCCGGCAGTTCAGATACGATTTCCATTCCTGAAAGGTAGGAAAGCGCTCCTTCCACATCATGAAAAACCAGCCGGTAGGCATGAAGAAGCTGTGTATTGAGTCCGTACCTGTCAGATACTACCCGGTTTACCTTTGCGTCCCCATACTTGCTGTCTCCCACAAGAGGATAGCCTGCCTGCTTCATGTGCACCCTGATCTGATGCGTCCTTCCGGTGATCAGCTCCGCCTCTGCCAGGGTATATCTTCCATTTGTCTCAACAGGCCTTATGACAGTCTCTATGATCTTACCTTCATCACCGGAAACAACCTTGACCATGTTCCTGTCATGATCCTTTACCGCCCTGTCCTTCAGTTCCAGAGTTTCTTTCATCTCTCCTTTTGCGATGGTCAGATAATACTTGGACACGCCCTCTCTTGTCTTCAGCATGCGGTTGAGTTCTTTCAGCGCTGCCGCATTCTTCCCAAAGATTACAAGCCCTGTCGTATTTCTGTCCAGTCTGTTTGCAGGAGCCGGAGTAAAAGTCTTTTCCATGCGCGGAACATAATCCCCCTTTTCAATCAGATAGTCCACAACCTGATTGGCGAGGGTGTTTTTCTTTTCATTCCGGTCACCATGAGTCAGAAGTCCAAACGGTTTTTCTACAACAATGATATTTTCATCCTCGTAGGCAACCCGGAACTGTTTCCTGATTCTGACCTGCTTTTTTACGGCAGTCAGGCGATTCAGTTCTTCTTCGGAAACGTACAGCGAAAGCACGTCGCCTTCTGCAAGGATGGTATCCTCCTTCGCTCTTTTTCCATTCACCTTCACATCTTTTCGGATTGCCTTATATATGTAACTGAGAGATGCATTCCTGAGATACTTTTTCAGATATCTGTCCAGTCTCTGCTGTGCATCATTTTTCATAATCTCTATTGTAATCATAGAGACATTATACTACAAAACATGGTTCATAGAAATTAAAAATGAACACTTTCACGCAATTTTCATATGATACTATGGCGTTTTCCTCAAAAATATGATAAATTAAATATGTATGTACAGATACTAAAGGAGAAATACAATGTTTAAAAACTTCATGTATAACAACAGCGATATTTTGGTTGCTCTCGGAATCATCATCGCCGCAGCTGCACTCATTGCCTGGCGCATGGATATTCTGATGAGCTATACAGTCTAGCGGAGGTGGATCATGGCATTAGTAACAACAAAAGAGATGTTTGCAAAGGCATATGGCGGTGGCTATGCAGTCGGTGCTTTCAATGTAAACAATATGGAAATCATTCAGGGAATCTGTGAAGCTGCAGGTGAACTGAAAAGCCCTGTGATCCTTCAGGTTTCCAGAGGCGCAAGGCAGTATGCAAATCATACATATCTCATGAAGCTTGTAGAAGCTGCAGTCATGGAAAATCCCGATCTTCAGGTGGCGCTGCATCTGGATCACGGCGATTCATTTGAAACATGCAAAAGCTGCATCGACGGAGGATTCACATCTGTCATGATCGATGCTTCATCCCATCCTTTCGAAGAAAATATTGAAATCACAAGAAAAGTTGTAGAATATGCCCACGAAAGAGGCGTTGTTGTAGAAGCTGAACTCGGCACCCTTGCAGGCATCGAAGACGAAGTAGTCGTTGAAGCAGGACAGGAAAGCTATACAAGACCAGAAGAAGTGGAAGAATTTGTGGAAAAGACCGGCTGTGACTCCCTTGCAATTGCCATTGGAACAAGCCACGGTGCATACAAGTTCAAAGCATCACAGTGTACCAGAAATGAGAAAGGAATTCTTGTTCCGCCACCACTTCGCTTTGATGTTCTTGAAGAATGCACGGAAAGACTTCCGGGATTCCCTATCGTGCTCCACGGTTCCTCATCTGTTCCGCAGGAATTCGTACAGATGGTGAACCAGTTCGGCGGAGACATGCCGGATGCAATCGGCATTCCGGAAGAACAGTTAAGACATGCTGCAGAGCTTTCCGTATGCAAGATCAACATCGACTCGGATATCCGTCTTGCAATGACAGCAAGCATCCGAAAGCATCTGGCAGAGCATCCTGACCACTTCGATCCGAGACAGTACCTGAAGCCGGCAAGACAGGCAGTAAAGGACATGGTTGCTCATAAAATCGTAAACGTGCTCGGCAGTGACGGAAAAGCAGAATAATGGAATATAATACAACAACCCCGCGAGTGCGGGGTTGTTGTTTTGCATTTAGATTTCTTCTGCTACAATCTTCTCGAATTCTTTTACAGCGATTTCAAATTCTTCATCTGAAATGTCAACAAGATCATATTCATCATCGCCTACTTCCTTGTATCCATAGATGTAAACATCATCTGTTCCATCATCCGGAATCAGGGCGATATATTCCTTGCCTTCTGCATCAAAAATGCCCATGACTTCGCATTCTACTTCTTCACCGTCATCGAATTCCAGTGTGATATAGTCAACATCTTCATCCATAGCCGGATCGTATCCATTCTTATCTGCCATTTTATATCCTCCATTATAATAATCAGACTTATTGTATTAATATATATTATCGGCCGAAATATTTCAATATGTTTTCTGCATTTTTTTCTGTAATGCCTTCAACCTTCATCAATTCTTCCAGACTGGCATTCTTCACAGCATCTGTGCTCTTGAAATATGCCAGCAATGCATTTCTCTTCACCGGACCGATTCCTTCAATGCCATCCAGAACAGAAGTCAGCATGTTCTTTGTTCTCAGACTGCGATGGTAGTCAATGGCAAAACGGTGAACCTCTTCCTGCACCGTCCCCAGATATTTGAAAAGCAGCGGTCTGTTTTTGATGTCCAGTTCATGAAAATCACCATTCTTTTCATAAACCAGCGCTCTTGTTCTATGGCTGTCATCCTTTGCCATGCCAAAAACCGGAATGGCAAGCTGCATCGCCTGCATCATTTTGTTGACTGCATGAACATGCCCTTTTCCGCCGTCAATGAGCAGAAAATCCGGAGCTTTCCGGAAGGATTCATCTCCCTTCTGCATTCTGCTGAATCTCCGGAAAATCACCTCCTGCATGCTGCCGTAATCGTCCGGCCCCTCTACCGTCCTGACTTTAAATCTCCGGTAGTCCTGCTTCAACATTTTCATTCCGTCAAAGCAGACCATGGCCCCTACACTGTCAATGCCATTGATGTCTGAAATATCATATGCTTCCGCCCGGTATCCATGCACGGCATCGGACAGTTTTTCAAAGAACCAGTCAATCTCTTTCTGGAGATTTTCTTCTCTCTCCCTTTTGGCTTCTGCCCTTTCATCGATGGTTTTTGCCATTTCTACAATATCTTTTCTTGCCAGATCCATCAGTGCCTTTTTTTCTCCCTTTTCCGGAAGATTAATAATCACTTTTCTCTCCCACAGATCCGACAGATAGCCTTCCAGCGCCTCTTCATCCGGCAGCTGAACATCCGTCAGAATTTCAGCAGGACCGGTTGTCAGATCCGGATAATATTGCTTGATGAATGACGAAATGACTTCCGGCACATCGTCCATGCCTTCTGACTGCATGGGGAAACTTTCTCTGCCGGAGAGTTTTCCTTCTCTTACATAAAAGAGCACTGCATAGATTCTGTTTCCGCTTTTCATGGAAAGCACCAGGTCCATGTCCTTTTCCGAGCGGAGAACAACTCTCTGCTTTTCAGAAATGGCATCCAGTGCGAAAAGGTCATCCCGCCGCTTTGCTGCCCGTTCAAAATTCAGAGTTTCTGCCGCTTCCCGGATTTCTTCTTCCATTTCCTTTCTTACGGTCGCCGTATCTCCGGAAAGAAAGGCATTCACCCTGCGGATGCTGCTTTTGTATTCCTCTTCATCGACACTGCCCATACAGCATCCTCTGCATTTTTCAATGTGGTAATTCAGACACGGTCTGGCATCCGGAGGAAATTTCTGTGCCGCACATCTTTTCAGGCGATGGATATCCGAAAGCACATCAACAATTCTGTTGACTGCACCCACATCAGAATAAGGTCCGTAATATTTCGCTCCATCATTAACAACCCTTCTCGTCTTAATCACCCTTGGATACTTTTCCCGCATGGTGACCTTGATATATGGATATGTTTTATCGTCCCGCAGCAGTATGTTATATTTCGGCTGGTAGCGCTTGATCAGATTGCATTCTAAAATCAGCGCTTCCATTTCCGTTGCCGTCGTAATGTATTCAAACTCGGCAATGTGAGATACCATGGCTTTCACCTTGGCATCCATGTTTCTGGATTCCTGGAAGTACTGTCTGACTCTGTTTCTTAAATTGACTGCTTTTCCCACATAGATAACCTGTCCCAGCCGGTCCTTATGAAGGTATACACCTGGGGTCTGCGGGAGTTCCTTCAGATTTTTTTCAATGTCAAACATGTCTTTTTCAAAAGCCCAGGCGCAGCCTGGGCAATATGGATTAATACTTCTCCCTGTATTTTGCTTCTCTTTCACGCTTTCTCCTCAGCGCTTCTCTTCTTCTTTTTGCCTTCCTCTTGTTGATGATTCTCAAAACGATGACTAGAAGAATAAACAGTCCAAGCAGCATGCCAATGATGAACAGAACCAGCTGTCCGGGATGCGCCACATGACCGTTATATATGAAACTGAACAGCCCTTCTTCCACATCACGGGAAAGAACAACGGGAACCTCCGTCATGTATTCACCGTTCTTGCTCACCTGAATGACGCCGGCCCTGTCGCCCTTTTTCATCGGTGCAATCAGCTTCTTGTCATAGACAACCTTCGTCGTGATTGCTTCCTGATTCTCTCCATTCTTTATGACACCGCCGGCATAATATCCTGCCTCTGTTTCTACCTTTCCGCCTTTACTTCCCTTTACCTTGACAGAACTTACAGCATCTCCCTTGGCATAGACATTATATGCGTTATAGTTTTTCAGTCCCCATTCCAGAACGGAAATGGAATCTGCAAACCGCTGCATGTCTTCCGTATGCATTACAACAGCAATCAGTTCTGTTCCGCTCTTGCTGACACATGATGCCAGACAGGCCTGTGCAATGTCCGTATAGCCGGTCTTTATGCCGATGCAGTATTTATAATATGGCGCCCGGTATTCACCATCTACTGCAATCTGGTTTGTCTTATCCCATAACATTCTGTTGGTTGACTGGAGCTTCCTCTCAGCATGCTTATTTGTCTTTGGAATCGTATAACTCTTCATGGTTACGATTTCCCTCAGCTCATCATGCCGCATGAGTTCTGCTGCAATCAAAGCCATGTCATATGCCGTGGATTTATGGTTTTTTGCATCCAGACCGTTCGGATTCTCAAAGTGGGTATTCTTGCAGCCCAGTTCCTTTGCTTTTGCATTCATGACATTCGCAAAATCATCCACAGTACCGGATATGGTTTTTGCCAGCGCAACCGCACAATCATTTTCTGAAGCAACGAGCATTGCCTTGAGGAGCTGTTCCACCGTGAATTTCTCTCCAACCTCCATGTAGAGGCAGCTTCCGCCTGCATAGACCATTTCCTTATCTGCTGTAACCACAGTGTCCATGTCCAGATTCTCCACGGCCAGAATGGCTGTCATCATTTTCGTCATGGATGCCGGTGCCATCTCAACATCTGCATTCTTCTGCCACAGAACCTCGCCCGAATGTGCATCGATCAGAATGCCTGTCGTCGCATCAATGGACGGTTCATCTGATTCCGCAAAGCATTCACCAAACGAAAAGGTAAATGTCAGCAGGATGGTTAATAGTATTGCATATATTCTCTTCATATCCATTCCTTCTTTTTATTTCCTGAAAAAGTAGTCCGCCAGTGAGAATCCGGAATCAAAGAACTGCCCCTTCATTCCTGCCGTTTCATGAAACGCTCTTTCTTCATCCGGCTCTTTCTCATCGGTACTGTCATAGATGACAAACGGAACCGGCGCCGGTGTATGGGTCCTTACAGCCATCGGTGTCCTGTGGTCCGGAACAATCATGAACCGGACATCCTCACCGTCTGCCTTTAATGCTTCCATGATCGGCTTTACAATTCTCTGGTCAATCCGCTCCAGCGCTTTGATTTTTCCTGCAGTATCTCCCTGGTGACCGCATTCGTCCGGTCCTTCCAGGTGCACATAGACAAAGTCTTTTCCTTCCCTGAAGGCCCGGATTGCTGCCTGCGCCTTTCCTTCATAGTTCGTATCCAGATTGCCTGTTGCACCTTCCACATCAATGGATTCAAGCCCTGCGCAGATTGCAATGCCTTTAATCAGGTCTACTGCTGAAATGGCAGCGCCCTCCAAACCGTACTTTTCATGGAACGGAGAAAGTCCCGGCTTCCTTCCTTCTCCCCATGGCCAAAGGGAATTTGCCGGATTTAGGCCTTTTTCCATTCTTTTCAGATTCACCGGATGATCCTTCAAGATCTCATAGGACCGCTTCATCATGTGAATCATCATGTCTGCATGTTCACCTTTTGGAAGGTTTGGACCAACCCGGTCTCCCAGTTTATCGTGCGGTGGCGTGAAATCAAAATCTATGGACCCATTATGCCATACCAGACAGTGCCTGTAGCTGACGCCGGTATACAACGTAATATCTTCTGTATCAAATTCAGCCTTCAGCGTCTGTATCAGTTCATCCGCCTCCGCTGTCGAGATTTCTCCTGCGCTGTGGTCCTTGATGATCAGATTCTCATATGCTCCATCACCTTCCAGCGTCACAATGTTCACCCTGAAAATTGCATCCGTATCCACCATGTCAATGCCGATGGATGCTGCTTCCAGCGGCGATCTTCCTGTCAGATATACTGCAGGATCATACCCCATGACAGAAAGATTTCCCGCATCGGAACCCGGTGCGCATCCCGCAGGAATCGTCCGCACCATTCCTGTTTCACCTTTCTCTGCCAGTTTTTTTATATATTTCATGTCTGCGCTTTCCAGAGTCGTCCGGTTTCCCAGAGATTCCATGGGCTCTCCGCCGGCTCCATCCGCAAGTACCAGTAAATATTTCATCTCCACGCTCCCTTGTTTATGTTTTAACACTTTATTATAACAACTAAATATAGTGTTTGTAAACCTTTTGAGCCACAATCACTAGAAAAAACTCCGCCGATTTCTCAGCGGAGTTCTCAGATTATGATCCTCGTTCAATTCTATTTGTTTTCAGCCTCGAACTTCTTCATGAATTCTACAAGAGCTTCAACGCCTTCGATTGGCATTGCATTGTAGATGGAAGCTCTCATTCCGCCTACAGATCTGTGTCCTGCAAGATTGATGAGGCCTTCTTCCTTAGCTGCTGCAACAAACTTCTTGTCCAGGTCCTTGTCTCCTGTTACAAAGACAACATTCATGATGGATCTGTCTTCCTTTGCCACAGGGCTCTTGAATAATTCGCTCTGATCAAGGAATGCATAAAGCAGTTCAGCCTTTTCATAATTTCTCTTTTCCATTTCCTTGATGCCGCCGATGCTCTTGATATACTTTAATACTTCGCCAGCTACATACATGGACCAGGTTGCCGGAGTGTTGTACATGGAACCATTGTCTGCATGGATCTGGTAATCAAGATATGCCGGACAGTTTTCCGGTGCATTGCCGAGCAGATCTTCTCTAATGATTACGATTGCCATTCCGGATGGTGCCAGGTTCTTCTGAACGCCTGCCCAGATAATGCCATAATCCGCTACATTGATTTCTTCAGATAAGATGTTTGAGCTCATGTCTGCTACAAGCACTGCATCTGTTTCAGGAACATAGTTGTACTTGATGCCATGGATTGTCTCGTTGGAGCAGATGTATAAATAATCTGCATCCGGTCTAACATCTTCCTTTGTGATTTTCGGCATGTATGTGAAGTTTGCATCTTCAGATGATGCAGCAAGTTTGATGTCTCCAAACTTCTGTGCTTCCTTGTATGCCTTCTTTGACCAGGTACCTGCTACCACATAGTCAGCCTTGCCATTCTTAAGAAGATTCATTGGAACCATTGCAAACTGAAGTGTTCCTCCACCCTGAACGAATAATACTTTATAGTTTTCAGGGATGTTCATTAACTCTCTGAGATTTGCTTCAAGATCATCATAGATTTTCTTGAATTCCGCAGATCTATGGCTCATTTCCATTACGGACTGGCCGCTCCCTTCGTAGTTTAATACATTTTTCTGAACGCTTTCAAGTACCTCTACAGGAAGTACGGATGGACCTGCTGAAAAATTCCAGACTCTGTCATATTTGCTCATTTTCATTTCCTCCATTTGATAACATTACAGATATTGTAGCACTTTACATTTTTTCTGTAAAGGTTTATACTACCATTATTAAATAAACTTAAAGAGGTGACTGAAATGATAAATATTGGAACTTTAAATAATATTTCGCAGAAGGGGCTTAGCAGGCTGACAGATGCATTCCAGCTGGTTGATGATGTAAATGAAGCAAATGGCATCATCTTAAGATCCTACAAAATGCATGATATGGAGCTTCCTGAAGGTCTTCTTGCCGTAGCAAGAGCCGGCGCAGGTGTAAACAACATTCCGCTTGACAAATGTGCAGACAGGGGAATCGTAGTATTTAACACTCCAGGTGCAAATTCCAATGCTGTAAAGGAACTTGCAATCGCAGGCATGATCATGGGTGCCAGAAACATGTATGAAGGCATTGCATGGGGACAGGGTCTGGATGGAGACGTTGCCGGAGAAGTGGAAAAAGGCAAGAAACAGTTCGCAGGAACT
>JAZRWY010000045.1:0-53209 GCA_045599945.1 Anaerovoracaceae bacterium | reverse complement strand
AGTTCAAGTGTAATCTGTTGTATAATGTTTTCCATAGAGATTGCTCCTTTTGTTTTGTGTTTTGCAATACTATCTTAACACTTGGAGATTAATCTCTATTTCTTTTTCTTCAAAAACTCCACAATTATTTTACACTAACTTCTGCAGATTGCACTTCAGGCCATATATAATAATACACCACAGGGAAAAGCCTGTGGTGGTCTGCAATAACAATCAGCCTGGTGGCCAGGTCATCTTTCTTTTTCCTAAGATATGGAAATGAAGATGCTTTACGGTCTGCTGTCCATCTTCGCCGCAGTTGATGACAACGCGGTAGCCATTTGCAAGTCCAAGACCTGCTGCGATATCCTTGATCTTCAGTATGATGTATGAAACAAGACCTTCATCCTCAGCTGTCAGGTCATCCAGCGAAGCAATGTGCTTCTTCGGAACAACCAGTACATGCACAGGTGCCTGCGGGTCAACATCATGAAAAGCAAGAATCTGATCGTCTTCATACGCCTTATTGGATGGAATTTCACCATCTATGATTTTACAGAATAAACAATCGCTCATGAGATTCATCCTTTCCTACTGATTAATTCTCCAATGGCGCCGTCTTCATGAAATCCGGTAAGTCTTACCTCCCAGAATTCATTGGTCCGGTCACTGGTGCTATTCACATAAACTCTTATGTAATTATCAGTATACCCTATTATATGCTCTTTGTGTGCATCAAATTCTTCAAATAGAACAGTTCGGACGGTTCCAAAGGAAGATTTCATGAAAGATCTTCCTACCTGCTCTGCAAGATTCATGAGCCGGATGCTCCTTTCCTTCTTTACAGGCGCCGCTATCTGATCCTCCATTTCTGCTGCAGGCGTTTCTTTTCTTCTGGAATATTGAAATGCATGGACCTTTAAGAATTCAGCCTTTTGGACCATTTTCAGGCTGTCCGAAAACTCATCCTCCGTCTCGCCCGGGAATCCAACAATCAGATCTGTCGTGATTCCATACCATGGGTCTTCTTCTCTCAAGGCGGAAACTATTTCCATGTATTCTGCCGCTGTATAATGCCTGTTCATCCGGCGGATGACACTGTCGCTTCCGCTCTGGATGGAAAGATGCATGTGATGGCACAGCCTGCCATATTTCAGCAGCCCTTTCACATATCCGGCATTGACTACCGTCGGTTCCAGAGAACTCAGCCGGATTCTGAAAGTTCCATCCATCTGATTCAGGAGATAAATGATCATCTCTATTCCATGAAGTTTTTTTGCATGATTGTCTTCCACATCACAGACGAAACCTTCTTCCGTGCCATAAAGTGCTGTATTGATTCCGGTCAGAACAATCTCCTGATATCCTTTTGCTACCAATGCCTCCGCCTCAGATAGAATTGCTTTTGCACTCCTGGATCTCACCCTTCCTCTTGCATGGGGAATGATGCAATAGGAACAGAACCTGTCGCAGCCTTCCTGTATCTTGATAAAAGCTCTCGTTCTCCCTTCCATGGATGTCATGCTATCATTTTCAACATAATCGGTAAGCGCTTCATATGGCAATACAGAAGAGACTTTTACTCTATCCTCCATATACTTTTGCACAAGGCTCAAAAGCTCAGACTTCCGGTTTGTACCGGCTACAATATCCACCTCGGAAATGGCAGCTACCTCCTCTGCGGAAACCTGCGCATAGCATCCGGTCACTGCAATGATGCTGCCGGGATTGACTCTTTTCATTCTGCGGATATACTGCCGGGATTTCCGGTCCGCCAGATGGGTAACCGTACATGTGTTGATAATATATACGTCGGCAAAGTCATCTTCGGAAACCGTTTCAAATCCTGCATTTTCAAACTGCTCGCGGATGACCTCCGTTTCATATTGATTCACTTTACATCCTAATGTATGGTATGCTGCCTTCATGTTCTACCTTCTTTTACAAACAAAAGCCACCGCACGAGGTACGGTGGCAAAACAATCGAATGATTATTCTTCTTCTGCTGGAGCCTGTTCTTCTGCTGGAGCTTCTTCTGCTGCAGGAGTTTCAGGATCAACTGTAGCCTTGATGCTTAAGCTGATTCTCTTCTTTTCTTTGTCGATTTCAAGAATCTGAGCTTCAACTTCCTGACCAACTTCTAATTCTTCGTTGATGTCAGTGACTCTCTTATGAGCGATTTCTGAGATATGTACCAGTCCGTCAAGACCAGGTTCAAGTTCTACAAATGCACCATATTCCTTAATCTGAACAACCTTACCCTTTACAACTTCGCCTACTGCGTAGTTTTCATCGATTACGGACCATGGTTCCGGCTTTGTCTGCTTTAAGCCTAAGGAAATCTTGCCTTTTTCTTCATTCATGGAAAGAACCTTGACATTGATGATATCGCCAATGGAAAGAACTTCCTGTGGATGCTTTAACTTGCCCCATGAAATCTCGGAAATATGAAGTAATCCGTCGATTCCGCCGATATCTACGAATGCACCGTAGTCAGTAAATCTCATAACCTTACCTTCTACGATATCGTCTACATGGATGTTTGACCAGATTTCAGCCAGTTTCTTTTCTTTTTCTTCGTTCAGAACTGCTCTTCTTGAGAAAACGATTTTTCCGCGTCTCTGGTCCACTCTTGTAACCTTGACGTCCATTTCCTGTCCGATGAATTCTTCCGCATTTTCAACATACTTGTCTGAAAGCTGTGAAAGTGGAATGAATCCGGTAACTTCCTTATATGCTCCGATTACACCGCCGTTTACAGCTCTTGTAATCTTAACATTAACCAATTCTTTATTTTCATAAGCACTTGCGATTTCGTTCCAATGTTCGTTAACTTCTAATTTCTTCTTGGAAAGTAAGATAACGCCATCGCCGTCATCCGTCTTGATAACTTTCGCCTGAATTTCGTCTCCTTCCGCAAATACGTCTGTTAATTCTTTGCCTTCCTCAAGTGAAATTTCTTCCTTAGGAATAACGCCGTCCTTCTTACATCCAAGATTTACAATGATTTCATTGTCATTGACCTGGTGTACTTTACCGTTTACGATCTCTCCGCTTCTAGGTAATCTTAATGACTTTTCAATCTCTTCCATAAAGTCATTCATTAAATTTGTTTCGTTAGTGATGTCACACATTATAGAAATAACCTCCAAAATATTTCGTTCAGGTGTCGATGCACCTGCCGCAACTCCTATTTTATTACATTTTTCCAATTGAATCAATGGTAAATTATCTGTTTTTTCAATAAAATACGTATTTCTGCAATATTTTTTTGAAATATCATACAGTTTTCTCGTATTGGAACTGTTTTTCCCTCCGATGATCAGCATCGCATCCGACGCTTTGGCCAGCTTTTCACAGGACTTCTGGCGCTTGACCGTTGCACTGCATATGGTATTTTCCACCATATGTCTTTTGCCTTGAAAAGCAGAAACCACATCATCCAGTGTATTCTGCGTAATCGTTGTCTGTGATACAATGAAGAAATCATCACCCTCTATTCTTTCAGCTTCCTCACGGGATGCGGCAATAAAGGCTGAATTTCCACACCATCCATTAATACCCTTTACTTCCGGATGGTTCGCATCGCCTGCGATGACAATCTGTTTTCCCTGCGCCTTTGCATCCTTTACAAGATCGTGGATTCTTTTCACAAAGGGACAGGTGGCGTCCATGATTTCTATGCCTTTTTGCTCTGCCTCACGGTAGAAAGATTCCGGTTCACCGTGGGAGCGCACCAGCACAGCGGCATGAGCTTCCACCTCATTGAGATTCCGGGCAATCCGAAGGCCGCGGGACATCAGTTCATCCGTAACATCAGAGTTGTGGATCAGCTGCCCCATGGAATAAATGGGGCGTTTTCCGCCATGCTGCTGAATCATGTCTTCTGCCATGGCGATTGCTCTTTTTACACCATAACAGAAACCGGAATGCTCCGCTCTATTTACTTCTTTCATAATACTTCTCCAGTTCCTCCAGGAATTTTTTAAATGTCTTTTCCTGACCGTTTTCCGTCGGATGATAGTATTTCACGCCTTCCGCGTGCAGGTCATCCGGAAGATACTGCTGCTTCACATATCCGCCATATGCATGGGGATACTTATATCCTATGCCGTGCCCTCTCTTTTTTGCTCCGCCATAGTGCGAATCACAAAGGTGAGCAGGCACATCATCAATTTTTCTTGTATGAAGATCTGCCATGGCTTCGGTTATGGCATCATCGACTGCATGGGATTTCGGACAGGATGCAAGAAGAATGACTGCCTGAGACAGATTGATCTGTGCCTCGGGAAGTCCGACCATCTGAGAAGCCTGCACGCATGCATTTACAATGCTGATGGCATTGGGATATGCCATTCCCACGTCTTCGCTGGCCATGACCAGAAGCCTTCTTCCAATCATGACAATGTCTCCGCCTCCGTCAATGAGCCTTGCCAGGTAATGAACCGCAGCGTCCGGGTCGGAGCCGCGGATGCTCTTTTGCAATGCGGAAAGAAGATTATATTTATCCTCGCTCTTATCATAGAATGTGGTCTGTCTCTGGAATGCTTCTCCAATCAATTTCTCACTGACTGTAAGATCATCCCCTGCATTATCGATGATAAATCCAAGAGTATCCAGTGCCACTCTGGCATCACCGCCCGCAAGCTCAGCAATCATCTGCAGTGCTTTTCTGGTATATTTCACATCCAGATTTCCAAAACCTTTTTCCCGGTCGGTGATGGCATGTTCGAGAATATCTGCCACATCATCGATGGATAATCTCTTGAATTCATAGATGTTTCTGACACGGCTTAATATGGCATTATTAATGCTGAAATATGGATTTTCCGTTGTAGAGCCGATAAACCTTATAATCCCCTCTTCCAGTGCTTTCAGAAGGGAGTCCTGCTGAAGCTTGTTCCATCTGTGAAACTCATCGACATAAAGATATGTAGTCTCCTTCTGCAGTCCATAGAACCGGTCCTTTGCATTGGAAAGGATTTCTTTCAGTTCCTTTGTTCCGGTGGTTGAAGCATTGATCTCCACAAATCCCGCATCCATTTCCCTTGCTATGATTCTGGCAAGAGTGGTCTTTCCTGTTCCGGAAGGACCAAAAAATATGGCAGAATCAAAAGTTTTATTCCTGATTGCATGATACATCAGAGAGCCTTTGTAGAGAAAATGCTCCTGCCCTTTGAAATTGTCCAGGCTATCCGGCCGCATCCTGGTTGAGAGCGGTATCATAATCCTTCCTCCTTTAAGATCTTCTTTACTTCTTCCAGTTCAAATTCGCTATGTATGTCATATCCTGCTTCTCTGAGCATGGCTGAGCAGATGCCGCTTCCGGGAATTTTTGTTCCTGAAAATGTACCATCATATATCATATGGACGCCGCAGGATGGAGACCGCTCTTTCATGAGACAGACAATGACATCATTTTCCTCTGCAATCGCAAGGGTCATCTCTGCCCCCCTCCTGTATTCAGCCGTTACATCCCTGCCTTCATCCGTATATACTCTTCCGCTGCGGATTTCACCGGGCGCTCTTGGTATTTCCAAACCGCCCATGACCTCAGGACATACAAGAATCACATGATCCTTTTTCACAAGACCTAGTATGTATTCATCTTCAATCCGGTTGTTTCCACCGGAGTATTTACAGTTTTCACCCGCAAGACAGGCGCTCATGATCATCTTTTTCATGAATAACTCTCCTTCACATGCTTCTTATACTATCCTTTATTTTACAATAAATAAGAAAAAATGAAAATACCCCATATGGTCTCCTGCCACATGGGATATACGTAGGATATGGAAGAGATTCATACTCTGATTTTATCTTTCAGCCCTGCAAAGGTCTTTTCTCCAATTCCATTCACTTCCATCAGATCTTCAATTGTTTTAAAACTTCCATACTCTGTTCTCCATTGAACAATCTTTCCTGCTGTAACCGGACCAACACCATCCAATGTCTCCAGTTCCTCTTCCGTTGCAGTATTGATATTGACTTTTCCATCAGAGGAAATGCCCTGCTCCTGTGTCCGTGCCTGCGCAGGCTTTTCTCCTTTGACCGGAATGTATATCTTCTGACCGTCTTCCAGAAGCTGTGCTCTGTTGATGTCCGAAAGATCTGCGTTTTCCTTCAGCCCACCGGCTTCAGCAATCGCATCTTCTACTCTGGAGCCTGCCGGAAGTTTTACGACTTTTTCTTCTGCCACAGCGCCGCAGACATCCACAATCACCTCTCCGGAATACTCTTCCTGATTCTGACTCTCTTCTGCATTCACCGGATTCTGTGCGGCAAGTTCTTCTTTCTCTTTCGAATCTGAAATGAGGTAGAATGCAAAAATAACAATGACTGCCAGTACCGCTGCTCCATAACGAATGATCTCCTTTCTGTGTTCGAACAAATACGCTTTATTCCATTTCTCTTTCAAATCTAAAATTCCCCCTTTATAGATTTTGTTTCTTTCATCTCTTATTCCCAATTAAGCCAAAGCAGACTTTCATGCAGCGCGATTATCATGATTCAACCTCCTTCATAAAATCTAATCCCTACGTACATTCTAGAACATATGGAAGAAATTGTCAATGCATATTTTTATATATTTTGAACGTTATTTATATTTTGTAACCAATTGTCTATAAAAATACCGCCGGCGGCGGTATTCTAAAATTCATATCCTTTCATTTTCAGAGATTTTCTCATGACCTCTATTTCAGATCTTGGCGTCTGTATCCCGGAATACTCCAGAAAAGTGCTGATGACAAGTTCCGGACTCAGATTGGAATCCGATCCGCAGTCACAGCAAAGGTCAATGGCAAATCCTTCATCCAGCGCAATCAGCTGAAGCTTTCGGATCATCGGCCGGATATTGATTTCCTTCAGCTGCTTTGTCTTTTTCTGTTTTTTCCATGCGATGATTTTCTTCTGCTCAAGATAACTCTCAGCCAGCTGCTGCAGGTTCTCCTCCTTCTTCGCAAGAGGAACAGCTATGAGATATTCTGCTTCATAAACAAGAGCTGCCAGTGATTTTCCTTCATCCGGAAGTTTGACGCACCCTGTAATTTCAATGCCTTCCGGCATTCTTTCAGATAATCTTTCGGCAATCTGCTCTTCCGTATATTCTTCTTTAATTTCCATCTCAAGGATCTCACCAAAGGATTCATAGCCAAGAGAAAGCGGCTGTGCAAATCCCATCTTCGGATGAGGATTGAAGCCCTGTGAATAGGAAAGAGGAATATCGCTCCTTTTGATGACCCTCTGAAACAGCCTGAGGAGATCCAGATGGGAAATGTATTTGATATATCCTTTCTTTGTAAACATCACTGCATATCTATTCATGTTCCACCTCCGGCATACATTCTGTCAGATGATTCATCCCGCAGCCATTGCACCGGATTCTGCAGTCACAGGTCAGCTCTCCTGCATGGGCTTTCTCATTCTCCCCTTTCAGGAACGTCCTGCTGATTCCTGCATCTATGATTTCCCATGGCAGAACCTCATCAGATGCTCTTTTTCTAGATGTATAGAAATGCGGATCAATTCCTGTATTTTCAAAAGCCTGCGTCCATAGATCGTACCTGAAATGTTCCGTCCATCCGTCAAATTTTGCGCCAAGCGTATATGCTTCCAATAGCAGACGTCCCACTTTTCTGTCGCCTCTTGCAAATACAGCTTCCAGCATGGATGTTTCCGTATCATGGTAATGAAAGACCACCTGACGCATCGGTCCAAGCTTTGCAGCCAGATAGTTGTGTTTTTCCACAAACTGCTCTTCTGTATCCTGCGGCTCCCACTGAAATGGGGTAAAAGGCTTGGGAACAAAATTGGAAACGGAAACTGTAATCCTGACTCTTCCGCCCTTCTTTCCATTGATCTCATAATTGAGATCGATAATTTTCTTTGCAATGTCGGCAATGCCGTCAAGGTCATCTTTTGTTTCTGTCGGATGGCCAATCATGAAATACAGCTTGATGGTGCTCCATCCAAGCAAAAGCGCCTGCTCAATCGAAGAATAGAGATCATTTTCTGTTATGCCCTTATTGATGACATCTCGTAATCTCTGGGTACCGGCTTCCGGAGCAAATGTAAGTCCCGACTTTTTATATCCCTGGATCTTTTCGAGCACATCAAAGCTGAAAGAATCAAGGCGGAGTGAAGGCAGTGAAAGGGATATGTTATTTGCTCTGCAATAATCCATCAGTTCGAGGGCAAGCGGCTCAAATTCGCTGTAATCACTGGTGGAAAGTGACAGAAGAGAAAGTTCTTCATGCCCTGTATTTTTCAGCTGTTCCTTTGCAAGTGCAAGGATTGTCTCTTTTTTCCGTTCCCGTACCGGCCGGTAGATCATGCCTGCCTGACAAAATCTGCAGCCTCTCGAGCACCCCCGGAAAGTCTCGACGACAGACCGGTCATGCACTGTTTCTATAAAGGGAACAATATTGTTTACCGGAAACTCTGCAGCGTCAACATCTTTTAAGATGGCACGCAGAACCTTTTCCGGTGCATTCTCGTTGTTTCTGATATATTCTCTGACAGTACCGTCCTCGTTATATTCCACATCATAAAACGCAGGGACATAGATTCCCTGTATCTTTGCTGCCTGTTCCAGAAATTCTGTTCTGGAACAGCCTTTTTTTCTGCAGTCTGCATATAGCTCCACGAATGCTGGAAGCATCTCTTCCCCATCACCAATCTGGAATACATCGATGAAATCTGCAAGAGGTTCCGGATTAAAGGCGCACGGTCCTCCTGCAATGATCAAAGGATGCTCCTCCGTCCGTTCTTCCTTAAGAATGGGGATACCTCCGAGATTCAGCATGTTCAGGATATTGGTATAACTCATCTCATACTGCAGTGTGAAACCGACCATGTCCAGTTCATCCATTGGCATTTTGTTTTCCAGCGTGAAGAGTTTCAGTCCGTCTTCCCGCATGCGTTCTTCCATGTCCGGTGCCGGAGCAAAAATACGCTCACAGGCAATGTTTTCTCTACTGTTCAATATATGATAAAGAATCTGAAGACCCATGTAGCTCATGCCGATTTCATACGTATCCGGAAAGGCAAAGCCAAACCGGACATCTACATTCTTCAGATCCTTTTTTATGCTGTTTATTTCTTCTCCAATATATCTGGCGGGTTTTTCCACCAGCTTCAGTTCCTTTTCTAATATGGGATTTAAATTCATATATCACTGATACCTTTCTAGCCGCAGATCTCATCCATGCTTTTTCCGCAGAATTCCTCAATCTGCCTGATAAAGACCTTTGTTTCCTCTTTTTTCTTTAAAATGCCTGCGATTACCTGATCATCTGCGCCGCCTTTTCTGGCCTTTGCGATGATATATTCGATTCTCTCATCAATGCCTGCATATCTATCTTCCACACAGATTCTGTCTCCAAGGCATACAAGGTCCATTTCCGTAATCTCTGTGATGTCATGGAATCTGGGATATCTCATGTGTACTTTAATAATCTCCGCTTCCTCATAAAGCCCTAAAGACCTGGCATATTCATATCCGACCAGTTCATGATGCTCTTTTACTCTCGCAATATCATGGATGATTCCTGCTCCTTCTATGAGTTCCAGATTCAGATTCTTTCCATGCGCATTCAGGGCCCTGCCCAGTTTGAGTGCTGCATCCGTAACAGCAATGCAGTGACGGATGACATGGTCCGGAGTGCCATATTCACGAAGAAGGTTTAACCCTTCTTCTCTTGTAATTCTCTTATTCATATTATCTCCCTGCCTCAGATTTCCACAATCCGGTAGACACCTTCCCCCGTTGCAGCAAGAAGCATGCTTGTCTCATCGAGCGGTCTGAACTCCTCGACGCCTCCGGGGATTATGGAAAAATTCAGACCTTCTTTCCGGATTTCGATGAATACCATACGGTCTTTACTCTGAATGATCAGCATCCGTTGATCCAAAAAAGCCGTATGCATGATATTTGCACTGTTTAGTGCCGCCTGGTATCTTTTATCCGGAAGTTCCGCCTGATGGGAAATATCCTTTCCTTTTACCTGGATGCCGAGATATTTTCTCAGCAGAGTCTTCAGCTGCTTTTCTGTCTTCAGCTGAAAGCCCTCCAGATAAAGCGTTCTATACTTTTGAGCATTTACAGCAACATATTCGATCGGAATTTCCAGATCAAAATCCTTCAGTTCAAGAACGTCTCTCTTTTTTGCAAACCGGTCTGACTGCACAACGGCTGTTATCGTCTTGCTCTGATCGTCAAAAACTCTGTAAGTGGCTGCCTGAGGAATCGGACAGCCGTCCCGCTCCTCGTCATAAAGAACCATCTTCTGTTTTTTCGAAAGATCAATGATTACATCCTTATATGTGCCTCTTGCATAGATGATATCTCTCTGCACCCAGTGAAGAGAAAGAGAAGTCGCCTGCATGATGCCAAAGGCCTGGTCCATGTAGCGTACCGGCTTTGCTCCTCCTGCAAGAAGATCCTCCATGGAATATTTGAAGAGCGCTCCTTCTGCCGTAACAATATATGCATGCTCCTCCCGGTCATCCATGCACATGAAGAGAGGCTCTATCAGCCTGCTCACAGCAAGCTTTTCGTAGGTTCCGTTACTATAGACTGTAATGGCTCCTTTGCTTAATACAACCAGAACATCCGGATTATTCAGAAGATGAACATCTGTAATCTGTTTTTCTTTAATCAGTAGCTGTTTTTTCATTGCAGGTCCTCACCATCAGATATCTGAAAGAAGTACAACGCCTTGTTTTTCTACTGTAAACAGGACGCTATGTTCATCAATGACAGAGAACTGACCGAAAACATTGTCAACAAGGTCCAAGCGAAGCTTATTATTCTTATAGTCGATAAGCATCAGGGACTTGAAGGTATTCAAAAGCAGAAGCCGGTCATTGATAACGGCAGTCTGGTATATGTTATTCTGCTCCAGGCATTTGAGATATTTTTTATCCGGAAGAATGCCTCTCAGTTCCATTTTTCTTCTCTTGACCATGACATTGGCATTCTGCTTGAGAAGGCCGCGGCTTTTCTTTTCTGTTACAATAATGAAATCTTCTGCAAAAGTGGAATGGAAAATATCATTCTTGACAGTGACCACTTCAATCGGAATGGTAATATCTGTCCTCGGATCGGTAAATTCCTTCTGCTCCGCACCAAATTCCCTGCCTTCTATAACTGCAGTAATCAGACCGGTCTTCCGGTCATAATACCGGTTGTTGTTCTTCTTTTTAAATACATACTCTTCCATGCTGTAATCATAGACACCGAACTTCTTTTCTTCAAAGATGTTGACGATATAGTCTCCGGTTGTTCCAAGGCCAAGAACCCATCCGTCTTTGAAATAGTGAAGGGAATGACATGTATTCATCAGTTCAAAGGCTGCCATTTCCTTTTCAAATCTTCCGTCTCCTGCCAGCACCTTATCCATCTTGTACAGATAAAGATCTCCAAGGCTGTCCAGCATGAAGATGTTTTCATTTTCATCATCAAAACAGATATCCGTTGGTGCCTGCTCTGTCGGAAATGCGGCAACCGGTTTTCTTGTCTTCAGGTCATAGATGTTGACATGGTCTCTTGCGAGAACAAAGATGAGGCCTTTCTTTTCTGCATAGGCTACTCCAAATGCTTTATTCTGCTGTATGATTAATTCCTGCTTCATAACTCACTCCAAATTCATATAATATTGTTTTCATTATACTATACTGTAAGGAAAAATGAAATAACCCCCACAAATGAAATTTTCATCCATGGGGGAAAATCATTTATGAAAGATCAAATGGATCATCCTTTAGAAATTCTTCTTTTTTCTTCCGATAAAATACCAGCAGCAGTATGCCTAAAAGGGCTGCAATTCCGGTCATGATGAACATGTTTCTGAATCCTTCTCCAAGGGTGCTCTGGAAAGTCTTTCGTATCTGCGGTTCGCACTTTTTAACTTCCGAAACATAGTTTTTCTGTGCTTTGTCAAAGGTCTCCGGAACGGCATCCTTCATGACATTCATCTTCCGTATATATTCTTCGGCTTCGGTTTTTCCTTCCCGGATAGCGGAAATTCCTTCCTCCAGATCTTTTTTCTTCTTCTTCAGTTTTTCTTTTGCTTCCTCAATTCCACTGACTGCTTTAGTCAGACCCTTGATTCCTTCATCCATCTGCTCCATCTGCGTCTTCATCTGCGCTCTCTTGGATTTCATGGTCTTGATCTGTGCATTCATCTGCTTCTTTTTGGCCTTCAGATCCGTCAGCTGCTTCTTCATCGCCGCACGCTTGGATTCCATGGTGCTGATCTGCTTTTTCAGTTCTGCCTTCTTTTTGTCAATTTGAGGATTGGAAGGAATCTTTTCCATCTGGCTATATCCTGCTTTCATTTCAGAAAGCGGTTTTTCTGTCGCATCATATCCCTTCCGGACGCCCGGAATCGCCTTTGCAATGCCATCTCTGCCCTTCTCAATGCCTTCAATGGCTTTTTTCATTTCCTCTCTGCCCTTCTTGATTCCGGCTCTTCCTTCCTTCATCTTTTTCAGCTGGTTTTTCTGTTTCCTGATGGCATCATTCTGCTTATCTATGGCTGTCTGGATGCCGTCGCGTCCTTCTTCCATGTCTTTGATATTCTTGTCCATTTCAGTGATGGCATTATTGAGGCTTTTGACTCCTTCGTCAATTCCATCGGTGATGTCCTTTTCTATGTCCGGACGCATTTCATCAAAGAAATATGTACACATGTGGATGACACTGTCCGTGATGTTTGTGACATCCGAATTCTGCATTTCATCCAGAAGATCATCGGGCAGCTCAAAATCGCTGTCATCACTGCCGAAATCTATCTCCACTTCGTTCATCGATGTGAGATCGGGCATGTCCTCCATGTCCATGTCTTTCATCTTTTCCTGAAGCTCAGCTGCATAAGGAAGCTCCGGAACCGTAATCTTATCCGGTAGAATGTTCATGATATTATCTGAAACGCCAAGACCTGCCTGCGCAATAAATCCGACCATGATGGCAGGTGCCACGACAGTTCCCAGAGATCTGACCAATGAAAGCGTGGCAAGGCCGGAGTTTGCCTCTCTCTTATCTATTTCACCAAGCATCATGTAATTCAGCGGCGCGCCCATGGTAAATCCGATGGATAGACCAATGAGAGCCAGTGCCAGAAATACATTGAATACCGTAGGCTCCTGCGTTGTACGGAATATGATGACCAGTGCACCTGCAATGGAACAGAAAAAACCAAAGGCAAGGACAATCTTCGGTCCCATCTTATCCGTCATCCTGCCCGAAGACATGGCGCCGACACCTGCAGTGATTCCAAGAGCAATAACAAAATATCCGCCATCTCCCGTCGGCACTTCCATGGCATTTTCACAAAGCTGCGGAATGAATACAACGCCCATCATGACAATTCCTGTTATAAGGGAAATGATGAGAGTGATGACAATTCTCAGGTTTGTGAAGAATTTCAGATTCAGTACCGGGTCCTCTGCTTTCCTTTCCACAAGGATAAAGAAAGGAAGAAGCACCACAAATCCGATGAGATACGGATAAACATCCGTCGTGCGAATGGTGTTTCTGAAATCAAAGAAATCGATATTCTTCAATCCATACATGATGCACAAAACCATGATGACAAGAAGACAGGTTCCAATTCCGTCAATCTTCGATACCGCTTTTTCCTTTGTATTAGGAAGGCATTTATATCCTGCGATCAGAATGAATACTGCGATCGGTACATTGACATAAAAGATAAACTCCCATCTGTCTGTCCCAAAGATATCCAGTACCAGAGATCCGGCAGATGCTCCGAAAATGTTGGCAATTCCATAGACGCCGCCTACCATTCCAAGGGCCATTCCTCTTTTTTCTACAGGAAATGTACTTCCGAATTCTGCATTGGCTATCGGAACGATGCCGCCGCCTCCAATGGCCTGCACCGCTCTAGCAAGCAGCAGGAATGTAAAGCTGTCGGAACTGTGCGACAGTCCGCAGGCAAAAGAACCGGCGCCAAAAAGAAGAATGCTGATCAGATATATGGTTCTTCTTCCCATCCGGTCTGCAAGTTTTCCCATGACAGGAATGGATGCGGCATATGCCAGGGTATATATTGTAATCATCCAGATTCCTGTAGAATCATCCACATTCAGTGAATTCTGGATGACAGTTCTGGCAGGAGTTACAATTCCTGTATCCAGAGCTCCCATGAAGATACCCAGCAGGTATACTGTCATGATGAGAGCAAAATTCAATTTCTTTCCGCCTGCATTCTCAGGCAGAGTTTCACAACTACTACTCTTTCCGTGTTTCATAAACTAGCTGTTTTCCTTTCCGTATGTTCTGTTAAACAAAGCGATATGCCTTCTGAGAGAATCTTTTGCTTCTTCTCTTTTGGAAGCATCAAGGTCGCACATCTCCACATGGACAAATAGCGGAGAAATGTACTGGACTGCCAGAAGATGGGAATCTTCCTCTTTCACGCGCCCTTTTTCCATCCATGTACGGATGATACTTTCCATGGATGCAATCTGTGCCTCCAGATAGCCTTCCCTATATATGTCCGCCAGTTCAGGGTGTTCATATTGTTCCACTCTTACGAGCTTACGGAAGTATTTTGGGGCGCCATCCTCAGACAGTGCATCAAACAGACGAAGTATCATCTCCGTCTGTTTTTCCACGGACATATGGATAATTCTATCTCTTCCTTCTTCGGTACAGAACAGATTCTCATGAATCGATCCCATGTGATACTGAAAATCCGACTTTCCCATGGCCAGAATCTCATCAAATAGCGCCTTTTTATTGGGGAAATGCTTGTATAAAGCGGAAGTGGTGCATCCCACAGCCTCTGCAATTTCCGTAACGCCTACAGCACCATAGCCCTTTTCAGAGAATAGGCGCAGTGCCTCCATCAGATATTTTTCTTTCGTTTTCGATATTTTCATAATCTCCACCTCAAAATGGTGAATGAATTTTCACCACCCGTTTAGTTTAGTGAAAAATCTTTCACCTGTCAAGCATTCCATAAAATAAAGACCACATTTGTGATCTTTTTATCGTCTTTATTTATATCCGGTGATGGCATTCATCAGATCTGCCATCTTTGCAGCCTTCTTTCTTCCCAGCGTCTTACCGATGCTTTTGTTTGCCTGCTCGTGAAGCATGGATTTTGCAAGGTTTCTTTCAACGCCGTATCCAAAACCGTAATAATAGTCCAGAATGCCGTGAGCATGGCGGATTTTATCGATATCCGGTGCAAACGGATCAATCGTCGCAAGATATGTTTCATAGGCATCCACCACAATGGCGCCATATTCCTCCATGAGGGAATCATCCTGCTCCAGAAGTTTTTCAAAATACAGTCCGGTCACATAGATGTATTCCGGATTCACAGACGCATGAAACACATCCGACATGTAATCTGCATGCTCCATCATCTCCATCATATGGTATACGGTGCCGAGCTGCTCATATGCTTTCATGCGGTATTCTTTCTGAAAAGAATCATCGGCAAGTTCCACATAATATTCGCCATTTTCATCCGGCTCAAATTTCTGCTGGAACATTGTCATGAGGTCTTTCGCCCTTCCTGCTTTGGAGAGCGTCTTCTCATCCACATTGCTCTCTTCTATATGCTGCTCCACATCCCGGCTCAGCATTTCTACAGCCCGCTTCAGACTCTGCGGGTTCTCTAAAACATAAGCATCCGATGCAAGATGGATCATCCGGTCATAAAGGTCCAGTGAAGCGGCAAAATCTTCGTTCTGGTAGAGTTTTTCCGCCTCCTCCTCTATTTCCCTGCAGAGCTTTTTTTCCTCTCGGATTCTCGTATTTTCATCATATTGGTTCAACTCTTCAAATCGTTTTTCCATTCCCGTTCCTCTTTACTGTTTGATAATCTGATTTGAAATATCTACTGTCTCAGTGAATTTTTCGGAAGCATTCTCAAGAGATTGAAAATACAGCGTCAGTTTCAGATTTTCTTTGTTCTTCGGCAGCTGCTTACAGGTCACCTGATCCAGGCAGTAGGAATATCCCTGCGGGATGATTATATCCCAGCTTCTTACTGTATATTCGTCATTTCCGCTTTTCACTTTACCAAGGTTCATCTGGTATCCTTCATCCGACTGATTGATAATCAGAAGGGTCTCCTTGTTCTTCACCACCTTGATATGGTCATTTTCCATCACAGGTTCTCCCTGGACGGAATCCTTTCCATCCTGCAGGCCGGTTGTCAGCACAATGGTCGCATTCTGTTCATGGAAATAGTTCATCTGATCCAGATGAAAGGTTCCATAGGCCAGTGACCATATCGGATTTTTCTCATCCAGTTCTTCATAGACGGTTACACTTCTTCCTTTTTTTAAATCGTGATTCACCACAGGCGTGCGGGAGATCTGCGCCTTCCCGTTCTGGCCGTACCGGTTAAAGCGAAGATGCATATCAGATTCATTGGTATTATTCACAAGATATTCAATCTTCACTTTATCTGCATCCCTGTAGATTCCTGTAACCTGAACAAAAACACCGTCTTCATCTAACAAAATCCCGTCGTTTTCCAGCGAACAAACTTCTTTCTGGTAATGTTCGCCCATGTGATTCAGCCTTTCATCATGCAGATAATTGGTCCCGCTGACCACCTGAAAAAAATACATCTCCTCCAGACAGATTACAATCGATCCAATGAGAATCATCGCCATCAGTACCAGCAGAATTCTGGAGCGGCGTACCATTCCTTTCAGATTCTTTCCTCCCACAGAATCAACAAATTCTTCCGGCCGGTTCAGCACTTTCTGCCGGTCAGTCTCCTGAATTTCCTTCCACCTGATGTTTTCGGCATATGACGCACCGCATTTCGGACATGCTGCATTCTTTTCAGGATGAATGAGCGCGCCGCAGAATTCACAGGTAAATACCATTTCATCCGATTTATTAGCCGCCTGCTTTTTTGCAGCACTATGTTCAAACTTCCGTATGCTTCTGATTTTTGCTCTAGTCTTGATGTACAGATACAAAAGTATCCCTAGAATAATCACAAAAAACGGCAAATAGTATACACTCATGCTTCCTCCCCCTATTTCATCGTAATATATCCTGTATGGAATGTCTGATTCGAATCATTCACATCCTTCAGCAGAAAATCCACCTCAATCAGCGGATCTTTCACGCCTTTCTTTGTATCAGGAGAGAAATAGCCGTCATAATAGACATATCCCTTTTGTATATATGTGTGATAGAATCCGTAGGCCTTTATCTCCTTACCATTTCCTTTCACGCCGGCATATTCTACCCTATATACATGATCTGTATCATTTTCCATATAGAGTTCATACGTCGGTTCTTCCGTATCTTTCACTTTTCTGGTGCTGATCCGTATTCCATCCTTTTCATAGATGCATGCGGCATCCACCGCCGGATATTCCGGCTGGAAATCCGATGTGGTCTTCAGGTTGATCGGCCGGTCGCTTTCATAGAATACATATGGCACGTCTTTCTGATTTATCAGATTATGGATGATAATGGAGGATATATAGACGTTCGAAATTTCGTTGTCACATAAATTTGGAAAATAATCGGCAGTGAAATCCTTTGTTTTTCCTGCACCAACATAAGCATATCCGTATTCGTCCATACCGTAATGATTCACGCCGCCGATATATACTTCCACGTTAATCTCATATTCCGTATTATTTTCCACCGCAAAATGTATGAGATGATTAAAAGTATCGGCAACCGGCTCCCTGTAAAAACCTTTCACTGTAATCTTCACGCCATTGTAATCTAAAATGACAGGGTCACCCTGAAGGGTATAGGGTGCTTCTTCCATGCCTTCCATATCCTCTGCAAAATAATCAGGTTCCTCAGTCACATCATATGAAGAGTAATATATAGCGGGGACTAAAAATACAATCAGACATAAAATGGCAGAAATAACAACCAGAGTCATTGGTTTTTTTGTCTTTCTGTCGGCTTCGCTGTTTTTTTCGCTGATAAATTCCTCTGCAAAGATATCCGCTTCATCCTTGTTGACACGATGTCTCTTTTTCCATTCTTTATCCAGATCATACGGCGAACCGCATACCGGACAGACATCATGCCTGGCGGTATCTATTTTTTCCCCGCAGTAGTCACAGGTAATGACCGGGAACTTTCTCCCGTCCAGAGCATATTTTCCTTCTGCAGCTTCTTCAATCGTTTTCCGGCTGAAGCCTTTTCTGTTGATTCTTACCACTCGAAAAATGGCATAGCATAATAATGCAATGCAGAATATCTTTAATGCATAGTCAATGACAAGCCAAGGTAGTCCCAGACAATTCAGCCTGAGAAACATTCCCTCCGGCAGAATATAATATAGAATCAATTCGATGATCATGATAACCTTCCTTTCCAATACTTAACCATTTACATGTGTTCATTATACCCCAAGTAAGAAGAATAGAAAAGGATTTCGTATGCACATACGAAATCCCCATGATTAATTATCCCAGTATTCAAATTCAAAATCCTCAATGCGCACAGTATCTCCGTCCGAAATGCCAAGATCTCTGAGAATCTGCATGCCGCCGGACTTTTCAATGTATTTATCCAGATAGCGCAGTGAGCTTCCGTCTTCGAAGTTTGTGGAATTGAATATTTTTGTCAGCTGCTTTCCTTCCAGAACATATACATACTCCTTTTCATCAAAGTAGCCTGTGACCTTTCTGAAATCCGGATCCTTGTCTTCAGAATCAAAATCAAAAATTTCATATGTCAGGTCTTCTTCTACAGGATTTGCTTCCACTTCCGAAAGCAGTCTTGCAGCTTCATCCAGAACCGGTCTTACACCGATATTGATCGGTGCAGACATTGGAAACACCTTATAGCCCAGGTCTTCCACATATTTTTTGAATTCCAGATATTTTTCATCATCTTCATCAATGAGATCCATTTTATTGGCAGCTACAATCATTGGCTTCTTCAGAAGTCTTTCATCATATGCCCTCAGTTCTTCATTGATCTTGTTGAAATCCTCGATGGGATCTCTTCCTTCACATCCGGAAACATCCACAACATGAATCAGGACCTTCGTTCTCTCGATATGCTTGAGGAACTTGAACCCAAGCCCTGCACCCTGGGATGCACCTTCAATGATGCCTGCAATGTCTGCCAGGCAGAAGCTGGTATTGGAAAGCTCTACAATTCCAAGATTTGGCTCAATGGTCGTAAAGTGATAGTTGGCAATCTTCGGTTTTGCACTGGTTGCAACGGAAAGAATGGAGGATTTTCCCACATTCGGAAAACCTACAAGTCCGACATCTGCAATCAGCTTCATTTCCAGAATCACATTGCGTTCCTTCGCAAATCCGCCGGCTTCCGCAAAATTCGGCGCCTGTCTTGTGGATGTTGTATAATGGGTATTCCCTTTTCCGCCCTTTCCGCCCTTTGCTGCAACAAAGGATTGGCCGTTTCTGACCAGATCTGCCATGAGCATGCCGGACTCTTCATCAATGACCATGGTTCCTACCGGGACCTTAATGATGAGATCCTCACCATACTTTCCGAATCTCTTCTTTTTCATGCCGTTCTGACCGTTTTCGGCCTCATATTTTCTCTTGTATCTGAAGTCCATCAATGTACGAAGATTCTCATCGGCCATGAAAATGACATCTCCGCCTTTTCCGCCATCTCCGCCATCAGGGCCGCCTTCGGGTACAAAAGGTTCTCTGCGGAAGGATACACATCCGTCTCCGCCTTTTCCGGATTTTATGAATATTGTTGCTCGATCTACAAACATTCCTGCACCTTTCAAAAAAATATACCCCTGAAATGAATTCAGGGGTTAAATACAAATTAAGCTTCCTTTGGATAAACACTTACCTGTTTTCTAGTCTTGTCTTTTCTTTCAAACTTAACTGCGCCATCGATCTTAGCGAATAAAGTGTCATCTCCACCAATGCCTACATTGTTGCCAGGATGGAACTTTGTTCCTCTCTGTCTTACTAAAATGCTGCCAGCTGTTACAAACTGACCGTCACCTGTCTTAACTCCTAAACGTTTCGACTCGGAATCTCTACCGTTCTTGGAACTTCCTACACCTTTCTTACTTGCCATGAGATTTACCTCCTTGCTCTAATCTATTTGATTGCAGCTTCGATTGTTTCAATCATTACTGCGTTTGTTGCTTTTTCATCCAGTTCAATGCCGTTTTCTTTTGCAAATTCAATCAGCTCAGCCTTCTTCATTGACTTTAATGACTTTGAAGGCTTCTTTACTTCTGCTGCTGGAGCTTCTTCCACTGCTGGAGCTTCTTCTGCTACAGGAGTTTCTTCTACTACAGGAGCTTCTTCGCCGCCAAGGCCAAAGATCTCAACCTTTGTATAAGGCTGTCTGTGTCCCTGCTTCTTTCTGTAATCCTTCTTGCTCTTGTACTTAAAGATTATAACCTTCTTACCTTTTCCGTTTTCAACAACTCTACCGGATACTGCTGCATCAAGATATGGAGTACCAATCTGAAGATCAGCACCTTCTCCCATAACTAATACCTTGTCAAATACGACTGTTTCACCAGCTTCTACGTTTAATTTTTCAACTGTGATCACGTCGCCGTTCTGTACTTTGTACTGCTTTCCGCCAGTTTCAATTACTGCATACATTTTTATTATTCCTCCTCATTCCAGTCTCGCCGTGTGAAGGCAGCATTTCTGCTTTGAAAACCTTTTCCGTGCGGCTCACATACTCATATAGTGTAACAAAAGAAATCCTCTTTGTCAAAGGATTTCTTTTACTTTTTTCATATATTTTTTATGATTTTTATCATTTTAATCTGGCCGGTGTCTTTTTCTTCCTTCGCGTATTATCCTTATGGTTTTCAATCTTTCTCTGTTTCTCCAGCTTCACTCTCTTTTTTTCATCGGCTTCCCTGTTATAGTATTCCATCTCATGATCCTCTATGAGATAGATTCCCTTCTTTCTTCTCAAAAGAATCAGAACAAACATGACGCCGATCAGAATGAGAGAAAACAAAGAGACAGCAAGCATCCATCCGTAATCGAAAATCATCCAGAGTATGGATCCTGCCAGAAATGCAATGATGCTGATGCAGATGACGGCCAGTATGGTCTCATTCTGCTTGTACGTCTTATCCTTGACAGGTATGTATTTTTCAGCCATTGTTCTGCTCCTAATATTTCACATTGACAGCTTTCACAGCGCTGCCGATGACATAGCCGGTTCTTTTCTTTTTGCCAATCTTATATTTCACCTTGTACCAGGTAGTACCTTTTACGGTTTTCGTTCCGAGGATGGTCAGACGCTTTCCTTTTGGAATGGTTCCATAGGACTGGAAGGATTTGCCTGCGTCTTTCCGAAGGGCAGCCTTGCCTGCAGTGGTGACCTTTTTGGTGATTGTAACCTTTCCGGAAAGGATATATCCCTTATATGTTTTCTTTGAAGTTTTGTATTTTACCTTGTACCATTTGTTGCCTCTTCCATCAAGGGCATAGCCGTATATGGTAACCTTGTTTCCTTTCTTCAGTTTCCTGACGCTGGCATATTTTGAACCGGGATGCGTTCTCAGGACTTTAGAAGCTTTGAGTTGTCCGTACCGGTCATAGAGCGGCCGGGTAAGCGCTCCGTAATATACGGAAGACTCTGCAGTTCCCTGGGAATCATATGCACGAACCTTGTAATAATATTCCTTACCGGGCGATAGACCGGTATCCTTAAATGATGTCTTGCCCGTCGTTCCTATTCTTTTGTATGTTCCGCCATGCCTGGTGGATCTGTATACCTTATACCCCTTGACGTTTTTCTGACCCTTCCAGCGGATGACAATTGCAGAGCTTGTTGCCGAACTTTTCTTAAGACCTGTCACCTTTCCTGCAGCAGATACAATCTTGCTGCTTCCTGAAAAGAATGCATTGCCATAAAGAAAGTCCAGATCAACATTTCCTTCAATGCCGGGCACAGAACCTTTGCTGGAATACTGCCAGATGGTATAGTTTCCATCATACTCCGATCTGGTTCCATACTGGGCATTCCAGATGGTATACCCTTTCTCTGTAATCATGGATACATTGATATTGTTTGTAAGTGTATGGGTATTTGCATAAACACCTGCCCGGTAGCCTGCCTGACAGATTCTGCTGCAGAATGCATTGCATATTTCAGCCAGGTCGTCTCTTTTCGACGGTGTAATGCCAAATACCGGCTTGTTTCTGTATCCGCTTCCGGTTTCCATGTCAATGAAGACAGGAAGATCCAGAGACGTACCTTTCAGGATATTCAGAAGAAATTCCGCTTCTTCAACTGCTTCGTTCTTTGTAAGTGCCTGGGAGAAGAAGTATACGCCTGTATGGATTCCGTTTGCTTTCGCTCCCTGAATGTTCCGGTCAAACTTGATATCTTTTTCCATCCGGCCATTATCTTCGAGGCTGCGTTTCCGGTGCCCGGCCTGAATGATGGCAAAATCCACGCCGGATGCTTTTACTTTTTTCCAGTCGATGTCACCCTGCCATCTGGATACATCAATTCCGTAATATAGAGGTTTTCCGGCAAATCTTTCATGATGCTGAAAATCCCCTTCCAGAAACGGACTGGAAGCTCCATGGGATGGAACTGTAAAAATACCGGTAAACATGAAAACCAGAGCAAGCAGCATAACACCTGCTATTCTATTCATCTTCTTCATTTTTCTTTTCTAATATATGTAAAATAACCTTTTCTACTCTGCGGTCCCTGACAGATTCTATCTTCAGACGGACGTTCAAGTATTCAACTTCTCTGTATTCCTTTGCATTTTCATCAGGAATCTCATCCAGAAGCTCAATGACAAGTCCTCCGATGGTTTCGGAATTCTCGGAGTCTATTTCGTTTCCGATTCTATCGCTGAGATCGGAAAGAGAAACATTTCCGTCCACACGGTAAACATTTTCTTCGATCTTTTCAATATCTACCTCTTCCTCATCATATTCATCGTCAATATCTCCAACGATTTCCTCGATGATGTCCTCCATGGTAACGATGCCGGAAAATCCGCCATATTCATCAATCAGAAGTGCGATGTGCTGTTTCTGCTTCTGGAGTTCAAAGAATAGGGCATCGATATTTTTTGTATCCGGAACAAAATATGCTTTACGAAGAATATCCTTGATCTTGATGTTTTCAAAGCCGTCTTTATATGCTTTAATGAACATGTCCTTGATATTCAGTATGCCGATGATGTTGTCCACATCGTCATCATAAACAGGAATGCGGGAATATCTCAGTTCCATCAGTTCATCGATATATTCATCCGCATCATCCTGGATGTCAATCATGAATACATCCGTACGCGGCGTCATGATCTCATGTGCCAGCTTATCGTCAAATTCAAAGATGGCATTGATCATCTTCTTCCCTTCTTCCTTGAATTCTCCGGACTGTGAAGATTCTTCCAGAATGGACATGACTTCTTCTTCTACATCATTTTTTCTTCTATTAAACCAACTGGGGGCCATTTTACCGTTCCTTTCCTATTCAAACTATATATTTATATTATTCTAGAACAATTTACACAAATATACAAGAGATATATGATACAATATACGAATAGAAAGAACCATTCAGAAGGAGGTTTCGGATTTCATGATTATTCTTATAAATATTCTGCTGTTATTGATTTCTACAATCGTTCTGATTGTCAAATATATAAGAATCAATGTCAAAGTTCTCAGCAGGGAAAGCATTGAAAAAGAAGCGCGAAAGCGTGCCAAAGAATTAATATATGAAGATCCTGTCATCACCTGCGACTACTGCGGAACTAAAATCGATACGGCAGTAGACAAGGTCTGCCCGAACTGCGGCGGCTCCTACAGCAATGACAAGGAATGGCAGAGAAGACATGCGGTTGACCCGGAATGGGAAGAAAAAAACATCCAGGAACTGATCAATCAGAAATTGCAGGAAGCACAGGAAAAATCCGCAAATATCAAACGGAGGCTGAAAAAAGCCATTATCTCTCTTTCTGTTATCATGGCTCTGCTGATTATTTTTGCCATCGTTTCGCAAATCTCCATAATGAGCCGTTCTTACTATGCTGAATCTGAAAAACTGAACAATTATTCCTTCGAACATTACACTGCAGAAGATTATACCATAGACGGAGATGGCATCATTGTCGATGAGAAAGATATCAAGGTAGCGCTCACCGGAATCTATAAAGATGAAGAAAAGGAAACGTTCAAACTGGAGTATTCCATCAAAAATTCCAGCAAGGAAAATCTGAAAGTTCGCTTTTACCGTTCCGGAACCAACGAACGGGCATATAATCACATCTTTTATGAAACCATCAAAAGCGGCGACAGCGTCACCCTCTATGACAGAATCTATGACCTGACCGACCCGGAAATCAGCAGTCTGATATTCACCGGCATTCAGATATCGACAAAGGAAGCTGTCATTTATAACCGGGAAGAATATCTCCGGATGAAGACAACATCCACCTATGTGCCTGTGCATCAGCAGCCGGAAGGCACTGTAATCTATGATCAGAAAAATGTGAAGATTGTCAGTTCGGAAGATAACGAAGACGGATATCATATCTGGATTGACAACAGAACGGACAATGACTTTCTCATTACATCCACCGAACTGAAAGTCGATGGAGAAAAACAGAATACAACAAACATTTACAAAGAAACCCTTCCTGCACATCATGTTTATATATCATCGGGAATCCGCGTCATAGGCACCGACATGTCTGAAACTAAAAAAGCAGGTGAAATTCAGATTTCCATTGAATTTAAATGTGATGATAGTCCGGCAGAGGGATTCTCTACAGGATACATGAACCTGAAATAATCAATTAGGATCTGGGCTTGAAGCTCCAGATCCTTTTTTTCTGCAATAATTATTTTCTTTTGCACAGCATGTAGTTTCTCTTTGCACCTTCCGGCAGCTGTATTTTCAGAAGCTGCTGGGGATGCGGAGAAGTATCCATCGGATTGTCATCAATATCCGTCATGTATTCCAGAATGAATTCATATCCTTCTTCTTCCGGACCGAAGACCAGAATCTCATCACCGATGGTCATTTTGTTTCTCTGTTCAACGACAGCGATTCCGGTTTCTTTGTTATATTCCAGTACAATCCCCGTAAATGTATAATCCCTCGTATATGCACTTGTCTGGTAGTTCTGATCCTCGTTGGTCGGTTTCTTGAAATAGAAGCCTGTCGTAAACTCTCTGTGGCTTGCCATCTTCAATAGCTCCAGCCAGTGAGGATTAAATGCATAATTCTCCGGGTCCTCATAATATGCATCAAGCGCCAGCCGGTATGCGCGGATGATGTTGGCAACATAGAAGATGCTCTTCATCCTTCCCTCTACTTTGAAGGATGTGATGCCGGCTGCTGCAAGTTCCGGAATATGCTCTATCATGCAAAGATCCCTGGAATTGAAGATATATGTTCCCCGTTCATCTTCTTCAACCGGATAGTATTCTCCGGGCCGTTTTTCTTCCACCACGCTGTACTTATATCTGCATGGATGCGCACATGCGCCTCTGTTTGCATCTCTTTCCACCATGAAATTGGAAAGAAGACATCTGCCCGAATAGGAGATGCACATGGCGCCCTGCACAAAAGCTTCAATGTCCATTCCTTCCGGAACATTTGCTGTAATTTCCCTGATTTCAGGAAATGTAAGTTCTCTTGCCAGAACAATTCTTTTGATACCCATTCTGCTCCAGAACCTGGCCGTCCGGATATTGGTGGTATTGGCCTGGGTAGAAAGATGAAGTTCAGCATCCGGTACATGCTCCCGGATGATTTCCATCACGCCCGGATCAGATACAATAAAGGCGTCAATGGGAAGTTCCCGGATTTTCTCCATGTAGGAAGAAAGCGGCTCCAGATCCTCATTATGTGCATAGATGTTAATGGCAAGATAACCCTTTGCTCCATGGGCATGACAGAAATCCAGACCTTCCTTCATTTCCTCAACGGTAAGATTTCCTGCGCCGCTTCTCAGTGAAAACATTTCTCCACCGAAATATACGGCATCCGCACCATATTCTACAGCTATTTTCAGTTTTTCAAGATCCCCTGCCGGAGCAAGCAGTTCTATTTTTTTCATTTTGATTATTTCCTCTTTAATATTGTCACCGTCAGACCATCTCCTACTGCTGCAAGCGAAGTATCTGCATCTTCCAGATTCATGAGATAGTCAACAAATTCCCTCATTTTTCGGATGTTTGTCTTATATTTTTTCTGCGGATCATAGGCATCAGATACTGTTCTCGCTTTAAAAAGGACGTTGTCGCAGACGATGAGAGCATCATCGGTACAATGAGAAGCTGCGGCATCAAAAAACCGTCTGTAATGAGATTTTGCCGCATCGATGAATACAAAATCAAAGGTCTCAGATAAGGAATGAATGATTTCTTCTCCGTCTCCGCAGAGCACGGTAATTCTTTCAGAAAGGCCGAATCTCTCAATATTCTTTCTGGCTTTCTGCGCCATTTCCTCTTTTACTTCAATGGTTGTCACAGCAGCTTCGCAGACCGATGCAAATACTGCTGCGGAATATCCGACCGCCGTACCGATTTCAAGAATCCGCTGCGGTTTTTTCAGCCGCAGAAGGTTACAGATCAAGGTTTCTGCATCCGGCAGAATAATCGGCACATTCTGCTCTTCCGATTCTTTACGGAAGGCTTTGAAGTCTTCATTGAGCGGCTGATTGTATTTCACAAGATAATCTGCCACTTCCGGATTGATGATATTCTGATAAGTCCCCATTACTTCCCTTCTTCTCCATATTTTTCATTATATGCTTTATAATATGCGTCCTTATCCTTCAGAAACTGGTCATAGTCACTGGTAAACTTTGCAGTTCCATCCAGCGCATCGCTGAGAACAAAATACAGATAATCTGTCTTTTCCGGATGCAGAGCGGCTTCAATGGCCTTTTCTCCCGGACAGCAGATCGGTCCCGGAGGAAGTCCAGTATTCTTATATGGATTGTAGCTGGAATCCACCTGAAGATCCTGGTTGGAAAGGTTCACCCGGTCCTCCTGCAATACATAGGAAATGATGGAATCCATCTGAAGCGCCATCCCGATGTCCAGCCTGTTATATATGACGCTGGAGACCTTTCCCATGTCTTCCTGGTTTCCTGCTTCTCTTTCAATGATGGAAGCGATGATCAGCTGTTTCCTGGAAACAGAAGAAGCATCAACATGCGCCACGTAGTTCTGGAGCATGGTATCGATGACTTTATGAACATCTGTATGGACATCAAAGGAATATGTATCCGGATACAGATATCCTTCCAGACGGTACATGGATTTATCAGATCCCTTCAGAAAAGCATAATCGAATTTGCCTTTCTCCTCTTCCTTCATGAATGCATCATAGGTCGTAACACCTGCCGCTTCCAGGTTTCTCGCAATTTTTTCAACCGTCTGCCCTTCCGTGACGGTAAAGGAATTGGCCATGGTATCATTGCTGACAATCATTTTCTGAATGTCAAGAACAGGCATGGAAGGTGAAACCCCATAGGTACCTGCCATGTATTTTCCGTCATTTCCATGGATTTTGGAAAGGATTCTAAAGGCTTTCGTATTGTCTATGACACCTGCCTCTTTTAATGCCTCCGCAATGGCTGCCGTACCGCTTCCGTTTTCCACTTTCACGATGCAGATTTCATCATCGCTCTGGTCCAGCGGCTTATTCATCAGGTTTAGCACCATGAACATGGAAACCGCTGCAATTGCTATAAATAGCAGAACAATTGTTATTTTCTTTTTCATTTTCACGCACCAAAAAGATAAGGGACGCAGATGCTGCATCCCCTAAAGTTCATCTCTTTTATTTCTTTGATCTTCCAAGATATTTTCCTTCTCTTGTATCAATCTGAACAATCTCACCCTGCTCGATGAAGATAGGAACCTGAACAACAGCTCCTGTTTCCAGTGTTGCAGCCTTTGTTACGTTTGTAGCAGTATTGCCCTTTACGCCCGGTTCTGTTTCGATGACTTCAAGATCTACAAAGTTTTCTGCTTCTACCATGAAAGCATTTCCCTGGAAGAATTTGATGGTTACTTCATCATTTTCTCTGATCCATTTTACTGCATCTTCCACCTGTTCAGCAGAAAGCGGCACCTGATCATAGGATTCCGGATCCATGAAATAGAACAGTTCACCGTCATTGTATAAGTACTGCATCTTCTTTGTTTCAATAATCGCATCTTCAAACTTGTCATTCGGGTTGAAAGCTTCTTCTCTGGTTGCACCAGTCAGAATGTTTCTGTACTTTGTTCTAACAAAAGCAGCTCCCTTACCAGGCTTAACATGCTGGAATTCGATTACTACATGCGGTTCACCGTTCAAGATGAAAGTTTTACCGTTTCTAAAATCACTAGCGTATACCATAATAATCTCCTTATAAAGCTTTATATTTTTTTATCCGTACGTCTACGGGTATTAATCACAAATAATAATATACCATAAAACCCTTTATAAGACAATAAGTTCTTTCGGCGAGCGGGTTGTATTGATAATCCCAAAATCTGTGACAACTGCCAGATCTTCAATCCGGACTCCAAACCGGTCTGGAAGATAGATTCCCGGCTCTATGGTAACCGGCATGCCTTCCGCGAGCACCTCGTCAGACTTTGTATTCAAGGTAGGCGGTACATGGACCTCGGTTCCCACGCCATGGCCGGTTCCATGGATGTAATATTCTCCATAGCCTGCATCCTGGATGATGTCTCTGCAGATTTTATCCACATCAAAGCATCTGACGCCGCTTTTTACTGCCTCAAGGCCAGCAAGCTGGGATTCCAGAACGATATCATATACTTTCTGCATCTCATCTGTCACATATCCGACTGCGACCGTTCTTGTCATGTCGCCGCAATATCCGTTCACCACGCAGCCAAGGTCGATGGTTACAAAATCCCCTTCCTCTATTTTCTTTTCGGATGGTTCTCCGTGCATCAGGCAGCTTCTGGCACCGGAGACACAGATGGTCGGAAAGGAAAGCCCTTCTGCTCCAAGCTCCAGGAATTTCGATTCAATCTTATCTGCCAGCGACTGCTCTGTGACGCCCGGTCTGATTTCTCCGAGGATATAATCGAAGACCAGATCTCCCATCGCTTCTGCCTTCATGATACTGTAAAGCTGCTCCGGCGTCTTGATCATGTTCTTCATCGGTTTAGTTTCCTTCCTTTGGTGACGGTCCGGCAATCGGCTCATTCACAATCTGAAGAACATCCTGCATCATCAATGCAAATCTCATCTCGCACTGCATGTACTGTGCGGCAAGAGGGTCTGCCATGACAATGCCGACCAGTTCCTGGATCTTGTTCATCAGTTCAGGGTCCGCTTCCTGGCCTGCCATCTGCATTGCCTGAACCTCAAACTGCTTCTGCTGAAAGTCCTTGATCATCTGATCCAGCTGTGGATTCTGCTCCACTGTCTTTTTAATATTCATATACTGTTTGTATTCTTCACATTCCTTGATGGCTTTTGCAAGGCTGTGTGCCTGATCGTAAACGTTCATATTCTCTCCTTCTCTAGACTTCAAGAAACAGCGGCATGATAACCGGATTTCTCTCTGTCTTGTCATAGATATATCTTCTGAGGTCCTCTCTCACCAGATTCTTCATGGCATTCCAGTCACGAATCCCTTTTTCATTGCAATATTCAAGGGCCGACTCTGCAATCTCCCTGGCTTCCTCCATCAGATCCTCATGCTCTCTGACATATACAAATCCTCTTGAAATAATGTCAGGACCGGATACAACTCTTCCGGTATCCTTTTCAATGGCTGCCATGACAATGATGAGTCCGGATTCCGAAAGCAGTCTTCTGTCACGGAGGACAATATTTCCAACATCTCCAACGCCCAGTCCGTCAACAAAGACAGAACCGGCATGGACTTTATCTTCCTCTATGAAAGCTTTGTTCTTAGATACATTCAGTGCATCACCATTATCCAGGATAAAAATCCTGTTTTCATTCATGCCAAGATTTTCCGCCAGCTGCTTATGGGCAAGAAGCATGATTGCTTCTCCATGAACCGGCATGAAATATGTCGGTCTGATGAGATTATGAATCAGTTTCAGCTCCTCCTGTCTGGCATGACCGGAAACATGGGTTTCTGCAATATCTGAATAGATTACTTTTGCACCCTTGTCAATCAGCTTGTTTACAACATTTCCGACGGTCTTTTCATTTCCGGGTACCGGAGTTGACGATAATATGACAACGTCACCTTTTTTAATCTGTACATTTCTATGGTCATTGGTTGCCATTCTGGAAAGTGCTGCCATCGGTTCTCCCTGAGAACCTGTGGTGATGATGACAAGTTTCTTATCTGGATATGATTTGGCTTTTTCCAGATTAATCAATGTTCCGGATGGAATCTTCAGGTATTTCAGTTCCGTCGCGATTCTTACCACGTTTTCCATGGAACGCCCGGATACTGCGACTTTTCTGCCGCATTTTACCGCATTGTCTATGATTTTCTGGAGTCTGTGAACATTGGATGAGAATGTGGAGATGATGATTCTCTGCTCCGTACTCTGAAAGATATTGTCCAATGTTTCTCCAACTATTCTCTCCGAAGCCGTATATCCCGGCCGAAGAGCGTTTGTGCTGTCCGCCATCATCAGAAGAACCCCTTTTTCTCCAAGTTCTGCAAACTTGTGGAGATTGATCGGTTCTCCATCCACCGGCGTATAGTCGATCTTAAAGTCTCCAGTGTGGAATACTTTTCCTACCGGTGTATCGATGCAGAAGCAGACCGCATCTGCAACTGAATGTGTTGTTCTGATTGTTTCCACCTTGAACGGTCCAAGATTGAACTTCGTTCCCGGTTTTATGATGTTCAGCTTTGCTGAGACTTCATGTTCCATCAGTTTATTCTCTACAAGTCCCAGTGTCAGCCTTGTACCATAGATTGGTACATTGAATTGTTTGAGAAAGTACGGGATTGCTCCTATATGATCTTCATGACCATGTGTCAGGATGAGCCCCTTGATTTTCTTCGTCCGGTCTTCCAGATAAGAAAAATCAGGAAGCACAACATCTATTCCGTACATCTCATCATCTGGAAAGCTCATACCGCAGTCTATGATCAGTATCTGATCCTGATACTCCAGCAGAGTCATGTTCTTACCAATTTCTCCGACTCCGCCGAGAGGTATCACCTTAAGGTATGAACTTTCTTTTTTGTTTCGTTCTTTCTGCTTCATACCTTCTCCAATTCTAGTGGATTGCTATTTCACAACGATATTCACAAGTTTTTCCGGTACAGCAATAACCTTGACAACATTCTTTCCTTCTGTCAGGTTGGCAAATATATCACTTTCCTGGACAACTGCCATCAGCTCATCTCTGGAAAGACCTGCTGCAACATTCATCTTTTCTCTGACTTTTCCATTGATCTGAATAACAATCTCAATACTGTCCTTTACAAGAGCTGCTTCATCATAGGACGGCCACTGTACATTGTACAGCACGCCTTCATGACCCAGTCCTTCCCACATTTCATCACAGATATGCGGTGTAAATGGCGCCATGATAATGACAAGCTTTTCAATGCAGAAGTTCACAAGACCTTCATTCACATCGGAACGCTCCTTGTAACGGTACATCTCATTAACTAATTCCATGATGGTAGATATGGCAGTATTGAACTGGAACTTTCCGCCGGCATCCTCGGATACCTTTTTGATTGCATAGTTCATCATGTAGTTCAACTGCTTATCTGCATCATCTCTGATTTCAAATTCTGTCGTTTTAAATCCATACTTGCTCTTGATTTCATAAACAAGTCTCCATACTCTGTTCAGGAATCTGAAACATCCTTCTACGCCTTCTTCCTTCCATTCCAGTTCCTTTTCAGGAGGTGCTGCGAACAGAATGAACATTCTTGCCGTATCTGCACCATATTTTTCTATGATCTCTGCAGGACTGACAACATTTCCGATGGATTTGGACATCTTGCCAACGATATATTCACCCTTGTCGTTGATATATCCCTTATTAACCATTCCCTGCGTAAGCAGATTCTTAAATGGTTCTTCCTGAGAAACAAGACCAAGGTCATATAAAGCCATCTGGAAGAATCTAGCATACATCAGATGCATGACAGCATGTTCTACGCCGCCGATATACTGGTCTACATCCATCCAGTAGTCAGTTTTCTTCTTATCCCATACAGCTTCCGTATTCTTAGGATCGCAATATCTCAAGAAATACCAGGAGGAATCCAGGAATGTATCCATGGTATCGATTTCTCTCTTTGCCGGTTTTCCGCATACCGGACATACAGTATCTACGAAAGTCTTTGAAGTGGCAATCGGTGACTCGCCTTTTCCTGTAAACTCGATATCCGTCGGAAGAAGTACCGGAAGATTCTCTTCCTTTTCAGAAACCCAGCCGCAGTCTTCACAGTAGATCATTGGAATCGGGGTACCCCAGTATCTCTGTCTGGAAATCAGCCAGTCACGGAGCTTATAGTTGACGGTAGCCTTTCCGACACCTTCCTTTTCTGCCTTATCGATCATGTAAGGGATGGCATCGGTTGACTTCATTCCGGTAATTTCTCCGGAATTGATCATGATGCCGGATGCAGCGCATGCTTCCTTCAGGTCAGTAACATCCACTTCCGGATCCTGCGGATCGATAACCGGTATGATATCCAGCTCAAATTTCTTTGCAAAATCAAAGTCTCTCTGGTCATGAGCAGGTACACCCATGACTGCTCCTGTACCATATCCCATCAGAACGTAGTCTGAAATGAAGATTGGCATTTCTGCTCCAGTGAACGGGTTGATTGCATATTTACCGATGAATACACCTGTTTTTTCGTTGGTCGTTGAGGTTCTTTCGATTTCACTCATCTTATTGCATCTTTCGATGTATTCCTTAACAGGTGCTTCATATTCTGTTCCTTCCACGTTCTCCAGAACTGTCGGATATTCAGGCGCAAGTACCATGAAGGTAGTGCCGTAGATAGTATCTACTCTGGTTGTAAATACGGTAAGCACCTCATCGGAATCCTTGACCTTGAAGTCCACTTCGCAGCCTCTGGATTTGCCGATCCAGTTCTTCTGCATGACTCTTACCTTGTTTGGCCATCCGTCCAGTTTGCCATTATCCAGATTCTCCAGAAGTCTATCTGCATAATCTGTAATCTTGAAGTACCACTGTGACAGTTTCTTCTTTGTTACAGGTGTCTTGCATCTTTCACATACACCGTCTACAACCTGCTCATTGGCAAGTACGGTCTGGCAGCTTGGGCACCAGTTTACAGGATTTTCTTTCTTGTATGCCAGTCCTTTTTTATAGAACTGGATGAAAATCCACTGCATCCATCTGTAATAGTCCGGATGACAGGTGCATACTTCTCTGTTCCAGTCATAGGAAAGACCCAGTTCGGAAAGCTGCTGCTCCATCTCATGAATGTTATCCCATGTCCAGATATCCGGTGCGATTCCGTTCTTGATGGCAGCATTTTCTGCAGGGAGACCAAAGGAGTCAAATCCCATCGGATGCAGCACGTTATATCCTTCCATTGTCTTGAATCTTGCTACGATATCTCCAATGGAATAGTTTCTTACATGACCCATGTGAAGTTTCCCGGATGGATAAGGAAACATTTCCAGCACATAATACTTTTCCTGGTCATACTTTTCCTCCATTTTGAAAACATCATGGTCTTTCCAGTATTTCTGCCACTTTTTTTCAATTTCTCTGAATTCATATCTTTCGTTCATAACGACCTCCAATTATTCGGCGTCAAAAGGAACTGTCTCGCAGTCTCCCCATACCTTCTCAATATTATATTTGCTACGGCTTTCTTCTGTAAATATATTGATGATGATGTCTCCATAATCCATCAGCAGCCATCCGGAAGCCGGTTTTCCCTCAATTCTCTTCACAAAGATTTCTTCTTTTTCCAGGACAAATTCCATTTCTTCAGCCAGTGACTTGAGCTGTCTTTCATTCATGGCTGTAACCATGATGAAATAATCTGCAAAACCTGATTTGTCTCCAATATCCAGAATACAGACGTCTCCGCCTTTTTTCTGATCCAGTGTTTTTGCGGCAAACATTGCCATTTCTCTACTTTCCATCTGTTATCTCCTTAAATGCATCCATTGTATCCCTGCCGGGCTCTTTTCCTTTATCCTTTAAATCCTTCATCATCCATCGGATGATATATTCATAAACACCCATGAGATCCTTTTTCGAACGCTCCAGAAGTTCTTTCGCCTCCGCATAGGTTCTTCCGGGCTCTACGGTATCCGCAACAAATATGATCTTTTCAAGAAGGCTTGAATTCTTTCTGGATGACGTATGATATGTAATGGCATTTAATACATCCTCATCTGTCACCCCATAATATTCCTTTGCCCAGGCTGCGGCAATATGACCATGTGCAAGGTTTCTGTTTCCAATGAATTCATCGCCAAGACCAAATTTCATAATCTCTTCATCCGATTCTTCTGTGTCCAGATACTTTGCGATATCATGCAGAAAGGCTGCCGTATGCGCCTTTTCAACATCTGCACCATAGATTCCTGCCAGCTCTTCTGCTGTGGCAATAACGCCCTGTATATGTTCCCTTCTATGGTCATTCAGGTGTTCATCCATGAACTTCTGCGCCTTAAGTATATAGTCCGTTGTCATAAATGTATTGTTCCACCTCCGGATCTACAAGCCCTTCAAGGCTTCTTCCCATCAGCACTCTGTCTCTGATCTCAGTGGAAGAGACATCGACCATCGTATTGTGGACGATGATGATCTCACATCCATATTCACTCTCAAGATACTGTTTCTGGGCTCTAAGCTCATCCTCCATGTATCCGGGTCTTGAACCTACTATGAATGAATATCTTGGAAGGAATTCATCTGCCCGCATCCAGGTATGGATCTTTATGAATGAATCTGTTCCTGTCAGAAAATATATTGCTGCACCGTCACCCTCGACATCTCTGAAATGATCAAGAGTTTGAATGGTATATGATATGCCTTCCTGCTCAAGCTCAAACTCTGAGACCTCAAGTTCCGGATGGTCTCTTAGCGCAAGCTTTAACATGTTTACCCTGTGGAAACCTTCCGTAGCCTTCCTGTCAAGCTTAAATGGCTGAAGCTTTGCAGGAACAAAGTACATCCTGTCAAGGCCTGCCTGCTCTTTTGCATCGGCTCCAAGCTCCACATGCCCAAGGTGGACAGGATCAAAGCTTCCCCCGAAAATTCCTATCTTTCTCATTATTTCAATCCTTCTGAAAGAAATGAAATGATTTCATCCTTTGATACTTCTATCTGTCTGGATTCATCCAGGATCTTAACGCCAAGCATTCCGGTCTCAAGCTCATTATCTCCTATGATAACCGCATATTTTGCTCCTGCTCTTGAGGCGTTCTTCATCTGGCCTTTGATATTCCTTGCAAGAAGGTCAATCTCTGTATTGATTCCCAGGCTTCTAAGCGAAGCAGCAAGACCCAGTCCATATTTCTTTGCATCTTCTCCCATCATTACAATGAATGCGCCGGTGCCCTCAGGCTTTGGAATCTCAACTCCTTCTGATTCCATGGTAAGAAGAAGTCTTTCGATGCCAAGACCAAAGCCAACGCCCGGAGTGGAAGGTCCGCCTACTTCTTCAATGAGGTTATCGTATCTTCCGCCGCCGCATACAGTGCCCTGTGCTCCGATGGATGTCGTAACAAACTCAAAGGCAGTTTTTGTATAGTAGTCCAGTCCTCTTACGATTCCAGGGTCTACGACATATTCAATGCCCATGGCATCAAGATCTGCCTTTAATTCTTCAAATGCTTCCCTGCAGTCATCGCAGAGATAATCCAGCATGACAGGCGCACCCTTGACAAGCTCCTGGTCCTGCGGTGATTTGCAGTCCAGAATTCTCATAGGGTTTTTATCAAATCTCTCCTTGCACGTGCTGCAGAGCTGATCATATTTAGGAAGAAGGAATTCCTTCAGTGCTTCTCTATGCTTTGCTCTGCATACAGGACATCCAATGGAGTTTATCCTGAGTTCAATATTCCTGATTCCCATTTCAGCCAGAAACTCAGAACCCATGGCAATGACTTCAGCATCCGCAAGCATGTTCTTTGTTCCAAATACTTCAATGCCGAACTGGTGGAACTCACGGAGTCTGCCTGACTGGGGTTTTTCATATCTGAAGCAGGAGATGTCATAAAACATCTTGGTCGGCTGCGGATCAGCAAAAATCTTATGTTCCACAAAAGAACGCACAACCGGAGATGTGCCTTCCGGTCTTAAAGTGATGCTTCTTCCGCCATGATCTTCAAAGGTATACATTTCCTTCTGTACAATGTCTGTGGTATCTCCTACGCCTCTCTTGAAAAGCTCCGTATGTTCAAATACCGGCGTTGCAATCTGCCTGTATCCGTATTTTTCTGCCATCTGTGCAAATCGGTCTCTGACATATTTCCACTTATACGCATCCTGCGGAAGCATGTCTTTTGTTCCTTTTGGTGCATTTGTCAGCATTTTTACCTCCTGATATCGAATATGTTTTTATTCTTTCTTTCGATCATTTCATCGATTCTATCGATGTATATTTCATAATTGGATACATTGGGCACTCTCTCCAGCCTGTTTTCTTCCGGGAAATAGACCTTGCTCATCCCCCCTGCGCCCAATGCAATGATGGACTGTGTCTCGTCCATGATTCTGATGTTATATACGCTGAAGCGGTCATTTTTGCAATATCCGACATTTTCAAGACTTCCGGACATATGCTTCTGCCGGTACAGATAATATGGCCGGTAGCCGTTTTCTTTCAGAATTCTCTTTGACAGATTCATCATCTCTGAAACCGTATCTGCCTGCCTGTGATGATAATCCTTATCCATCTCGACCAGCCTGGATGCCCGCTTGACAGCCAGCGTATGTACAGTAATGTTATCAGCACCAAGTGCCATCACCTCATGAAGAGTGTTCTCAAAATCAGAGAGTTCTTCCTCCGGTAGACCTGCTATGTGGTCTGCATTGATACTCTTAAATCCAATTCTTTTTGCAATAGCAAAAGCCTTGCGTATATCCTCCGGTTTGTGCGACCTTCCGATCAGTTCCAATGTCCGTTCTTTCATGGACTGGGGATTGATGCTGATCCGGTCAACACCGAAGTCTTTCATCACTTTCAGCTTTTCTTCCGTTATGGTATCCGGTCTTCCGGCCTCAACCGTAAACTCCCGGACATTCTCCATGTCAAAGTGTTCTCTTACCTCTCTGAGAAGGTTTTCCAGCTGCATTTCATCCAAGGTTGTCGGCGTACCGCCTCCAATATATATGGACTCGGGAAAGATTCCTGTATCCTGCATTCCCTTTCCTATTGCCACAATTTCTTTATGGAGCGCTTTCAGATACCGCTCAACGTTATCTCCTTTGGGCTGGTTGGATGTAAATGAGCAATAGAGGCATCTGGTCGGACAGAACGGGATTCCCACATAGATGCCGGCGCTGTTTTGATCTGCCATTTTCAGATTGGCCTGCTGATACTCGTATATGTCTATGATCTCGTCTGCCTTTTCTTTTGAAAGACAATAGTCCGAAAGGAATGTCTCTCTGGGTTTTTTTAAGCTGCCGGCAAGCTTGACCGGCCGGACGCCTGTAAGAATTCCCCATGGCGGTTTCTTCCCTGTGATGCTGCAGAATGTTTCATACATCTCTTTTTTCAGCAGATTCTTATCTTCCTTTGCATCGCTTCGCAATGTGAAGCACAGAACATTATCAAGGCCCTTCACTTGTTCTTCCAGTTCATCGGGTGTGATAAATGTGCCCTGCACTTTCTGTTCCAGAGCATGAATCTCAAATTCATCATCATGGAAAAAGACTTTTATGAGCTCCTCGAAATCATATCTTTTTCTGACATTTCTTAGTACGATGTTAAAAAACAAATGGATTGTTCTCCTTTTCAAAACCAATGGTTGTCGGTCCCATATGTCCCGGGAATACTCTTGTCTCATCCGGAAGGACATAGAGCTTGGTCTTGATTGATTTCTTTATTTCAGGAAAAGACCCGCCGTAGAAGTCTGTTCTTCCGATGGATGCCTGGAACAGTGTATCTCCGCTGAACAGGACGCCCTCTGATTCAACATAGATGCACATTCCTCCTTTTGTATGGCCCGGGGTCAGGAAAAATCTCAAAACCAGATTTCCAACCTGAAGGGTATCCATGTCATTGACAAGAAGATCCGGTGAAATGATCACATCAGTACCGCCTGTATCTCTTGCCAGATTCAGTGCCGGATCTGTCAGAAGCGGAAGCTCAGCTTCTGCTGCAACAACCTTTGCATCCGGCCAGTCCTCGAGATGACCGGGAACACCGCAGATATGATCTCCATGACCATGTGTCAGGATAATATATTCTATTTCAATATTCTCATTTTCAACAAAAGACTTCATCCTTTTCGAATAACCGCCAAGGTCCACAACAAAGCCTTTCTTTGTCTCTTCATCTACTACTACATAGGAATTCGCCTGAAGCATTCCTGTCGGGATTCTTGTAACCTGCATATTGTTCTCCTCTTAAAATAGTTTATGACTGTCCAGAAGTATTGTTACCGGACCATTGTTTTCTATCTTTACAAGCATGTGTGCCTGAAAAACTCCTGTTTCAACCGCAATTCCCTGCCTGCGGATCTCATTGCAGACCTGTTCATAAAGCGCATTGGCACGAACCGGCTCTTCTGCTGTAATGAATGCCGGACGCCGGCCATGTCTTGCATCGCCCAGAAGGGTAAACTGGGATATGGCAAGTACTTTTCCTCCCACATCCTTTACAGAAAGATTCATTTTATCATTTTCATCTGTAAAGATCCGAAGGCCGGAAACCTTATCTGCAATATATTTCACATCTTTTTCTGTATCGCCCTGCTCTACTCCGATGAGTACCGTAAGGCCCTGTTCGATTTCTCCTGTAACAGTACCATCCACTGTTACACTGGAATGCATGACTCGCTGTACAACTGCTCTCATTGTTCTAATTTGCTCTATATACCTCTATAACACCCTGGACATTCTTCAGCGTCCGAAGGATTCTCTGCATTTCTCCTGTATTGGTAAGGGATAGCGTCATGATTACATGGACAACATCATCTCTGTTGGACCGGAAATTCACACCAATGATATGAACATCCATGTCTTCACAGGTGCGGGAAAGGTCTGAAAACAGCCCTTTTCTGTCCTCTGCAATGATGGATATGTCCGCATCGTAGGAAGCATCGCTTCCCTGTACATTCCATTCCACTTCAATGAATCTCTGTTTTTCACTGTCCGGAAGACTTGCGATGTTCGGACAGTCCAGCCGGTGAACGGATACGCCTCTTCCTTTGGTAATATATCCTATAATTTCATCTCCCGGCACCGGATTGCAGCACTTGGACGGTCTGACCAGCAGGTCGGGCATGCCTTTTACGGTAATGCCAAGATCGTGATTCTTTGCCTTCTGCCTTGCCTGCGGGAATTTGGATTCAATGGCAATGTTGGAAATATCATTCTTTTCCTTGCTGCTCTCTTTTTCCTGTTCCTCTTTATAGTAGGTGATCAGAAGGTTTGCAGCCTTTCCAAGAACGGCTCCTCCCTGACTGATCTGGGTATAGAAATCGTCCAGAGAATGATATTTCAGTTCCTTGATTGCCCGGTTGATATATGCAGATTTTAATATATCATTGGGCTCATATCCTTTCTTGCGAAGATATTTATCGATGGCATTCTTTCCTTTGTCTACAGCATCGGAACGATCCTGTTTTTTCAGGAACTGGCGGATCTTCGTCCTTGCCGTTGAACTTTTAGCAATTCTGAGCCAGTCAATGTTCGGCCCGGTAGAATTCGGATTTGTCAGAATCTCTATGATGTCCCCATTCTGAAGTTCATGGTCGATGGTTACAATCTTTCCGTTGATTTTTGCGCCAACGCATTTACAGCCTACATCTGTATGGATTTTAAACGCAAAATCGAGAGGTGTCGAGCCAGCAGGAAGCTCCATGACATCACCTCGAGGTGTAAATACATATACCTGGCTTGCAAAAAGATCCACCTTCAGAGTATCCATGAATTCCTTCGGATCTTCCAGGTCCTTCTGAATCTCCAGGGTCTGTCTCAGCCAGGAAAGCTTGTTTTCTTCCTTGTCCAGTGAAATGCCCTCTTTATATTTCCAGTGGGCGCACATGCCGTATTCTGCAATCTTATGCATTTCATACGTTCTGATCTGAATCTCGAATGGATTTCCATTGTCTCCGATGACGGTTGTGTGCAGTGACTGATAGCCGTTTGGTTTCGGCATGGCAATATAGTCCTTGAATTTTCCGGGAATCGGTTTCCACATGGTATGGACAATGCCTAAAACAGCATAACAGTCCTTGACCGATTCAACGATGACTCTGATTGCCGTCAGATCAAAGATTTCATCCAGCTGCTTATGCTGCATCATCATCTTTCTGTAGATACTGTAGAAATGCTTGGACCTTCCCTTGATTTCATAATTCTCAAACTCATAATGATCCAATGCTTTTTTCACATCAGAGATAACCTGATCGATGACTGCCTGTCTTTCATTCTTCTTTGCCGATACCTGCTCCACCAGATCATAATATGCTTCCGGATGCAGATACTTCAGACAGATGTCTTCCATCTCAAATTTCATGGAATACATGCCAAGTCTGGCTGCAAGAGGAGCATATACCTCCAGGGATTCTGTGCATTTCTCTTCAATCTTCGCCTGGGTCATGTAATTGATGGTTCTCAGGTTATGCAGTCTATCGGACAGTTTAATGATCAGGACGCGGATGTCTTTGGACATGGCAAGGAACATCTTTCTTAAGTTTTCAGCCTGCCGCTTCTCCTTGTTTTCAAAAACAATATTACCCAGTTTGGTAACACCGTCCACAAGAATCATGACATCTTCCCCGAAATCCTTCTCCAGCTGTTCGTTTGTATATGGCGTATCTTCAACGACATCATGAAGAAGCCCTGCAACAATCGTATCTTCGTCCATTCCCAGGTCTGCCAGTATGAGAGCTACAGCAATGGGATGAACAATATACGGTTCTCCGGACTTTCTCAGCTGATCCTTATGCATGTCATCGGCTAGCTTGAATGCTTTATTGATCAGTTCCGTATCTAGATTGGGGTTGACTTTTAGCAAGTCTTCTAAAAACTGTTCCCTGCGGTTCATGAATTCTGCCTTTCACAGCCTGCCGGAAGAATCCGGCAGGAATATCTGTCTTATACTACAGCTCCGTTGCCATAATCCTTTGGAGCTTCAATTTTCTTTTCCTTCTTCGGTGCACCTTTATAATTGTTCTTTCTTGTACTTTTTCTTTTCTTTTCCAGCCACTTTGTAATGTCATAATACAGCGGTGAGCACAGGAAGATGGAGGAATAACATCCTACAATGACACCAACCATCAGCGGAAGTACAAACGCTCTGATGCTGGATGATACCATGATATAGAGCGGAATCATTACGATCAGCGTTGTAACAGATGTCATGATGGATCTTCCAAGCACCTGATTGATGGAGGAATCCACCAGATTCTGGAGTTCTTTCTTCTTCGTAAAGCCCAGATTTTCTCTGATTCTGTCAAATACTACAATGGTATCGTTGATGGAATAGCCGACTACCGTAAGAATACCTGCAATGAACGGATTATTTACCGTAACATGGAATAATCCATAGAATGCAACAACTACCAGTACGTCATGAGTGACGCCGGCTACTGCCGCAATACCGAAGGTTCCCTTTCGGAATCTGAACCAGATATAGATCAGCATTGCAATGGCAGATATCAGGAGTGCCTTCAGGGCATTGAATTTCAGTTCATCTCCTACTGCCGGTCCGAACTGTTCTGATGAAAGAAGTGCATTATCTTCGCAGCCGAACTCCTTCTGCATTGCTTCAAATACTTTTTCTCTTCCTGCATTGTCCAGGAAAGTTGTTGTCTTGATGATTACCTGTTTATTTCCTTCCCCTGCATAGATGATCTGAAGATCCTTGCATCCGTTGTCTGTCATGACTTTTTCCACATCCTGAAGTTCCACCTGTTTGCCCATGTCAATCTGAAGGTTGGTACCACCGGTAAAGTCTATACCATAATTGAAACCTCTGATGCATCCGACCAGAATTCCAATAATGATGATGGATGCGGAAATGATATAATATACCTTTCTCTTGTTCAGGAACGGAATGAACTTCTTGATACTGAATGCCATCGTTCCGTCTTTCTTCATGCCGAAAGCTGCCTTGGACGGTTCCTGCTGCTTCAGGTTTACCCAGACTTCAATGTACAGTCTGGAAACCAGAACGCCGGTCAGGATGGAGAAGATTACACCAAGCATCAATGTGATGGCAAATCCCTTAACGGTTGCAGAACCTATTTCATACAGTACAACACCTGCCAGAAGGGTTGTAATCTGTCCATCTAAAATGGCCGAAAGTGCATTATGGAAACCGGTTGTACAGGAATTCCGTACCGATTTTCCTTCCAGCAGTTCTTCTCTGATACGGGAGAAGATGATTACATTAGCATCCACTGCCATACCTATGCCGAGAATCAGACCTGCAATGCCAGGCAGTGTCAGGGTAGATCCTGAGAATGCCATGGCCCATAATACGCATATGATGTAGAGCATCAGTGCCAGGTCAGCAACGATGCCGAGCTTTCTATATGCAAACAGCATCAGCACAAATATCAGAATAAAGCCGATGATTCCGGCATATGCCGATTTTTCCAGTGCATTAAATCCAATGGTTGCTGTCTGTGTGGATGATGTGATTTCGTGTAATGTTACAGGAAGAGAACCGCCTCTGATCAGTGCTGCTTCTTCTGTTGCTCTTTCCTGTGTATAGTTTCCGGAGATTTCACAGCTTCCGCCTGCAATGACTTCTTTTACCTGCGGATGGCATACCACGTTATTGTCCAGAACAATGGCAATCTCATCACTGCTCATGCCTTCAATGGTAGGAGTAACCTCATGACTGATGGCCTTCTTTGTTCCTTCTTCAAACAGCGAAGCGCCTTCTGAGTCAAACTTGACATTGATGACATAGCCTGTTGAATTTGTACTTGTACCCGGCTGTGCATCCTTGACATTATCACCGGTTACAACTACAGTACCGTCTGCAAGGATGAATTTCAGCTGTGCTGTCTGCCCGATTTTATCTATGACTTCCTGTGCATTTTCAGCACCAGGGATTTCGATTCTGAGTCTGTCGTCTCCCTCTATGGTTACGTTTGCTTCGCTAAACCCCATTTCAAAGACACGGTTTTCCATGACTGTCTTTGTCTGATCCATAAGAGCAGTCAGTTCTTCTTCCGTTTTGTCAGCGATCTCGTCCTGATCCACTTCCATAACGACATAAACACCACCCTTGATATCCAGACCAAGATTCAGCTTGTCTTTAATCGGTTCGACCTTGCCAATGCCGAAAACTGTAATGTACCATGCAAATACTGTAAAAATGATCAACAATACTGCCAATACTCTTTTCACTTTCTGATTCATATTAATACCTGCTTTCCTCTATTCGTTCGCTTATGTCTATAATTATGGCATCATAAACATAATACATATAATTTTACATCTTTTTTTTGCATTAAACAAGGGCTTCCGCCTTGATTTTTAAACAATTCCGTGTTTTTTCACATTTTTTTCACAAAAAATAAAAAACCCTTAAGAAAGGGTTTTCAGCCAAAGGTGCAGTTTTCATTTCCGCCATCTGTCATCATGGCTTCCAGTTTCTCAATCATCTCACATATTCCATGGCTTTTTTCTTTGAGAAATGCCAGAAACTCATGGAGTTTTTCCGATTCTTCCCCTGCATGGCATGGCTGCATTTCTTCACAGAAGGAAAGGATGCTTTCCGTAAAGGTTTTCCCGGCGGAAAGCACAAAGGCCATGCGCACATCACCATCAGAAGGCCGATAAAAAACGGTTTCTCCTGAAATCTCCAGACGGTCCGCAGAAATATAATAGCAGGATGCATGATGCACCTGTTTGATGACGCGCCGGATCAGTTCCAGAAGTTCCTTCTCATTTTCAAACACATACTCAGAAGCCCTGACATACCCATCATAGCGGTAGATTGCCGTCAGGACACTTCCTTCTTCTATGAAGGATGTCCGAAGGAAAGATCCGGATATGTCTTCCTGTGCCAGCATGCGTTCAAACTCCCTGATCTGAGAGATTCCATACTGTTTCTTAAAACTGTTGAGCTCCATGTTAACCTCCACATCTGCTGCATGCTCCATATCCATGGGAATCCGCTTCTTTTCTGGACATGGGAACCACATATCTGTCTACCAGCGTGCAGCTTCCGTCATGGTAGACATCTCCCCATTGAAATACATATACCACATGTCCGTTGGCATATTCCTCCGGCCTGCAGAATCTGCATGGTTCATATTTCGACCGGATGTCATCTATCAGAAGCACCTGTCTCGGATACCTCTGGATATATGTACAGTTTTCATCATGATACCGCTCTCCTGCTCTTGGGAATACCCATACCGTGCTTCCGTCATCCTCACACTGCATCCGGTCAAAGCTGTAGATTTCGCCGGAATTATCATGGGGGACAAATCCCCGGAAGAAGAGTCCCTCTTCCTGGATGAAATCCGAATGAAGCCTGATCGGCATTCTGTTCCGGACGGCATATTCTCCGTCCAGGCGGATATATCCGTCTCCAAAGAGATAATCAAATTCCTCAACTGTAAACCTATCAATCTCTTCCGTTTCATCCAGCCTGTTTTCCAGCTTCAGAGGATATGCTGCTCCCAGCTTGACGTCATAGGCATATGTCTGTATGAGTCTGCATTCATCTGCCATGGCATGCATGACACATTCTGATGCACCGATGGTGCGGATTGTATATCCTATGGTCAGAAGAGCGATCAGAAAAACCGGCAGGATGATGGCTGCTTCTACAGTCACAGTTCCTCTCTTAGTAATTTTCAACATATTCAAATTCTCTCCCATTGACTGATGCGGTAAATGAAAAACCTGTATACATGTCCCGCACCGAAAAATCACCGTCGTAGGTTCCCTGAAGATTAATCTGTATGAGGTCCATCATCCTCAGATATTTCGTTTCATCGCTCAGACAGCATAAAAGGAGTTTCAGATATTCATCATATGTCAGTCCCGACTCGTCTCCTTTTAACTCCTGCTCTGCCGGATGCAATGCGCTTTCCAGGTCCAGGTTCCAGGATTCTCCCGTTTTGATCAGCGAAATCTTTCCCCCATCCAGCAGAATGGATACATCATTTTCTGCTTCTGCCGCGGCCCAGAGCTCTATCAGGGCTGCCTGGGTAATGACAGCTTCCGGTCCCGGCGTTAACAGTTCAGCAGCTGCCATGGCCTCTGCTTTTCTTACTTCGCTGCTCCACAGATATATACTGTTTAGCATTGTCCTAAGCTCCACAAGGTCACCTTTTACTTTTCTCAAATTTCCACTGTCGCTTGGGGTTCCCTCCAGAATATATTCTATTTCTCCTTTGAAAAATGTATCTCTATCCGAGACTGCATATGCTCCGGAATTGAAATACTGCATGACATATTCATTGGTCAGTGCCGTTTTCGTTCCTTTCTTGATGATATTTTCACCGTCCGGATGCTCTTTGATGGAATTTTTCAAAGACCGGATTCCTGGTGTATCCAGGTCAATTCCATGGCTGGGAAGCCCGTTTAGTATGACCGAAGAGCGCAGCTCTCTTTCTGAACCGGACACTTTTCCTGCCTCTCTTTTCCTTCCCTTGAAGACAATTCCGTCTTCTGTTACCTGCTCTCTGAATATATCCACGTTCATCAGGGAGTATTCCTTTAAATCGGCACAGATATCCTCTATTTTCATATATCTGTTACGATCCAGAGAGTATTCTGCATATGTCATCATTTTTCCTTCAATATCTGCGGCATCCCCTCGGAAAGCGATGAGATTGTACTGATCCTTTAATCTTTCATCAAATTCGCTTAAGACAGATCTTCCTGCCAGATTCAGCACTGCAGAAGAATAGGATGCGGATGCTTTCATTCCAGCTGCGGCAATGAACATGAATACCATAACCATGACAGATGAAAAAATGATGCAGACAAATACGGTTGTGCTTCCTTTTCTGCTTCTAATCTCTAACATGATCACTCACCCTGATGTGCCTTTTTTCATTGAGAACGTGTGCACTGTCTTCACGCACCGACGCCTGCTTTTCTCTGAGAATTCCTCCGGTATGGTATTTCTTTTCTGTACTGCCTTTTACTTTGGATATTTTCTTCTTCAGACTGTAATCACCATCTGCATCCGGGGATATCTCGTAGGTTTCCGAGTATTCTCCTGCAGAATCATTCAGCGCCAGATGAAGCCGTGCAGCAACATCCACATGAGAATAAAGAGTTTCAGTAATGCAGATGACCGCTACAATCGAAAGGATGACAAGGGGCACAATCAGTGCTGCTTCCACCATGGCAGTACCTCTTTTATTCATCATCATATGTCATTGTTGAAACCGCTGTCTGACAGTTTTTCAAATGTTTCATTTACAAAATCCGCAATCTGGTCCTTGAATACAATTCCCAGAGCGATGGCAATGGCTACCAGAATGGCAACCTGCACCATCTCCATGCCTTTTTTACTGTTTTTCAATCTCTTTTTCATTTCTAATCCTTTCTACATTTCAAGCATTGCCGGTGCAATGGTCACTGTGATCAGCACAAGAAGAAGAATCATCAGAGGAATGGTGAGCCTTGTCTCTGCCAGTTTCCCCATTTCTTCGGCTTTCTTTTTTCTGTCAAACCACAAAACCTCGCTTTCGGCTTCCAGTTTTTCCACAAGAGAAGTTCCCTTATGTACATTATCCGTCATGATACCCGTAACCCTTATGAACTCCCGCACTCCGGTATTCCTGGAGAATTCTGCCATCTGCTCCTCCACCGCCGTATTGGACTGCCTGCTGTTTTCCAGAATGGCAGACAGCTGATCATAGAAATAACTTGTTTCATTTTCCTTTTCCTGATACTTTCCGATTACTCTCTCCAATGCATCAAAGAGAATCAGTCCACCATTTAGCATCAGCACCAGTTTATTGATGAATCCCGGAAGTTCCAGGGATATGACTTTCGCTGCAGTCTCTTCTTCTTTCCTGATGCTGTTAAAACGATAAGCATATACTGCTCCCATCGCTGCTACGGACAGAAGCAGAAGCAGAAGCCATTTCATGTCACGTTCCGGAAACCACATGACATGTGTCCCGTCTGAAAGTGTCTGCGGAAGCAGAATGGTCTTTCCTGCCGGATCATCCTCCACGGTTTTTTTCATCTCTCTGACCAGTTCCTCCACGGTTTTCCCCGATTCCTTCTGGATATCTTCGCTTTCCGCTTCTCCATCCTTTCCCGATTCAAGATGGATGGTCACTTCCTGCTCATCGATTCCCTGGCCGGACAGAATTCCAAGACGGAAATTCATTTCCATCGAGCCGTCATCCGGTCTGGTAAGAGATATCACGTGTTTTCCTGATTGATTCATGTGAGCGGCCGTTTCATGCCTCCCTGCAAGATATCCGGTCAGAACAAGGAGGAAGCACAGCAGAATTAAAAGATATGTCTGAAATACCTTTCTTTTGTTTTTCTCAATGATTTCCTGATGGTCCCCTTTCATGTATATTTTCCGATATCTTTCTTTATACCGGTCTCTTTCACCGGTCATCAGATCTTTCCATCTGCTAAGCTGTTCTTTTGTAATCATGTCTAAATCCTTATGTCCGTAATTTTCAGAATCATAACATATGCTGCCGCAAAGCCGGCAAGCGCTGCCGTCATGATGATTCTGCCCTCCAGCGTTTCATACATCGGCTGAAGGTAGGAGGATGATGTTACATTCATCCCGCCGATGATCACAATGGGCATGCAGGCAATGATTCCCGATTCCAGTTTTTTCTGAGATACCATGGTACGAATTTCCTTATCGATGCATATTTTATCCATCAGAATCTGACTGGTACGGTCGATGACCGTTCCCACATCTCCTCCTGTTTCTCTGACAGCGTTATATACATCTGTAAATCCTTCAATGTCCTCGAGATGGCTTCTCTTTGCAAAATCATTGAGAAGGACTGCTTCGTTTTCTCTATTTTCATAGATCCCATCTGTCATGGTTTTTAGTTCCAGAATGATATCCTCTTCCGGCTCATGGATTTTTTCCAGATGCTCCAGCCCATCCTTCAATGCTTCTGACATGCTTCTTCCAACAGAAACCGATGCGGACAAGGAATAGAGCAGGTCTTTAAATCCCATGAGAAGCTTTTCTTTTCTGCGTTCTCTCAGATAATGCTCATAGGTATTTCTGAAACATACGATCAGAAAGCCTGCCATCAGCGAAAGATACAAATTTTTGTAAAAAATGTATCCGATGATAAAGAATGTCCCATAGCCTGCCAGATAAAACAGCAGCTGCTCTTTCATTGAAAGCGGATATTGATCATAATCCATCATATTCTTCACCTCTCATTCTCAGCTTATATGTATTGACCATGGGATTTTCCGTCCGGATCAGACCTTTTTCCGGGGCGTAATCAAACAGCACATTGGTACGGATTTCACCATTTTCGACGCCGCAGATTTCTGCAATCTGCACAACTTTTCTGGACCTGTCCGGCATCCTTGCCAGATGAACATCCATGTCAATCCCTTCTGCAATCTGCGCACGTATGGCAGATACAGGAAAATCTGACCCCTGCATGTACATGGACTCCAGCCGTTTCATCATACCGTCAATGGAATTGCCATGACCGGTGGAAAGACTCCCGTCGTGCCCGGTGTTGCAGGCGTTGATCATGTCCGCCACTTCTTTTCCTCTTACTTCACCAACAATGATTCTGGAAGGTCGCATTCTAAGGCTTGTCCGGATCAGGTCCGTCATGTCCACTTTTCCGTTTCCCTGAACATTTTCATTTCTGCACTCCATCCGCACAACATTTTCATGTCCCTGAATCTTCAGTTCAGCAGAATCCTCTATGACTACCAGCCTTTCATCATGGGGAATGAAATCGGTGAGACAGTTGAGAAATGTTGTTTTGCCAGAAGATGTTCCTCCGGAGATGAAAATATTGATGCCGGAGCGGACACAGGTTTTCAGAAATCCGGCAGCTTCTTCCGTCAAAGTTCCATACTCGACCAGCGTATCCATGGAAATCTCGGTTTTGGGGAATTTACGGATGGTTAGAACAGGTCCATCAAGCGCCACATTCCTATAGACGGCATTGACCCTGCTTCCATCCGACAGCCTGGCATCCAGAACAGGATTCAGTTCATTGAATTCACGATGCACTTTTGAAGCGATTCTCCTGATAAGCTCTTCCAGTTCATAGACAGAATGAAATCCATCCCCAGTTCTATGGATACCAGTTCCATCTTCCACAAATATGGAACGGATGCCGTTTACCATGATTTCTGTAATGGAATCATCCTTCATATATGGATCAAGAATGCCAAGATCGGTCCGAAGAATATGAAACACAACGGTCTCCATGTTCCGGTTTTCCTCAAAATCCCGATAAGCATAAGGGCTGTCATATATGATGGATCGGATAATTTCTCTTACTTCCCCATCCTTTACCGTATTCTTTCTGCTGTTGATTTCCTTTCTTACCAGCTCGGAAATCTCATGCACTTCCTCGACATTATAATTTACATTCATTATCAATTTTTCCTTTTATTTCCTTTTGAGAATATAATAATACAGCTGCCATATTTTGGCAACTGTATGATTTCTCCATAGCTATATTTCTTTACCTTTTTTTCAACAAAAATGCACTGAAAATGTTACTATTTCAACAAGTTAATACTTCATAATCTTCTGTTCTTCCAGAAGGCCTCTCAAAAGAAGCTTATCCGCCATGTCTTTTGCACCAATGACCCAGAGAAGATCTCCTTCTTCAATGAAGGTATCGATATCCGGATAGATCATCGGGAAATTGTTCCTTTCGATGCCGATAATCACACCTTTATAATTCTTCTTGAATCTGCAGGTCCTGATGGTCTTGTTACAGAATGAACTTTCCTTATATACCGGTATCGGACAGCACATGATGATGTTCTCCGGCGATGTCTTTTCAAAGACCTGTGCATACCTGTATTCTTTCAGGGTAGACATGGTTGTTCCTATCATCTCGCAGGAATCCACATTATCTACAATCATCAGGAAGGATTCAATGGCCTCCTCTTTGCCCAGGACATGGAAGATGTCTCCTTTTTTCAGTTCCACATCTGCTCCAGGGATATTGATGACCGTCCGGTCTTCCCGGATAATCTTAATGATCAGAATGTCAATCCATCTGGAACCGGTAATCTCTGAAACTGTTTTTCTTTTTGGCTCATCTACCAGCAGAATATGGCATACATGAAGTTCTTCATCCACATATGGACGGTTATTGTTTTCCTTTCTCTCTTTCTTTCGGTTTGCCAACTGCTTTTCCGAGAAGTTCGAAAGAAATCTCATTTCCATCCGGATTGCCGTGGTGGACATGAAATTGGATTTCATGACAAAACCAACGATAAGTGCACCGATTACTGCAGAAATCAGGACAGGAATGTCATAGAAATGCTCGATGGTCGAGAAAATGATCAGAATGCAGATGATGGATCTGATTGCCTGAAGAGCAGCAAGCGGCAGCTTGTTTCTTGGACTGGCAAGCCAAAGCTTTGTAAATGTCATGCTTCTCTTCCAGTGCATCAGCGCGGTCAGTGAAATCAGGAAAGCCATCATCACAAGCAGCGTAACGATATCACCGGCAAAGGCTCCAAAAGCATCCTCTGCCAAAGGCGCACCCCAATTCGTACCAACAATGTATGTTACGACCATTCCTCCGCCGCAGATGGCAGTCCTGGTTACATACTTTTTCAGATATATGCTCCATTCCGTTTCTCTCAGAGCACTTGCTCTTCTGTCTGATGTATACTTTTTCAGGAAATCTCTCGCCTTGTTCGGCAGGATTTTATCGATAAAGTCATACGCACGGTCAGCATTTCTGATGAAAACAGGAGTTCCAAAGGCTGTAATAACAGAAACGCATACCACAATCGGATACAGGAAATCGCTGGTTACATTAAGGTCTGTCCCAAGGGCTGCAAGGATAAAAGAAAACTCTCCAATCTGCACCATGGAAAAACCGCCTGAGATGGCTGTTTTCATGGAATGGCCTGCAATGAGCATGCCAAGACATGAAAATACCATCTGTCCTAAAACTGTAACAACCGTAAGCAGAAGAATCGGTCCAAGATATTGCAATAGAAGTTCCGGCTGAATCAACATTCCGACAGAAATGAAAAAAACAGCGCCAAACATATCCTTGACCGGTTTCACTACCCGTTCAATTCTTTCTCCTGTAATCGTTCCCGCCAGTATGGAACCGGCCATGAAAGCGCCCAATGCAGAAGAAAAACCGATAATGTTTGCAAATACTACCATCACAAGGCAGATGGCAAGAGAAATGATGAGAAGCAGTTCTTCATTCATCAATTTCTTTGTCTTTTGTATGATGGTTGGAATCAGGTAGATTCCAATAATGAACCAAAGTACCAGGAACAGCAGCAGTTCCGACAGATGCAGGATGATTTCAGTCCCGTTTCCTGCTCCTTTGCTGACTGCAATGGTGCTTAGAATAATCATCATGAAGATGCCGCCGATATCTTCAATGACAAGAGCGCCCAGAACAACCGATGCAAACGGCTCCTTCTTTTTCTGCAGCTCCTCATAGGATTTAAGAATGATCATGGTAGATGACATGGACAGCATTCCGCCAAGAAATATTGCATCCATATGCCCCCATCCCATGGCTCTTCCCATGGCAAATCCGACACCGATCATGGCAGACATCACAGTCAGCGCTGTGATAATCGCGCTTCCTCCGACTTCTGCAATCTTTTTAAAACTGAATTCCAGGCCAAGTCCGAACATCAGGAATATGATGCCAAGCTCGGACCATGTTCCGATATCCTCTACGGAAACGACCGTCGGAAGAAACTTGAAATTCGGGCTAATCAAAAAGCCGGCGATAATATATGCCAATACCACCGGCTGTTTCAGCTTTTTGAACAGGAGAGCAACAATACCGGCAGAGAACATCATGAGCATAAAATCTAAAATAAAGGGCTCTATGTTTTGCATGTATTGTTCCTCCTTTCTTCTTCTGTTTTCATTCTAACAAACAACGGCATTTCGAACAATATATAAAACGGAACTTTTTATGCAATTTTTGCAATTTGCTGACAAATGTTTTCCCAGATTTCCTTCTGCTTCTTCATGCTGATTCCGGCACTTTTTACATTCTGATTATTCTCTCCGAAAAACTTTTGAATACGCATGATTTCTCCCTGGAACTGTTCTCTGACGATTGCTTCATATCTTTCATTTCTCCAGGCATCTGCCGTTTCCATAAAATACATTCTGTCACACAGCTGCATGAGAAAGCGTGCATTCTCATCCACTCTGCATCCCATGTCCAGTATGATATGATCAAAGAACGAACAAAAGGAGCGAAGAAGAAGGAGAAGATCCTCATGGCTTACCATGTTCAGAAAGTTATATGGCGCATGGTAACGCAGACAGTTTACACCGTAAACATCCTCGTATGTAACCAGCTCCGGCACTGCATTTCCGTTTTTCAGTTCAAAGAGATACCGGTTGATGTCAAATGGTGCATTTTTCATGTTTTCATCTTCATAAGGAAGATCATCCAGAGAAATCATCAGATTCCTCCCATTCAGCGAAAATGCCAGTGCCCGGGAAAACGTCGTGCATCCCAAGCCGCCTCCCGAAGAACAGACGCAGGAAAGGGATAGATTGCTGGACGTTAGAATCAGTTTGTAATCCTGATGTATTTTTCCATATGCAAAATTTATCATTTTTCGCATGTATTCTGCACCTTCAAAAGCATACAGATGCGTTTCATCTGCAGACGCTCTGTCCCATACAAGATAAAGGTCCGCATCCTGGTCCAGAAAGTCTGTCATCAGCACATCAATTCCCTCCCGTTCATCATCGGCAAGGATCCGCACATCAAACCATTCGCTCATGGAATATGCAAAACTTTCGGAAAAGCCTTCATCCTGAAACAGTAATCCCAATTTCATTCTTTTCATAAATATTCCCCCTATTTAGATTTGGTAGTGTCAACTACCTATCTTAAATTTTTATCTAAACCTAAGTAAATTCAGGGGTCACAGGACTTTTTGCAAAGAAAAAGCAATTACCCCCTGTAT
>JAZRWY010000044.1:0-9767 GCA_045599945.1 Anaerovoracaceae bacterium | reverse complement strand
GGCCACATAGCAGCTCTTAACTTAGCCTTTTCTTCTGAACCTTCTTCGAATAATACAGCGCCAGCCTTAGCCATTTCTTCTTTCCATTCATCGTATACTTCTTCGAATACTACGATGTTGTTTTCAGTTGAGCATGAAGTAGCGTTATCGAACTTCTTTGATCTTACGATCATGTCAGCAACGTCTGCCATCTTAGTAGTTCCATCGATGATTGATACTGTGTTACCAACACCAACGCCGATTGCTGGAGTACCTGATGAGTAAGCAGCTTCTACAAGAGCTTCTCCGCCAGTAGCAAGGATGAAATCGCACTGTGCCATTAATTCCTGAGAAGTTCTAAGGTTAACGTATTCAGGTTCTACTACCTGTACAAGGTCTGCAGGATATCCTAATGATTCGATGATCTGTCTGATCTTGCCTACGATTATAACTGTTAACTTCTTTGCCTTTGGATGAGGAGCAAGGATGATAGCGTTTCTAGTCTTGAGAGCCATGTTAGCCTTAACAACTGGAGTAGCTTCTCCGTTTGTTACTGGCATGATTCCGCAAACAACGCCCATTGGCTTAGCATAGCATGCCATTCCTGTTTCAGGATCGTCATAAAGCTTACCAACTGACTGTTCGTCCTTCATCTGTACGTATGATCCCCAGATCTTACCATACATCTTCTGTTCCTTATCTTCTGCAATACCCATTCCTGATTCTTCAACAAGCATCTGGCCATACTTTAAAGCGTCGCCGCCCTTAGTTAAACCGTAAGCTACAGCTGCTGTAAGAAGATCACAGTCTTCCTGAGTAAAATCGTTTGCGATTGCCTGTGCTTTTCTAGCTTTTTCAACTAGCATTGCAACATAATCATGTTCGTTCATTGACATTTTATAGTCCTCCTTAAAAAATTTAATTAACATTATATGCAGGTTGATACAACCAAAAAATCAACCTACTCTATACTATATCACTTTATGAAAGAAATTCAAGTGATTTAGTGCAAAAAAATGACAGAGACTCCGCGATGAGGAAAGATGGCAATTCTATGGTATCTGAAGTGTTTTTCAGTTACAATATGGAAAAATTCCAATGACATATGGTATAATTATTAAATAAAAAAAATTATTAATTGAGGCATAGGTATGAATGAATATATATCATTAAGCATCGCTGCATGTTTCCCGATGATTGCAGCTCTCATCTTATACAAACTGGATCAGAAAAAACTTCTGGGAGAAAAGAATTCTCCTAAAAGATATGCAGTCATAGGAATCGTTTTCGGGATTCTGGCCATCTGCGGAACGGAGTTTGGAATACCGATTAACGGCGCACAGGTAAACTGCAGGGACGCGGCTGTTCTGACAGCAGGTCTCATGTTTGGGGGCCCTGCAGGAATCATCGCAGGTCTCATTGGCGGCATCGAGAGATGGATTGCGGTATACTGGGGAATCGGCACATTCACAAAGGTAGCCTGTACAGTATCGACAATTATTGCAGGATTCCTTGCTGCATTTCTCAGAAAATACATGTTTGAAGGAAGAAAACCGGGATGGCTGATGGCCTTTGCCATAGGGATCGTCATGGAGGTCTTCCATCTGACAATGGTATTCATTACAAACATGGATGAGACGGAAAAGGCCATGGATGTCATTCAGTCCTGTTCGTTTCCGATGATTATTGCAAACGGCATTTCTGTACTGTTTGCTGCCATTGCGGTTACCCTTGCTGCAAAGGAGCATTTTTTTTACAGACGGGACGATGCCATTAAGATTTCTGCAAAAATACAAAAATATCTGCTGATTACTGTAGCAATCGCTTTTGTTTTCACTTCGAGCTTTGTTTTTGAACTTCAGGACAGAATATCCGGTTCGCAGACAGATTCCATGCTGTCCCTGGCAAATGATGAAGCGTATCTGAATATAAAGGATGCTTCGGATGAGACGCTTCTAGGGATTGCCTATGTTGTCGCAGATCAGGTGGATCGGGATGGAATCCAGAAAACCCTCCGGGAGAACGGGCTGGCTGAAATAAGCATCATCGACAGCAGAGGAATCATCGTTGAAAGCTCGGTGACAGAATATGAAGGTTTTGACATGAACAGCGGGGGACAGTCCCTTGAGTTTATGAAGAATATTGAGAAGACCGGCGAATATGTTCAGCAGTACGGGACAATTTCCAGCGATGAAAAAATCAAGAGAAAATATGCAGGCGTTGCTTATGGCGACGGGTATCTGCAGGTGGGATATACGGCAAAGCAGATTCAGGAAAGCATCAACCAGGAGGTTGTGGGTGCCACGAAAAACAGTCATGTAGGCACTTCGGGATATATCCTCATCATGGATGAGGGATGCAGCATTGTAAGCGCACCGGAGGAAATGGAGAATGCTTTGTCAGAAAAGGCAAAGAAAACCATCACAGGTGCAAAGGAGGGCAAGACAATCACCTGCACATTGAACGGTCAGGAGTCCTATTGCCAGGTTCTTCCTGCAGAAGGCTATTATATCGTATCGGTACTTCCTGTTGCAGAAGCATTAAAGTCGAGAAACATCGCGGTATATGTCAACAGCTTTATGGAAATTCTTATTTTTGCTACGCTGTTCTTTGTCATCTACATGCTTATTAAGCTGATTGTTGTAAACCAGATCAAGACAGTAAACAGCTCGCTGAGAAGAATAACAGGGGGCGACCTGTCCGAAACCGTCAATGTCCGTTCAAGCGAAGAGTTCGCATCCCTTTCGGACGATATCAACAGCACTGTCGACACACTGAAGGAATATATTGCACAGGCGTCGGCGAGGATTGACGCCGAACTGGAATTTGCAAGAGACATTCAGAAGTCGGCACTTCCGAAGACGGATAAGGTATATGGAGAGAGGGAAGACTTTGACATCTGTGCAACCATGAATGCAGCAAAGGAGGTCGGTGGAGATTTCTACGACTTCTATATGACGGAAGATGAAATTCTGCACTTCCTGATTGCTGATGTTTCAGGAAAGGGAATTCCTGCAGCCATGTTCATGATGCGGGCCAAGACGGAACTTCAGACGCTTACAGAGGCAGGTTTCAGCCTGGATGTTGTCTTCACGGAAGGCAACAATGCGCTTTGCGAGGGTAATGATGCCGGAATGTTTGTCACTGCATGGCAGGGCAGCATCAATCTGGAGAACGGAACCATCAGATTTGCAAATGCAGGACATAATCCGCCTGTCATCCAGAAAGAGGATGGAACATTTGAATACATGGACATCAAATCCGGTTTTGTTCTGGCGGGGATGGAAGGTGTCGGCTATCGGGTGCAGGAAGCAAAACTTGCACCGGGAAGCACCATTTTCCTGTATACCGATGGTGTTACGGAAGCGACAAATGCAGAGAACCAGCTGTACGGCGAAAGCCGGCTGCTGAGAGTTCTGAATGCCGGCGGAAAGGAAAGCATGGATGAACTCTGCAGAATGGTTAAAGAAGATGTGGACCGTTTTGTGGGAGATGCTCCGCAGTTTGACGATATTACCATGCTTGCGCTGCGATATATCGGAAAGCCTGAGATGAAGATTGAACAGGCGGAACTCAAGGACATCGGGCGGATTACGGAATTTGTCGAAGAGAAGGTCTCAGGCATGGGCGGATCAATGGCTGATGTGGTAAGCATCAATGTTGCGATAGATGAAATTGTCAATAATATCGTAAGTTATGGTTATGGTGAGGAAAGAGGACCGATCACAGTAAGACTCAATCCGAAAAAGAATCCGGATAGGGTAGACATTACATTCATAGACGAGGGAATCCCATATAATCCGGTCACGAAAGATGACCCGGATACAACCCTTTCGGCTGAAGAGCGGGAAATCGGCGGACTGGGCATCTTCATTGTCAAGAAGACCATGGATGACATGAAGTATAGATATGAAAACGGAAGAAACATTCTGACCATCACCAGGAATTTCAAGAAGAAATAGCATGAAAGGCCGGTATCTGCCGGCCTTTTCAAATGTTTGAAAAAATAAAGAAAACATATTGACAGAAAGAGCGGATGATGGTATTCTAATCGAGTATGAAGAAGAAGTTTCCGCTTCTCACCTGCAGATGTTCATCTGTATGGTCAATATTTCGAAGATTTATTGCAGCGGTAACTTTATGTCCGCTATTTTTATTTTTTGGTAGGAGGTATACGACCATAGCTAAGGATAATAGGGAAGCTCTCATTAATGAGGAGATCCGCTTCAAGGAGTTAAGAGTCATCGCAAATGATGGTGAACAGCTTGGAATCATGAGCAGAGAAGAAGCTCTTGATCTTGCAGAACAGAAGGAACTGGACCTGGTATGCATAGCACCAAAGGCTCAGCCGCCAGTATGCAAGATTCTGGATTATGGAAAATACAGATACGAGCTTCAGAAAAAAGAAAAGGAAGCAAAAAAGAACCAGAAGGTTACTCAGGTTAAGGAAATCCGACTTAGCACTTTCATTGAAGACCATGACATCCAGGTTAAGGCGAAGAATGCTGCAAAATTCCTGAAGGATGGAGACAGAGTCAAGGTTAGTCTCCGTTTCAGAGGAAGAGAAGCTGCATATAAAGACAGAGGACTTCAGGTTATGACGATGTTTGCGGAAGAATTATCAGATATTGCAAACGTGGATAAAAAACCTGTATTTGAAGGAAGAAACCTTTCAATGGTTTTAGTGCCAAAATCAGATAAATAGTAGAGTAAATAAAAGTTAGCATAGGAGGAATACATTATCATGGCTAAAAACAAGATGAAGTCTCATAGAGGCGCATGCAAGAGAATGAAGTTGACAGGCTCAGGAAAAGTTAAGAGAAACAAGGCATTTAAAGGCCACATCCTTACAAAGAAAAGCCCTAAGAGAAAAAGAGGATTACGTAAATCAACTACACTTACAAATGCAGATCTTAAGAGAATGTTAAGATCCATGGCTAAATAAGGAGGATAATAAACATGGCAAGAGTAAAAGGTGGCATGAATGCCCATAAGAGACATAAGAAAGTTTTAAAGCAGGCGAAGGGATACTACGGCGCAAAGAGCAAGCAGTTCAAGGCAGCAAACCCTGCTGTAATGAGAGCGTTAAGATCCGCATACGTTGGCAGAAAGTTAAAGAAGAGAGAATACAGACAGCTGTGGATTGCAAGAATCAATGCAGCTGCAAGAATGAATGACATTTCATACAGCAGATTAATGCATGGTCTTAAGCTGGCTGGCATCAGCATGAACAGAAAGATGTTATCCGAAATGGCTATCCATGATGCAGAAGGCTTCACTGCACTCTGCGAAACAGCAAAAAAAGCATTAGCATAGCATATACTATTGACCTCTGGATTTCCGGAGGTCATTTTTATGATGGAATTACAAAGTTCTGTTCGAAGAGGGATGCCTGACAGCAGATGTCATTTCCGGGATCCAGAAAATATTGTCAGAAAAATTAGATAAGTTTTTGTAATATGTATATTAGTGGTGCTAATGAACATTGAGATTTCAACGTTTTTAGCACTTCTATACTGTTTGACAAAGAGCATGACAATTTATATAATAATATGTGTATATGAGCAAACTCAAATCTTGTATACAGTATTCAAAGCTAATGTTTGGTTTAGATATAGATGGGAGGTTCGAATGGTAAACGACATACTAAAGGTTCTGCCAGGTGGGAACTGCGGTGGTTATGGCGGATGCGGATTCGCCACATGTGAAGCCTGTGCAGAAGCAATCGTAAAAGAGAAAAAACCGGGCCTTTGCCCTGCATGTACGCAACATCAGGTGGATACAATTGCAGAGGCTCTTGGCGTGGAAACAGTGGAAACCATTTCAGAGGTTGCATTTATCCGCTGCAGAGGAAATGCGGCGGGAAGACCTAGAATTACAGGAATGAAGAGCTGTTCGGATTTTGTTGAGATCGGTTTTAACGATGGAGAATGCAAGAACGGCTGTGTTGGAATCGGTTCATGTGTAAAGGTATGTGAATTTGATGCCATGTCTTTAGACGATGATTATTATGTGCACATCGACAGAGAAAAATGCACAGGCTGCGGCGCATGTAAGAATATCTGCCCGCAGGCACTGGTTCAGATGGTGCCGCCTGATGCAAGCACATTCATTCCATGTGCATCAGAAATGGAAGAAGATAATACGAGAAAAATCTGCGGTCATGGATGCATTGGATGCGGGGAATGCGCAGATACCTGTCCTCAGGGCGCCATTCAGATGGTGAACAATCATGCAGTCATCGATTACGATTTATGTGTCGGCTGTATTGTATGCTCCGTAAAATGCAAGAAAAAGATCATAGTGGATGAATACCATGATCTTACAAAACTGAAGGAGACGGTGGCATTCGTAAGATGTAACGGCGGTCCGAAGGCGAAGACCAAGTATGATGCACTGGGCGTGGAAGACTGTGCGCAGGCTGCAAATCTGAATGCCGGTCTCATGGGACTGTGCAGTGAAGGATGCACCGGCCTTGGAAACTGCGTAAAGGTATGCAGATATGATGCCATCAGCATTGTAAACGGCACGGCATCTGTCGATTTCGACAAGTGCGTCGGCTGTCTTGACTGCTTACATGCATGTCCAAAGGGACTGATTGTAGAAACGCCTTATGTTGGATCAAAGATTGTTGCATGTGCATCAAAGGCTCCTGTAGAACGCAGAGAAGCCGTATGTCACAACGGATGCATCGACTGTACGGACTGCGTCAGCAACTGTCCGAACGGGGCAATCAGAACCGTGGAATCGCATGCCATGGTAGATGGAAATGTCTGCGAAAACTGCGACGTATGCACATATATGTGCTCCAGAGGCGTAATCAAGCGCATGGATGTTCCGGAATTCAATTACTTACAGAAAAAAGCACTTAAGTATAAGGAGGAGTAGTAGCATGAGATCATTAAAGACAATGGATGGAAATACCGCAACAGCTCATGTAGCTTACGCCTTTTCGGAAGTAACTGCGATATATCCTATCACACCATCTTCAACGATGGCAGAAAACATTGATGCATGGGCATCAGAAGATAGAATCAACCTGTTCGGCCAGAAGGTTGATGTAGTAGAAATGCAGTCAGAAGGAGGAGCAGCAGGTGCTGTGCATGGTGCAGTGGCTGCCGGTGCTCTTACAAGTACATTCACTGCTTCACAGGGACTTCTGCTGATGATCCCCAACATGTATAAGCTGGCAGGAGAACAGACTCCGGCAGTGCTTCATGTTGCTGCAAGAGCTCTTACCACTCATGCACTTTCAATCTTTGGCGACCATTCAGACGTAATGGCATGCAGACAGACCGGATTTGCAATGATGTGCTCCAACAGTGTGCAGGAATGCATGGACCTTTCTGCAGTTGCTCATCTTTCAGCAATCGAAGGAACGGTTCCGATGATGCATTTCTTTGACGGATTCAGAACTTCACATGAATACCAGAAGATAGAAGTATGGGATTATGAAGACTTAAGAGACATGCTGAACATGGAGGCTGTAAAGGCATACAGAAACAGAGTGTCCCATCCTCTTCATCCATATAACATGGGTTCATCAGAATCACCAGAGGTATTCTTCCAGCATTCTGAATCAAGAAACAAGTTCTATGATGAGACTGCTGACATCGTTGCAGCTCAGATGGAAAAAGTAAATAAGAAGATCGGTACCGACTATGCACCATTCAACTACTATGGAGCAGAAGATGCAGAAGAGGTAATCTTCGCAATGGGTTCCGTATGCGAGACAATAGAGGAAGTTGTAGACTATCTGAATGAAAGAGGCAAGAAGGTAGGTCTTGTAAAGGTAAGACTGTACAGACCTTTCAGCGTAGAACACATGATGAAGGTTCTTCCTGAGACTGTTAAGAAGGTTGCAGTTCTTGACAGATGCAAGGAACCTGGTTCAGTAGGTGAACCTCTTTACCTTGACGTATTCATGGCATTAAGAGAAAGAGACATCAAGGTCATAGGCGGAAGATATGGACTTGGTTCAAAGGACACTCAGCCTTCAGACATCCTTGCAGTATTTGAAAACTTATGGTCAGATCAGCCGAAGGAAAGATTTACAATCTCCATCAATGATGATGTAACAGGTCTTTCACTTGAAGCTTCGGAAATCATCGATACAACCAAGGAAGGAACAGTATCCTGCAAGTTCTGGGGACTTGGTTCAGACGGTACAGTAGGTGCCAACAAGAACTCAATCAAGATCATAGGAGACAGCACGGACAAGAAGGTACAGGCATATTTCCAGTACGACTCAAAGAAGTCAGGTGGTATCACAATCTCACATCTGAGATTCGGAGATTATCCTATCAAGTCAACATACTATGTAAAGCAGGCTGACTTTGTTGCATGCCACAACCAGTCATACCTGAGAAAGTACAAGATGGTCCAGGATGTTAAGCCTGGCGGAGTATTCCTTCTCAACTGTCTGTGGGATAGAGATGAACTGGAAGAAAACCTTCCGGCAGATGTAAAGAAATACATAGCGGAAAACAATGTTCAGTTCTATACATGCGATGCAGCAACAATCGCAAGAGAAATCGGACTTGGCGGCAGAACCAATACAGTACTTCAGGCAGCATTCTTCAAGCTGGCAGACATTATTCCGATCGATAAGGCTACAGTATACATGAAGGATGCAATTAAGAAGACTTACGGCGCAAAGGGCGAAAACATCGTAAACATGAACTGCGCTGCAGTAGATGCAGGTCTTGAAAGATTTGTAAAGATCGATGTTCCTGAAAGCTGGAAGGATGCGAAGAATACAGCGCCTAAGGCGAAGGCAAAGGGAAGAGATGCAGATCATACCACATTCCTTGAAAACATCCTTAAGCCAACAAACTCAATGGACGGAGATGAAATTCCAGTATCAAAATTCTTAGAACAGGCAAATGGTGCAGTTCCATCAGGTACAGCTGCATATGAAAAGAGAGGAATTGCATATTCAATTCCAAGATGGGACAAGACAAAGTGCATGCAGTGCAACTGGTGCTCATATGTATGTCCTCATGCAGCAATCAGACCGTTCATCCTGGATAAGCCATGCGGAATTCCTGAAGCAACGGACATGAGAGGAAACAAGGATAAGGATTTCATTATCGCAATATCGGCTTATGACTGTACAGGATGCGGTTCTTGTGCCAATGTATGTCCGGCAAGAAAGAATGCGATAGAGATGGTTCCGGCAGAAGATTTTGCGGATGAAGAGCAGGCAGTATTCGATAAGATGTTTGCGGAAGCAACATATGATTCAGAGTATGTGGATGTAACAACTGTAAAAGGTTCACAGTTCAGACAGCCGCTTCTTGAGTTCTCGGGAGCATGTCCTGGCTGCGGAGAGACTCCATATGCCAAGCTTGTTACCCAGCTGTTCGGTGATAGAATGTTCATTGCAAATGCAACCGGATGTTCATCCATCTGGGGATGCTCAGCACCATCAACGCCATATACGGTAAATGCTGAGGGCAGAGGACCTGCATGGGCAAACTCGCTGTTCGAAGACAATGCTGAATTTGGATATGGAATGGCAATCTCCATGAAAGCCAGAAGAAATGAGCTGAAGGCAGAAATTGAAAAGCTTGCTGCAAATGATGTCTTTGCGGAAGCAGCGCAGGGCTGGATTGATAACATGCAGGAACCTGAAGAGGCGGAAATCTATGGAAAGCAGCTTCTTGCCCTTTGCGAGCAGAGCGAGAATCCATCCGCTAAATATGTAGTAGAGAATAAAGATATGCTGATCAAGCCATCCATGTGGATCTTTGGCGGTGACGGATGGGCATATGACATTGGATGGG
>JAZRWY010000043.1:0-5134 GCA_045599945.1 Anaerovoracaceae bacterium | reverse complement strand
TTCAGAGCCATTTGTAATGGATGGTAATTCAGGAACACAGAAGCTCATGAAACATTACGGCACCAATCATGGCATAATGAGACTTAACACATTGAGTTGATCTCTGTCAATCAAAAAGTCCACAACAAGTTGACACCGTCGGATGTCAAGGGAACCTTGACAGAAAGAAAAAAGATAAGTAAGATGTATTTATTGATTTAACGGATTAAAGGAATTGTTATGAAATACAAGAATGAGACCATTGAAATAAAACTGAATGCACAAGCTGTAGATGAATGTTCCAGGAGGGCGGAAACTTTCCTCACCGAATTAGGAGCTCCGAAAAGAGTAATCATCCGTCACAAGCTGACTGTGGAGGAAATCCTTCTTAAAATGATGGACCGGGGCATGGAAGGCGCCGCAGTAAGATTCACAAGCGGCAGAAAATATCTGAGCCCCTTCATTTCTCTGGAAATAGAAGGAGAAACATATAACGTATACTCACAGAAGAATACAGAGCAGAGTCTGATGGGAGATTCCATTTTAAGAAATCTGGGACTTTCACCGGACTATTCCTATGTAAATGATACGAACATCTACGGATTTCGGCTGAAGAAAAAAAGTCTGGGCTCGTTCGCCACTCTTCTGATTGCACTTGCATGCGCCATCATCATAGGGGTGCTGGGACTTGCTGTTTCTGACAATATCCGCAACGGCATCCTGGATGTTCTTATTGTACCGCTGCATGACACATTCCTGAGCATACTGGGCTGCATTGCAGGTCCCATGGTATTTCTTTCTGTTGCATGGGGCATATATGGAATCGGAGATGCGGCAACGCTGAAGAAAGTTGGAAGGAAGATCCTGTCCGGCTATATAGGTACTGTCATGGTGATGGCAGTCATCGTCGGAGTTTTATGCCTGCCTGTATTCAAACTGAATTTCTCCAGTTCCATTGGCGGAATAACAGAGGTTTCTTCTGTACTTTCCATGATACTTGGAATCATACCGCAGAATATTTTCAGCCCGTTCATTGAGGGCAATACACTGCAGATCATATTTCTTGCCATTGTCATAGGAATTGCAATGCTCTTCCTCGGCCAGAAGACAGACTTTGTAGCAAAAGTGGTGGAGCAGATCAACCTGATTGTCCAGTTCCTGATTGAAATCATCAGTAAACTGGTGCCATACTTCATCGTACTTGTCATCGTAAAGCTCATATGGAGCGAATCTGCAGAAACATTCCTTTCTGTATGGAAGCTCTTCGCAGTCTTCATAGGTGCGGTTATCGTGCTGGTCATCTGCGTCATAGGATATACAGCGGTGCGCAACAGAGTGTCTCCGGCCGCCCTTGCGGCAAAGGGGCTTCCGACTCTTCTGATTGCAATAACCACAGCATCTTCTGCAGCAGCTTTTGGAACCAACATGAAAGCCTGCAGGAGTGAATATGGAATCGATGACAAGATTGCATCCTTTGGAATACCGCTTGGCATGGTGACTTTCAAGCCTACCACGGCCATAGACTATATTGTCATGGCGCTGTTTTTTGCAGAAGTCTATGAAACAGAGGCTTCTGTCTCCTGGTACATCATATGCATATTCACCGCCAGCATTCTTGCCATAGCAACGCCTCCGATTCCGGGCGGTGCAATGACAGCATATACTGTTTTATTTGCCCAGCTGGGCATTCCGGCGGAAGCGCTTGCCATCGCACTGGCGTGCGATACGCTCTTTGATTTTGTGGCAACAGGGGGAGACCAGTTCCTGCTTCCGATGACACTTCTGAATCAGGGCAGCAGGATGGGTCTTGTAGACCGGAATATTCTCACGAAAGGAAAACAGTTAAAATGATACATATGGGATGCCATCTTTCGAGTGCCAAAGGATTTGAACACATGGGCAAAGAGGCTCTTTCCATAGGAGCAGACACCTTTGCCTTTTTCACCAGAAATCCAAGGGGCGGAAAGGCGAAGGCGCTGGATGAAGAGGACGTAAAGGGATTTCTTGCATTTGCAGAAGCGCATCAGTTTGCAAAGATTGTAGCACATGCTCCATATACCCTGAATCCATGCTCAGATAAGGAAGAGACCCGGGAGTTTGCGCACATGGTCATGGAAGATGACCTGAAAAGAATGGAATGCATGCCGGGCAATCTGTACAATTTTCATCCGGGAAGTCATGTGGGCCAGGGAAATGAAAAAGGAATTGAAATGATTGCAGACCTTCTGAATTCCGTATTAAAAAAAGAACAGAACACTATGGTGCTTCTTGAGACCATGGCGGGAAAAGGGACAGAAATCGGCAGAAGCTTTGAAGAACTGAAGGAAATTATTGACCGGGTGGAACTTAGCGAAAAGATGGGCATATGCCTGGATACATGCCATGTATCTGATGCCGGCTATGACATCATCCATGACCTTGACGGGGTTCTTGAGGACTTTGACCGCATATTGGGGATGAATCGGCTAAAAGCGATGCATATCAATGACAGCATGAATCCGCCGGGGGCGCATAAGGATCGGCATGCAAAGATCGGAGAGGGATATCTTGGTCTTGAGACAATCGTAAATGTAGTTGGACATCCAGCATTGCAAGGTCTTCCATGTATTCTGGAGACGCCAAACAATCTGGATGGCTACGGAAATGAGATACAGATGATTAAAGAAAGAATCACAGGAAATGAGTAAAGGTGGGTAGAAGAATCTACTCACCCTTTCTTTTTCAATGCTTCAGATAGTGCAATGGCAAGCTGGTCTCCGCAGGAAGTCTTCTTAAAGCCGCATCGGATGCCTCCCAGTTTCTCAATGACATCCCTTGCAGGCATGCCTTCCACAAGAATTCCGATGGCCTGAAGATTACCATGGCAGCCGCCTGTATATTCCACATCATGCACAATGTTGTTTGCATCTAATTCAAAGTCGATGAGTACGGAGCAGGTTCCGTTTGTTCTATATGTATGTTTCAATTCAAAAAACTCCTTTCTTGTTGTATAATAAGTATAGCACAGATGACAGGAACATAAAAGATGCGTGAAATGACAAAAGAGGACAGACTGCTTCTTGCACTTGCCCATGACCGGGCAGATGATGCATCGGAAAGATACATGATCTCCCATACGGAGTTTCTGGATCTTCGGCAGCGGTCGCTCATTGAAAATGAATTTAAATATGACCGGGCACTTTCCTTTTATGGAGGCTATGAGGATGCAGAGCGTACACTTGCAGTATTCCGGCCGGAATATGTGGAAGAAGACATGGCAGCCTTTTATTCAAAGAACAAAGAGGACGATCCGATCTGCTGGCTTCGCATTGAGGTGCCAAAGGGTTCCGGGAAACTATCCCACAGAGATTATCTGGGATCCCTAACCGGTCTGGGATTAAAGAGAGAAAAAATCGGAGACATTCTGGTCCGGGAGGATGGAGCGGATGTTGCCGTCATGCGTGAAATTGCAGATTTCCTGACATTAAACTATGAGAAGGCAGGAAGGGCAAACCTGAAGGTTAAACTCGCTGAAAAAGGTGATTTTGAGCTCCAGAAGCCGCAGATAAAAGTCATTACGGATACAGTTGCATCGTTGAGACTGGATAGCGTGCTTTCTTCGGCATTCGGGCTTTCCAGGGCAAAAGCAGCAGAGGCTGTAAAGCGGGGAATCGTCTTTGTGAATTCCATGCAGATCGAAAAGGTGGATTACATGGTAAATGAGGGCGACCGGCTGGTCATCCGGAGAATGGGAAAAGCCCGGCTTGCAGAAATTGGTGGGAAAAGCCGGAAAGATCGAATATATATTAAAATAGAGAGGTATATCTAATGAATGAAAAAAAGAACAGAATCAGCAAAGGGTTCCTGATTGGCGGCCTGGTATTCATCGTTGCAGCAGTAGGTGCATTTTCTGTATGGTATTTTTCGCCGCCGGCAGATTATGTATATACAGAGGCTGAAGTGGAGAATCCAAATCCATTGACGGGAGAAGCAATGGAAAGAGAACTTCCGGTAAGACCGATCATGGTATCAACGGACAATGTAGGAGATGCCATTCCGCAGTATGGAATATCGCAGGCAGACATTGTCTATGAGGTGCCGGTAGAAGGCGCACAGTCCAGACTGGAAGCCATCTACTATGGAGATATCCCGGACGTGGTAGGCCCATGCAGAAGTGTACGTCCATATATTGTCGATCTGGCCAGAGAATACCATGCAATTCTGACGCATGACGGCTGGTCGCCGGATGCCCATGCATATCTGGACCAGGGCGTGGTTGCAGACATTCCGGCACAGAAGTATTCTTTCTATTACCGTACGTCTGCAAAAGAGGCGCCGCATAACAGTCTGGTCCATACGGAAGATGTTCTGAAAGCTGCAGATAAGGCAGGATATCTGGATGAAAAAATCAATGCAAGAAAATTCCCGTTCATGAACAGACAGGAACAGGCAGTATTATCCGGAACGGAAGAAGAATATCTTGCAGATGTTGAGAAGATCATCAAGGAAAAGAAAAAGGCCAGACAGGGATATACCCTTCCGGATCTCAGCAGCATTACATTCCCGGAATATAAGGAAGCAGATACCATTGAAATCACCTATGCAAACTGCAAGAGCAGGTACAAGTATGATTCGGAGACCGGACTGTACAAGAGGACGGTAAATGGCGGAGAATATAAGGATCTGAATAACAAGAAGGAAATCCTGATGAGCAATGTCATTGTATATGAAGTATCCAGTCAGGTGCTGGATCAGAAGGGCAGACTGGAAATCAACATGTGTGCCGGCGGCAAAGCGAGGATCTTCACCTGCGGAAAGGTCTTCAAATGCAAATGGTCAAAGAAAGACCTGGAATCACCTACCGTCTTTAAAGATGAGGAAGGCAATGAAATCAAGCTGGCTCCGGGAAAGACCTGGATCAATATCATTGATGAAAATTCAAAGTTCAAATACGAATAGGAAAACAAAAGGGAACGCGGCAGCGTTCCTTTTTGTATAAGTAAAACCACACGTTTGACGTGTGGTTCCGTAAATGCTAGTATGACGGGCATGCCGTCAGTCTGTGGTGAAAGTCCACGTAGGGCGTTTGCCTTCAGCGAACCTCATAGCGACTTGCAAGGTTCACATCGCGAGGTGTGGGCGAGAAGAAGCAATAGCGAAATCGTAGCCTGACGAA
>JAZRWY010000042.1:0-2254 GCA_045599945.1 Anaerovoracaceae bacterium | reverse complement strand
GACTTCATATTTCTTTAATACCGACAGTTCATAAAGATGTACGGAATTAAACAGAACATCTGCACTGTCACTGTACGGGAAGATATTCTTGTCTTCGCCTGCTCTTACCTTCGGCCATTCCCGGATGGTCTCCTGGGCGCTGTGTCCTCTGTACTGGTAGTCTCTGACCATTCTTCTGAGCATTCTCGCATCCGTTACAGGAATGCGGTTATGTCTGTCAATGTTCAGCTGAGAAAGCGGTGAAATGTATACTCTGAACTTCTCACTTCTGTCAATCAGAGGTGTCAGGTCATCATTTAAGGCATGGATGCCTTCAATGACCAGAATTTCATCTTCCGAAAGCTTTGTGATTCTCTGACCGAAGACCTTCTTCCCCTCCAGAAAATCGAAGACCGGAAGATCCACTTCCTTTCCTGCCAGCAGGTCTTTCATATTGTTGTTGAACAGATTCACATCTACTGCATTGAGATTTTCATAATCCGGATCGCCATACTGATCCAGCGGCGTATCCTCTCTGTTCTTGAAATAGTCATCCGTACCCATGTAGATCGGTTTCAGACCGTTGACTTTCAGCTGCACGCAAAGTCTTCTTGCAAAAGTTGTCTTCCCGGATGAGGACGGGCCTGCAATGAGAACCAGTCTCTTTCCGGATTCTAAGATCATGTCTGCTATCTGCGCCACTTTCTTTTCGTGCAGAGCCTCGGAAAGCTGTACCAGTTCCCGGAAACTTTCTTCATCCTCCACCTTCCGGTTCAGGTCAGATACATAGGATACACCCAGAACCTTGCACCATTCATCGGCTTCTTCAAAAGCCTGGTGCAGCATTCTTTCCTCCACATATGGAGGGATTTCATCCGGTTTGGACGGATGCGGAAATCTTACGATGACCCCTTCTTTATATTTTTTCAGTTCAAAATGACGGATATATCCGGTCGATGGAACCATCAGGCTGTAGAAGAAGTTCACATAGCCGTCCAGGTTATAGAATCTGACTTTCTTCTGCGTCTCATCCACCAGGCTCTCCTTCTCTGCTTCTCCGAATTCCTGGAATCTACGGACCGCTTCATCGTAAGGAACCTCCTCCATGACAAACGGATAATCTGCTTCTACCATGTCATGCATTGCCTGCTCGATGGCTGAAAGTTCCTCTTCTGTGATTTCCTCATCCCTGTGGGGAACCGTAAATATGCCCTTGCTGATGGAATTGGAGATTTCAATTTCAACGCCGGGTATTACTTGGTTGCATGCTTTCAGATACATGAGTGTCAGGCTGTGCTGGTAGATGAGATTTGCCGCCTGGGTACGCATGTCCAGAAATTCAACACTATGTTCCTTGTTCAGTTTATCTGAGAGAGACGTCAGTCTGTTATCCACTTTTGCAACCAGCACATCATACTCCAGCTCTTCTGTAAACCGGATGGCCAGTTCCTCAATGGTTGTGCCCTTTTTTATGTCAACACTTTCATATTTGCCTCTAGGTTCTTTTTTCAACTGTATGTTCATAAAGAATCCTCCTTCACATTGATGGAGTCATTATACCAAAAATAGAGAAAGAGGGCAACAATTCCCTCTTTCTCTTTTCTATCAGAATCTTTCACTTACAGCAGACAGCATACGCTTCATCTCGTCCTCACTCAGTGTGATTCCTTTGCCGCACTTTGTATGATCTCCATTCCAGTCACGCAGATCATATTTCGGCGGAAGGTCGTTCCACCTCACCATGTTGAGTTCTCTGTTCCAGCCGCTGCCGTGCTCTCCAAGCACGGCAAGCGCCTCTGTGATTTCAAATCTGAATTCTCTGTTTTCATTTGCCATTTTCTTTTCCCCCTTTGGCGTTTTCTTTCATTATACACAATTTCCATAATTTGTCAATTATATTTCCCAATATTTTCCATACTTCTACAAAAGAACAGAGGCTCTCGCCTCTGTCTTCATCCTATTCCTCTTTTCTGTTATTCTAAAACCCAAAGTAAAGATAAATTGCTCTGTGTTCCTTAATTGTTCCAATTGTGTGACAAAAAAGAACTCCCGAAGGACAATGTCATTAAGTTAGCGACATATAAAGAAGTAGCTTTATCGCATACCATTGGATTAAACTCCATCTAGTATGCGGTTTTCTTTTTTGCCAGATATTTATTTGTTTTTACGCAAGCCAAATAGACCATATATAAATATGGCCTTCATACTACCAATTTCATCTGAATTATGGTAGTCTATATATTAGGTTTGGAGCTTTTCTTTGAGCCGGACGCCT
>JAZRWY010000041.1:0-46540 GCA_045599945.1 Anaerovoracaceae bacterium | reverse complement strand
AAACCACAAGGTTCCATTTGGAAGAAATTCATACAAGCATCAGCTGCTTATAGAACTGTATACCGGAATGCGTATGGGTGAAATCAACGCATTAAGATGTGAGGATATTGATTTCAAGAAGAAGCTTATTCATGTCAGCAGAACTGTTTCCAGAGGTCTGGACTACAGAAACTTCATCAAGGACGGAACCAAGACCTATGCAGGCAGGAGAACTATTCCGATGAACAAGAAGGCGGAAGAGGTTCTAAAGGCTGCAGTAAGTGAGATGAAGAGAAATCCGGAAAAGCTTATCTTTTATGATTACAATAAGAAAAGCATCGTAGAGACATCTCAGGTAAACTCCTTTTTTAAAAGGATCTGTGAAAAGGCAGAGGTTCCTTTTAACGGACAGCATGCCTTAAGGCATACCTTTGCAACACGCTGCATAGAATCAGGAGTTCAGCCGGTGGTCCTGAAGAAATGGATGGGACACACAGACATACATGTTACTCTTGATACGTATGCAGATGTGTTCGACAGAATGAATGACGATGCGGTAGAAAAGCTTGACAGATATATGGAGAGCATATGATATAGGTTTTACGTCTGAAAATCAACATAAAAACAAACGCAATCGGAATTAAGTCGACAAAACTATTGAATTCGGATAAATATGAGAATAGTCTAAACCGATGACATTTTGTAAAAGGCGATATTGTCGTTCCGGAGTGAGGTGGGTATCCACTATCATGATGAGCCGGACGGTACACAATTGGCAGGAAACTGGCAGAATTGAGGGTGGAGATGCCCGGAAGCATTGAAATTTCGGGATTTGTGGGCGCTTCGGTTCCCTTCATCTCCACCACAATTCATGGCTTCAGGTTAAAACCCTGGAGCCTTTTAATTTAAGCGGATTTCCGTAAAAGCTCACTCATGCATATATAGACCACGTACAGGGACGCAAAACTGGCAGAGCAGTTTGATGACAGTTCTATTATGCAAAGCGCAGTCAGCATAAGAGGGATGATCCAGCTGATGGAAGAAGAATATGGAGAAAGCCATTACGGGCAGAAAAAATACTTACCTGAAGAACTGTTCTGGATCGGCTACATATATCGTTATTGGCAATGCATCTACGATACACCGAGCAGTCAGATATATAAGATGATTAGCGGAGAAGAACTGAGAGCACTGTATTATTCTCACCATACGCTTTCAGCCAGCAAATGCATCCAGCGTATCATGGACGAAAAAACGTTGAGATTTCTGATTTGAATCAGCGTCAGATCAGTGTGATGCGTGAGCTTTTTAAGGAAGAAGCAAAGCAAAATAAACAGTTAACTTAAAACCGCAGATTATCTGGAACTGTTTCCTGGCAGCCTGCTGCCTGATGATAATGCAGTGACAGTCAGACCTGTGGAAATTAACTCTTTTTTCGCTGCCGGGAATTCAGATAAATTGGTTAGTGCAAATGCGTTGTATTTATGTTACACTAATTTAAAGAAAAGTGATAAACTTGGGTAGCGGATGGACGGAAGATCTGACATGGGGCATTGGCGCAGCTGGGAGCGCGTTTGACTGGCAGTCAAGAGGTCAGGGGTTCGAGCCCCCTATGCTCCACCAAATGTGTATTGGACAGACACCTGCTTTTTTCACCGGCGGATTCGCCGTGAATTGTCCTTCTGATACGAATTACAAAAGCACCAGCCTGGTTCATTCCGGGATGGTGCTTTTGCCATCTCCGATCATTCGATTGATTGGCGGGTGCTGACGGCAGACCATTGGATGATGCTAGATTTACAGGAAAGGAGTAGTAAGTTCGTGCAGCTAATACCTGAATCATACGAAAAGAAAAGCCTGTTTTGAGAAAACTTGCGAAAAAAACTAAAAATATTCTGTCTTTTATGTTAGAATGTTTGCTGTAGAGGAATCATCCCGAAAATGCCAATGGTTACAGGAGGCATGGAGGGATTCGCATGACACAAGCATGCGAAGACAGTTTAAGGATGCATACAGCGGGCTTGGCTGTATATTTTGATGTTGAATTCATATGAAAGGGGACAATGACATATGAGTAGAAGGATTGCATGTATCATATTGAGTTTGATCATGGCTTTTGTTTTCTGCCCGGTAGGAGCTTTCGCAGATGCTGGAGGAGATAATCCGCCGGCAACCTTCGGGACAAAAGAAGCCAGACTTGAAAACAACGAAGCTTCGGTTGCAATTGACATTCAGACACAGTGTCTTGCTCCGCCGAAAGTTCTGATTTACCAGGGGTCATATTGCAGCGCGCATCAGTTAAAACAATCTACGATTGTTAACGGAATCAATTCTGTGATTCCATATGCGGATGTGGATTACTATGCAGCTGCAAAACAGTATGACCGTGATACGACGGTTATCAAGGAACTGAAACATTTCAAAAGAGGAACACCTATTTCAGAGGCTGATATCTATACATTAAATACCACGACTGGAATGCATGTCATAACGCAGGAGTGTCTGGACTTATTAATGTCCTATCTTGACAAAGGCGACTACGACTATCTTGTCATGATTCTGGACGGAGCAATGTCCACAGGCCTTTCTGCAGGTTCAAAGGATGCAATTTTTAATGAAAAACTTAGAATGAGGCTTACGGACGAGCAGTATGTAAAAAGGAGAGCGTACGCCGAAAAGCTGAAGGATATGAATATTCTTTATCTGGTTGCGCCAAAGTTTAACAGTAACGACATTGTCATGTACTATGACAACTGCAACGCCAACACTGCATATAACGCAAGATTAAAATATTGGGATGAGAAAAACTTCAGCACAACAAACAACGCTGCGTCGCTAGGATACCTGAATGTCCATCTTTGTGTGGAAGGATTGGCATTCCTTGCGCCGAAATACTATCTGACACTCACCGATCCGAATACGGGCAAGGTTACGTGTACCACTCCGCCTTCAGCCGGTGAAATTGAGTATGATATGGACAATATTGTCTACTACAATGAAGCTTCGCGTGTAGCAGAAAAAATGAAAAAAATAAAAGAGGCAATTCTTCCGGTTCAGCTGACCATAACGGACGTTCTGGCAGACGGCCTTGATTATAGGTCATCGGCGGTAGAGTATTCGGCGGATGACGGCGCAACCTGGCAGAAAGTCGACGATAATCTGGTGGAAATCACTAAGAACGGCAACAAGCTGAAGGCAGTAATAGATCTTTCTGATTCGGCATTTGCAAAAAACAGATTCCGTTTCCTGATAAAGGCTGATGTCACGGAAAGCTTTGGCGAAACAATCAAAACAGGAAAAACGAACGGGGACTGTGAAATAGAATACGAGAACAAAGATGGTGACACCATTGAGGCAATCGAGCCAGCTTCGCCTACAGTTACATTTACGACATTTGATGTTTTCTATAACCAGGGCGACCACGGTACACTGACAGGAAAGGCGCAGGAAACCTTCAGGAAATTTGCGGATAACAACATGACCACCGGAAGCAGCGTTACTCCCGACCAGAACTATGTTCATACCGGCTGGATCTGTGATGATGACGTGACCTTTAAGGATGGAACAACGGCTGCAAAAGGCACGCTGCTTTCCAACGAGCAGATTGCTTCTGTAGTACCGACACATGAGATTACATTTACAGCGCAGTACAAAATGGAGACCCGTAAGGTCACATATGTTGTAAATCCTGATTCTGAGTGGGGCATTCCCGAGGATTCGGTAACGCCAAAGGAGGAGTCATATCCATACGGTTCGGATGTTACAGTAGAAGATAATCTTGCAACAGCCCAGGACTACGCCCTTGATAAGAATGGAAAGAAGGTCAGGGGAGCATGGAAATTCACGCCATGGGACAAGGATGACTTTGTGATCCATGAAGATACAACAATCACCGGAGCATGGAAGTTTACGCCGGAACCTCTGAAGGTTACATATGTTGTAAATCCTGATTCAGAGTGGGGCATTCCCGAGGATTCGGTAACGCCAAAGGAGGAGACATATCCATACGGTTCGGATGTTGCAGTAGAAGACAATCTTTCAACAGCCCAGGACTACGCCCTCGATAAGAATGGAAAGAAGGTCAGGGGAGCATGGGAATTCACGCCATGGGACAAGGATGACTTTGTGATCCATGAAGATACAACAATCACCGGAGCATGGAAGTTTATCCCTGATCCTGAAGAAGGTGCGGATGAAACTGTGAATACGGAGGATTCCGAAGATGAAGAGATTATCGAAAGCGAAGAAGTAACCGATGACGGCGATACACCGAAAACCGGAGATAAGGGCATTCTCATTGCTGTAATTGCCATGCTTTCATTGATGTTTGCATTCATGGGCCTTGTTGCAAGAAGAATCGAATAGCAGAATATGATGTATTATATTATCTGTCAGGAAAAGCCGGGGCTTTTTCTGGCAGATTTGTTTTCTTTGCACTATAATTGAAGAAATCAGGGAAGGAGGAGATTTTCATGATTCGCGCAATCATATTTGATATCGGGAGAGTTCTCATGACATATGACTGGAAAGCATATTTTGGCGGTCTGTTTGATGGAGATGAGAAAAAAGTTCAGGCAGTCCACGATGCATTTTTCGGGCATGGGATATGGAATGAAGTGGACCGCGGTGCCTGGAGCGACGAAAAACTGATGGAGGCATTTGTTTCGGTCCAGCCGGATTATGCGCAGGAAATACAGCTTGCCTGGGACCGCCTGGGCACTGCAATGCGTCCTTTTTCCCGTACAGAAGAATGGATCCGGAGTCTGCATGAAAGAGGATATCAGGTGTATTATCTGTCAAACTGGTCGCATCATCTGCTGAAACAGGCAAAAGAACAGCTGTCTTTTACAGAGAAGATGGATGGAGGGATCTTTTCCTGCAATGTCAGGTGCATAAAGCCGGAGCCGGACATCTACTGTTGCCTTCTGAAGGAGTATGGACTGACTGCCCGGGAATGTGTATTCATTGATGATAAAAAGGTGAATGTTGAAGCGGCAAAGCAGATGGGCATCCAGGGGATTCAGTTTGTGGATTACGAGCAGACGTCACAAAAGCTGGAGGAGATTCTGTAAATTGTCACAAATTATCGCAAAATTAAAACTTTGTAATGTAATTCAAAAATAGTAGTAATGATATAATGAATATGGTATAATTAAGCGTCAATGATATTTATTTATATACATATTAGTAAAGCTGATACTAATTCAGAAAGGAGTTCATTATGCAGTCAGTTGAGGCAGTATTACTGCCAATCGTAGTAAACTTCAACACATATCTGTCCAACTATATCTTAGTAGGACTTTTAATTGCTGTTGGTTTATGGTATTCAATTAAAACAAAATTCGTACAGGTTCGCTGCTTTGGCGAAGGTATGAAAGCTGTATTTGGCGGTTTAAGCCTGAAAGGTGGTAAGCAGGGCGGCGGAATGTCATCATTCCAGGCACTTACAACTGCTATCGCTGGCCAGGTAGGTACAGGTAACATCGTTGGTGCATCAGGAGCAATCTTAACCGGTGGTCCTGGAGCAATCTTCTGGATGTGGATCATCGCATTCTTCGGAATGGGTACAATCTACGCTGAAGCAACCTGCGCACTTGCAACTCGTGAAGTCGAAGAAGACGGAACAATCAAGGGTGGTCCTGTTTACTATATCAGAAGAGCATTCAAAGGCGGTTTTGGTAAGTTCTTAGCAGGATTCTTTGCAGTAGCAATCACATTAGCTCTTGGTTTCATGGGCGCAATGGTACAGTCCAACTCCATCGGTTCCACAATGGAGACAGCATTTGGCGTTCCTTCATGGATCATGGGTGCTATTCTTGCAGTTCTTTGCTTCTTCATCTTCTTTGGTGGCGTAGACAGACTGGCAGCAGTAACAGAAAAACTTGTTCCAATCATGGCAGCATTCTTCCTGCTTGGTGCAATCCTTGTACTGATCTTAAAGATTACTGCACTTCCTGCAGCAATCGGTCTGATCTTCAAGTATGCATTCTGTCCACAGGCTATCATTGGCGGTACTTTCGGTACAGCAATCAAGGTTGCAGTTTCACAGGGTGCAAAGAGAGGTCTGTTCTCAAACGAAGCCGGCATGGGATCAACTCCACATGCACATGCACTTGCACAGGTTAAGCACACACACGATCAGGGTATCGTAGCATTCATCGGTGTATTCATCGATACATTCGTAGTACTTACACTGAATTCCCTTGTAGTAATCATCGCATTATATACAAAGGGCGGCATCCTTGCAGAAGGTGTTATTCCTGAAGGCATTGACAAGACTAATCTTGCACAGACAGCATTTGGTACAGTATTCGGCGAAAAGTTCGGTGCAATGTTCGTTGCAGTATGCCTGTTATTCTTCGCATTCTCAACAATCATTTCATGGAACCTGTTCGGTAAGATCAACATGCGTTACATGTTCGGTGAAAAGGGCGTAAAGGTATTTGCTGTCATCGCAATCATCTTCGTATTCCTTGGAACAGTAACTTCCAACGATCTTGTTTGGGAACTTTCCGATATGTTCAATAACCTGATGGTAATTCCAAATGCACTTGCATTATTCGCACTGACTGGACTGGTTGTAAAGAATACGAAGTTCAAGAAGGATGAGGAAACTATCAAGATTGAAGAAAACTATATCAAGAAATAGTTGAAAAGTAAATCAAGACTCCTGAAGGGAAACCTTCAGGAGTTTTCTTTTATTTGGCATGAAGCATGTGATATAAGAGGGAAAATGTGTAAGGAAAGAAACCTGTGCATCTGATTTCGTCAGATGCAAAAGTATCCCTTGCGAGTTCATATTGAAAGAGATATAATTGATATGATAACTGAATTTGTTTTTTATGTATTTTACGATAAAGGAGAATAGTGAATGAATATTACGAAGACACAGAACGACAAGAATCTTTGCCTTGCACTGGAAGGAAGACTTGATACAACGACAGCACCTGAACTGGAAAGTGAAATCAGTGCATCCATCGAAGGTGTAGAAGCGCTGACACTGGATTTTGGAAATCTTGAATATATTTCATCTGCAGGATTGAGAGTTCTTCTTTCCACTCAGAAAATCATGAACAAGCAGGGAGAAATGGTGATTGAAAACGTATGTGAAGACATCATGGAAGTATTTGAAATCACTGGATTCTCAGAAATTCTTACAATCAAATAGAACTGATATCGGGTGATATTTCATCAGGAAAAGGAGAGCGTGTTGGTAGAAAAGGAATTCATGGCAACTCTTGACAATCTGGCTTCTGTTATGGAATTTGTTGAATCAGAGATGGAAAATCTGGGATGTCCGATGCGGGTTATGATGCAGACTTCCGTTGCAATCGAAGAATTATTTGTCAACATTGCACACTATGCATATGAAGGAGACACAGGTATGATGAGGCTTGCCATTGATCGGGTGGATGAAGGCGTCATGTTCAGATTCACAGATTATGGCGTGAAATTTGATCCTTTGAGCAGAAAGGATCCGGATGTTTCGCTGTCTGCAGAAGAAAGAAAAATCGGAGGTCTCGGCATCTACATGGTAAAGCAGACCATGGATGAGTTGCAGTATAGATATGAAGATGGACAGAACATACTTGAGATCGTCAAGAAATTCTGACTGATATTGCAGTGCGCCAGAAGGTGCACTGTTTTTGTCAATACATCGGAACAGGAACAGAATATGAGTGAAAAATTAAATGAGGCAATCACATTTGCAGCAGAAGCCCATCAAGGGCAGATGAGAAAGCTTTCCGGCATTCCATATATTGTCCATCCTATGGAGGTTGCAGCCATCATAGGAAGCATGACAACCGATGAGGAGGTAATCATTGCAGGACTTCTGCATGATACGGTGGAAGACTGCAATGTTGATCCAAGAGTCATAAAGGAAAGATTTGGGGCAAGAGTAGCAGCGCTTGTACAGAGTGAAACGGAGGATAAGCTGCTGGACCGTCCCGCATCGGAGACATGGATGCAGAGAAAGGAAGAATCTCTTCTGATGCTGGAAAACACAAAGGACATCGGTGTAAAAATCATGTGGCTTTCAGACAAACTGTCAAACATGCGGTCCTTTTACCAGGAATACATGCGCAGCGGAGAGAGCATGTGGGAGAAATTTCATCAGAAGAATCCAAAGATGCAGTGCTGGTACTATGAGTGCGTAGCATCACACGTACAGGAATTGTCAGATCACTATGCATATGTTGAATATATGGAACTGATCGACAAGGTGTTTCACGATAAGGAGCAGGAAAAAGCATGAAAAAAGCAGAATTAATCGGAAAAGTATTATATGTCTTCCTGGAAGGAAGAATTGATTCGGGAAATGCGGCAGATGTTGAAGCTGCAATCGGTGAAGAACTGAAGAAATTTGAATATGAGGAACTGATACTGGATGTAGAGGCGCTGGAATACATTTCAAGTGCAGGTCTTAGAGTATTGCTCCGCCTTAGAAAAGATGATTCTACGCTTAAACTGATCGGGGCCTCTGTTGATGTATATGAGATCCTTGACATGACAGGATTTACGGAAATGATTCCAATCGAAAAGGCTTACAGAAAACTTTCTGTGGAGGGCTGCGAAGTGATTGGAAAAGGAGGAAACGGTGAAGTATACCGGCTTGACCCGGATACGATTGTAAAAGTATATTTTGATGCAGATGCATTGGATGACATCCATAGGGAACGTGAACTGGCAAGAAGGGCATTTGTCCTTGGAATACCTACTGCCATCCCATATGATGTCGTAAAGGTCGGAGATACATACGGCTCTGTATTTGAGCTGCTTGAGGCAACGTCGCTTGCAAAACTCATCAAGGGAGATCCGGAGCATCTGGATGATTATGTCGGCATATATGTAAACCTTCTAAAGAAGATTCATTCAACGGTTGTAAGGCCGGAAGACATGCCGGACATGAGAGATGTTGCAATCGGATGGGCAAAATTCCTGGTTCCGTATCTTCCGGAGGAAACATCTTCAAAGCTGGTTTCTCTGATGGAGGCAGTCCCTGTTGACCATCATATGATGCATGGAGACTATCACATCAAGAATATCATGATTCAGAACGGCGAAGAGATGCTCATCGACATGGATACCTTGTGCCAGGGAAATCCTGTATTTGAACTGGGCTCAATGTACAATGCATATCTTGGATTCTCGGAGCTTGATCACAGCATCATAGAGGGGTTCCTTGGAATCACTCATGAGACAGCGCTTGACATCTGGAACAAGTCACTGAAGATGTATCTGGATACAGAGGATGAAGCAAGGCTTGCAGAAGTTGAAAAGAAAGCACAGCTTGTGGGATATACAAGGCTCATGAGAAGAGCAATCAGAAGAGAGAGTGATACAGAGGCAGGGCAGAAGTCCATCGCATGCTATAAGCAGCATATCCTTGATCTTACGGAGGAACTGGATTCTCTTGTATTCTAGCATATGGAAGAAGCGCCTTTTTCGAGGGGCTTCTTTTTTACGGGATAAAAACAGAACATAAATTCAGAACAAACAATTGAAAAAGAAAAAAGCAAGTGATATACTGTGAAAAGGAGGATGGAAAAAATGGAAAATATATATGTCGCAATAGACCTGAAATCCTTCTATGCATCGGTTGAATGTGCAGAAAGAGGGCTTGACCCTTTAAATACGAACCTGGTCGTCGCTGATGAGAGCCGGACGGATAAAACCATCTGCCTTGCAGTATCGCCTCCTCTTAAAGCAAGAGGAGTGCCGGGAAGGCCCAGGCTCTTTGAGGTGAATGAGAAGGTTAATGAGATAAATGATGTGAGAAAGAATCAGGCTCCGCATCACAGATTCACAGGCTCTTCTGTATTTGATGATGCGCTGAAAAAGGATCCATCTCTTGCGGCAGACTTCATTACTGCCATGCCGAGAATGGCAAAATACATGGAATACAGTGCACGCATATATAGCATATATCTGAGATATGTGGCGCCGGAGGATATCCATGTATATTCCATCGATGAGGTATTCATCGATGCCGGACCCTATCTCAAGACCTACGGCCTTACGGCGTCTGAATTCACCCTCATGCTCATCAAGGAGGTTCTGCGCGAGACCGGAATCACTGCAACTGCAGGTATAGGAAGCAACCTCTATTTATGCAAGGTTGCCATGGACATCGTTGCAAAGCATATGGAGCCGGATGCAGATGGAGTGAGAATGGCGAGTCTGGATGAAATGTCATATAGAAGGCTGCTGTGGAATCATCAGCCCATCACGGATATCTGGAGAATCGGCAGAGGGACCGCAAGGAAGCTCTACAGCCATGGAATGTATACCATGGGAGATGTTGCAAGATGCTCTGTTGGCAAAAAGAATGATTTTCTGAATGAGGATCTGCTCTACAGACTGTTCGGGGTAAATGCAGAGCTTCTCATAGACCACGCATGGGGCTGGGAGCCATGCACCATGGCGGATATCAAGGGGTATAGGCCCAAAAACAGGAGTCTGAGCAGCGGTCAGGTGCTTCCCGAAGGGTATGAATACAGGAGGGCTGAGATAGTCATAAGGGAGATGGCCAGCCAGCTTGCCCTTGATCTCTTCGAGAAGAGACTTGTCACCGGACAGATTGTTCTTGCCATAGGCTATGACAGATATAATCTGAAGAGGGGCTACACAGGAAGGACGCAGCAGGACCATCTTGGAAGAGAGGTGCCTGTACACGCCCATGGCTCCTTTAATCTGATGAAAAGGACGTCATCTGAATCACAGATTACAGATGCTGCCATGAATATATTTCGTGAGGTGACAGATGAAAAGCTTCTCATAAGGAGGATCACAATCGAGGCGGCAGATGTATGTCCTGAAGGAATGAAAGAGGAAGATGCACCTGAACAGCTCAGCATGTTCATAGACTATGAAAAGCGTGAAGAAGAAAAAGCGCATCATGAGAAGGAGATGAAAAAGGAGAGGAACGTGACAGAGGCAGTGTCAGACATCAAGAGAAAGTTTGGGAAGAATGCAGTTGTAAAGGGAATGAGCCTTCAGAAAGGCGCAACTGCAATGGAGAGAAACAGGCAGATAGGAGGTCACAAGGCATGAAAAACTATGATGACATCATATGCATGCCGCATCATGTATCAAGGACAAGAAGGCATATGTCAGCGCATGACAGAGCGGCACAGTTTGCGCCCTTTGTAGCCCTTACAGGCTTTGGTGATGTCATAGATGGGGAGAAGAGAATCACATCCAGAAGGCCTGATGTGGCCGATGACATGCTGGAGCTGATGGATGGATGCATGGCAGAGGGGATGCAAGTGGAAATAGAGTATTTTAAAGAGGATGAACGGAAGAGCGGAGGAGAGATTGTCCGCATTGTGGGCAATGTGAAAAGGATTAGAAGGGAAGAAGGCTGCATCCGCATGGAAGATGGGACCGTAATCCGCACTGCAGATATCATAGGATTGAAGGATTATGATACTACATAAGGAAATTGATGTTGTATGTGTCTTCTACAGAGGGAAGCAGCCTGCTCCGCGGAAGTTCAAAATCACATACAATAATGGCGACGTGCAGACCGTAACCGTAGACCAGATCAGGCGAGTGGAAAATGAGACGCCGCTTGGCCTTCATACCATCGTCTATGCATGTACATCGGAGGTGAATGGTGTACTGATTGATTATGTCATCCGGTATTATGTGAAGGAGATGCGTTGGGAGCTGTACAGAAGCACATCCTGAGGGTTGCTTTTTTCTTTCACTATGCTAATATTAATATGCAGTAATATGGAGATGGAAAAATGGAACTGATAGAATCAGGAGCAGAATTTGCAAAGGCGCTCAGCGACCTTCCGATAGGAATCATATGCATTCCGTTCATCATTATTCTCAGAGGAGAAAAGTTCAAGAACGGTAAGAGACAGAGATTATGGAGCATGACATTTGTCATTCTCATGCTTGCGGCATTTGCAGGTGCGTTCGCACATGCTTTCGTCATGAGTGACATGGGCCTTAAAGCCTTCTGGGCAGCACTCTATCTTCTCATGTTCCTTGCAGTATGTTGCTTTTATGTGCTTGTTCATGAAATCTTCAAGGGTGAGAGAATGAGCAGCAGACACAGAGCGATTCTGATTGGAGTGACGGCGGTCATGTATCTGGCAGCCGCAGGGGCAAGGCTTGTGACCGGCCACAACATGATAGCAGTATTTGCAGTCTTCGCTCTTGCAGTGGTAGTGCAGCTTGGCATCCTCATGATCCGGACGAAGGGAGCTCTTAGGGAAATGAGGCTTCTGAAGGCATCCATGGTGATTCTCACTGCCGGACTTCTGAGCCAGAGTGCGGCTTTTGCCTTTCCGCGGTTTAATGGTGCAGCAGCAGCGCATATATGCATCCTTGCAGCTTTGTTTGCCATATTCCTGGCAGCAGAGGAAGACTGCGGTAAAATATAATGACAATTTTAGAACAAAAATTACAAAAATGTAACCGGATATGGTATACTGTTCGTAGTTGAGGAGACGGCTATGAACAGTATTTTATTTTTTACCAATTTCATAACGGCAGCAGCCATGGTGATACTGGCAGTGCGTGTCCATGTTCTCCGGAAGAAACTCGCTTCTGATGCGCTTACAGGGCTAAGTTCGAGGAAGGAACTCATGAAACACCTTGAAAAACAGGTGGAGGCACTCGGTGATGAAGAAAAACTGGTGGTATCCATGATAGACCTGGATGACTTTAAGAGCATCAATGATACACAGGGGCATCTGGCTGGTGACAGACATCTTGCGGAATTTGCCAGGAGTCTGAAAACAGAATGCGAAAAATATGCGAAAAATCCATTCCTTGCCAGATATGGAGGGGATGAATTCATCATTACCGGAATGCAGCCGGAGGATGCAGAAAAAATCAGAGAGGCGCTGAAAGAAAAATCGGAGCTGGGCTTCAGCATGGGAACAGTCAGCGTCTGCGGATGTGAAAAAGCAGATGTGGCAGAAGTCCTTTCGAGAGCAGACCGGGCCATGTATGAAATGAAAAAAAGGAAGAAAAAGACAATCAATGAATCTCTGTAAAAAGGGTGCAGGTTTCTTGCATCCTTTTTGATATTTGCTTGCAAAATGGAGCGTAAAAAGGTATAATATTATGTGCTCTATGCTTAGGCATAATATACAAGTTAACAATTTTAGGAGGATATATATCAAAATGAAATCAACATTAATTTCAAAGGAAAAGAATGTTGTGAAATTCTCAATTGAATTCACAGCAGAAGAATTTGAAGCAGCTCAGGTAAAGGCATATAATCAGTCAAAGGGAAAATTCGCAGTAGACGGATTCAGAAAAGGCAAGGCTCCAAAGAGCATCATTGAAAGATACTACGGCGAAGGTGTTTTCTTTGAAGATGCAATCAATGAACTTCTTCAGGACGGATATGTTCAGGCTTTAGATGAACTGGATCTTGATGTAGTAAGCTATCCGGAAGTTGAACCTTATGACCCGAAGAAGGGCGAAGGCCTTACAATTGAAATGTCAGTTGAAGTATATCCAGAAGTAAACGTACAGGATTACAAGGGTGTTGAAATAGAGAAGATTGAAGCTGAAGTTACAGAAGAAGATATCGATGAAGAAATTGAATCACTGCGCAGAAGAAATTCAAGAATGGTTCTTGTAGACAGACCGGTTCAGAATGATGACATGGTACTGGTGGATTATGAAGGTTCTGTTGACGGTGTTAATTTTGAAGGCGGCACAGCGGAAAGATATCCATTAAAGATCGGTTCAGGCACATTCATTCCTGGATTTGAGGAACAGTTAATCGGTGCAAAGGCCGGAGAACCTGTGGAAGTCAAGGTTACATTCCCGGAAGAATATCATGCAGATGATCTTGCAGGCAAGGAAGCAATCTTCAAATGCTTAATCCATGAAATCAAGGAAACGGAAGTTCCGGAACTTGACGATGAATTCGTAAAAGACGTAAGTGAATGTGATACATTGGAAGAACTGAGAGCACAGAAGAAGGAAGAGCTGATTAAGAGCAAGGAAACAGAAGCAGAAAACGATATGAAGAACAAGATCATCGAAAAGATCTATGAAGCAACAGATATCGATATTCCTGACGGAATGCTCAAGTCAGAATCCGAAAGCATGATGGGAGAATTTGACCAGCAGCTGAGAGCACAGGGCATGTCACTGGATCAGTATCTGGATTATCTCGGAAAGAGCAAGGAAGATTTCCAGGAAGAAATCAAGCCGGAAGCATTTAAAAAGCTGAAGACAAGAATGCTCATCACTGCCATTGCAAAGGAAGAAGGCATTGAAGTTACTTCCGATGAAATCAGCGAAGAAATTGAAAGAATTGCAGATCAGTATTCAATGGAAGTGGATCAGGTGAAGGGAATGCTTGGAGCAGAAAACCTTGAATTCATGGCTGGAGATATCAGAATGAAGAAGGCAATCGATCTGATCTACAAGAGCGCAGTTATCAAATAACTGAGCATAACGCTTGAATCATATGGCCGGCCGGATTTCCCGGCCGGCTAATCGTCATTAAAAGAGAGGAGAAGTGTCATGGCAATGATACCTTATGTTGTTGAGCAGACTTCAGCAGGAGAAAGAACATATGATATCTATTCAAGACTGTTAAAGGACAGAATCATTTTTCTGGGAGAGGAAATAGACGACCATGTGGCAAGTCTTGTGGTTGCACAGCTTCTATTCCTGGAGGCAGAAGATCCTGAAAAGGATATCATGATCTATATCAATTCACCGGGCGGTTCTGTTACAGCAGGAATGGCCATCTATGACACCATGCAGTATATTCGTCCCGATGTATCTACCATCTGCGTAGGAATGGCAGCAAGCATGGGAGCATTCCTTCTGTCATCTGGTGCAGAAGGAAAAAGATTTGCCTTGCCAAATGCAGAAATCATGATTCATCAGCCGCTGGGCGGTGCACAGGGTCAGGCGTCAGATATCGGGATTCAGGCGGAGCACATCCTCAAGATCAAAGAAAAACTGAATGGTGTTTTAAGCAGGAATACCGGAAGGTCAATGGATGAAATTGTGAGAGATACAGACAGAGACAAATACATGAGTGCGGAAGAGGCATGTGCATATGGTCTCATAGACAAGGTAATAGAAAAAAGATAGGAGGCTTTGAATGGACAAGTATGATGAAAACGGACAGCTGAAATGTTCGTTCTGCGGAAAGCCTCAGAATCAGGTGAGACGCCTGATAGCAGGTCCTGATGTATATATCTGTGATGAATGTGTGGAACTATGCTCAGACATCATTGCGGAAGGTCTTCGCAAGGAAGCGGAAGCGTCAGGAGAATTTGATGCAGATAAACTTCCAAAGCCAAGAGAGATTACAGAGGCTCTGGATGAATATGTAATCGACCAGGAAGAGGCAAAAAAGATTCTGGCGGTTGCAGTATATAATCATTATAAAAGAATTAAAGCCTATGAGGAAAAGGGTGACGACAATGATGTTGAGATACAGAAATCAAACATCATACTCATAGGACCAACCGGATCCGGAAAAACGCTTCTTGCACAGACATTGGCAAAGATATTGAATGTTCCGTTTGCCATTGCAGATGCTACAGCACTGACAGAAGCCGGATACGTAGGAGAAGACGTGGAGAACATTCTTCTGAAGCTCCTTCAGGCAGCAGATTTTGATGTGGAAAGAGCGCAGAAGGGAATCATCTATGTGGATGAAATCGATAAGATTTCGAAGAAATCCGAAAATGTTTCAATCACCCGCGATGTCAGCGGCGAAGGTGTGCAGCAGGCATTGCTGAAGATTCTGGAAGGAACAGTCGCAAATGTTCCGCCACAGGGCGGAAGAAAACACCCGCAGCAGGAATTCATACAGTTTGATACTACCAATGTATTGTTTATCTGCGGCGGTGCATTTGATGGACTGGATAAGATCATACAGAGAAGAATCGGGGAGAAGACCATAGGCTTCAACTCGGACATGGCCATGGAAAAAGCGGATACTTCCCATATCCTGCAGAAAGTTCAGCCGGAAGATCTGCTGAAATTCGGCCTGATTCCGGAATTCATCGGAAGGCTGCCGGCCATCGCAACTTTAGACGAGCTGAATGAAGATGCTCTTATGAGAATTCTGACAGAGCCTAAAAACGCTCTGGTAAAACAGTATAGAAAACTGTTTGAAATGGACGGTGTCACTCTGGACATAGAAGAGGATGCGGTTCTTGCCATTGCACAGAAGGCGATTGAAAGAAAGACGGGAGCAAGAGGGCTGAGAAGCATTATTGAAAAGGTGATGACGGATGTCATGTACGACATTCCGTCCAGAGATGATATTAGAGAATGCATCATTACAAAGGACGCAATATCCGGAGAAAAGGAACCGGAACTCATTTATGCGGATGATGCCCGGTAGTTAGTGGAGGAATATATGACTGACGATAAGAAAAAGAATGAAGACGGACTTGAGATGTTAGACGAGGCGTTGGAAATTGAGGGTGAAGAATTTAAGGAAGAAGCAGAAGAAAATCAGTCTCTTCCTATGATTCCGCTTCGGGGATTAAACATATTTCCAAAGATGGTTCTTCATTTTGACGTTGGCAGAGAAAAATCAATCAAGGCGCTGGAAAATGCCATGGTGAACAACCAGATGATTTTCCTGACAACGCAGAAGGATGAAGAAGTGGAAGTCCCGGGCCGGGATGACTATTACAGCATGGGCGTTGTCTGCAAAATCAAGCAGATGCTGAAGCTGCAGGGAGATACCATCAGAGTACTGGTTGAAGGGCAGAGACGTGCAGAAATACTGGAAATTGTCTCAGAAGAGCCATATCTTGCAGTATCGCTGGAAGAAGTGACAGAGGTTGTGCCGGAAGAGACAGCCGAAGTGCTGGCACTGAAGAGAAGTATTGAAAACACATTCATGCAGTATGCAGAGCTTACCAGCAAGATCAGCGGCGAGGCGATGGGAAATGTAAGTGAAATTGAAGACATTTCCGTATTTGCAGATATAGTATGTTCACATCTTAAAATCAAACTGGAAGAGAAACAGGAACTTCTTGAAATGATGGATGTCCATGAAAGACTTCAGAAAATCAACCAGATTCTTGTTAGAGAAATCCAGATCATGAAAATAGAACAGGATATTTCTGCAAAGGTAAAGAGCCAGGTGAACCAGAGCCAGAAGGAATATTATCTGAGAGAACAGATGCGTGCCATCCAGGATGAACTGGGAATCGACGAGGACGTAGAAGCGGAACAGGTGAAGTGGCTGAAGGAACTGGAAGACCTTCATCTTGAGGAAAAGATTCATGAAAAAGTGGAAAAGGAAATCAAGAGATTTTCAAAGATGCAGCCGATGTCCGCAGAAAGCACCGTTTCCAGAACATATATAGAGACAATCCTTGCGCTTCCATGGAATCAGTCATCTGATTCTGAAGTGGACTTAAAGCGTGCGGAGGAGATCCTCGAAGAAGATCACTATGGACTGGAGAAGGTAAAGGAAAGAATCCTGGAATACATCGCTGTCATGAAACTTACGGAAAGCCTGAAGGGACCGATTCTCTGTCTTGTAGGACCTCCGGGAGTCGGAAAGACTTCCATTGCCAGGTCCATCGCAAGAGCGCTTGACCGCGAATTCTTCAGAATGTCTCTTGGCGGCGTCCGTGATGAAGCGGAAATCAGGGGACATAGAAGGACATACATCGGAGCAATCCCTGGAAGAGTCATCAATGGCATTAAGGAAGCCGGAACCAATAATCCGGTATTCCTGTTCGATGAAGTGGATAAAATCGGTGCAGATTATAAAGGGGATCCGGCATCCGCACTTCTGGAAGTACTGGATCCGGAGCAGAATAAGGATTACACGGACCATTATCTGGAGGTTCCGTTTGATCTTTCCAAAGTCATGTTCATTACTACGGCAAATACGCTGGATACCATTCCAAGACCGCTGCTCGACAGAATGGAGATTGTGGAGATCAGTGGATATACGGAAGAGGAAAAACTGGCAATTGCAGAGAAGTATCTTGTACCAAAGAAAACAAAGGAACATGGTCTGGGAGAAGAGGATATCCGCTTTACTGATGAGGGAATCCGGGAACTGATCAATTACTATACAAGAGAATCCGGTGTCCGTAATCTGGAAAGAGAAATTGCAAACCTCTGCAGAAAGGTGGCAAGGAAAAAAGTTTCCGGTGAAGAGGAATGTGTGGAGATCAACTGTTCCAATGTTGAAGGACTTCTGGGAAAGAAAAAATACAGATTTGACATTATCAAGGGTGAAACGGAAATCGGTGTGACAACTGGACTGGCTTGGACCATCGTGGGCGGTGATACCCTGTTCATTGAAACGGTTGCCGTTCCGGGATCCGGAAAGTTTGTTCTGACCGGAATGATGGGAGATGTCATGCAGGAATCTGCAAAAGCCGGCATGAGCTACATCCGGTCCATTTCCGATGAGCTTGGCCTGGAAGAGGATTTCTATAAGACAAAGGATATCCACATTCATATTCCGGAAGGTGCAATTCCGAAGGACGGACCTTCTGCAGGCGTTACCATGTGCACGGCAATGATATCTACCCTTACGCATACACCGGTACGAAAAGACATTGCCATGACAGGAGAAATCACATTGCGCGGGAAGGTGCTTCCTGTCGGCGGCATCAAGGAGAAGGTGCTGGCAGCGCACCGGGCAGGAATCCGCAAGGTACTGCTTCCTGCAGACAACAAGGCAGATATCGATGAAATACCTGCAAAAGTAAGAGAGGAGATTGAATTTGTTCTTCTATCACATGTGAAGGATGCTCTTGCGCAGGTGCTTGTAAAAGAGGAATGATATTATGAAAATTAATCATGCGGATCTGGAAGCAGTAGCTGTAAAGAGAAGCCAGTATCCTGAACCGACGCTCAAGGAGATTGCTTTTGTAGGAAGGTCTAATGTAGGAAAGAGTTCCCTGCTGAACCTTCTCACAGGAAGGAAAAATCTGGCGAGAGTATCCGGAAATCCAGGGAAAACGAGAACCATCAATTTCTATAACATTGACGGGAAGTTCAGGATTGTGGATCTTCCGGGCTATGGATATGCAAAGATATCGAAAGCAGAATCGGAAAAATGGGGTCCCATGATGGAAGAATTCTTTCAGCTGCGGGATAACCTCGTGCAGGTTGTTCAGCTTGTAGACAGCCGCCATGCTCCGTCGAACCAGGATGTACAGATGTATGAATATCTGAAGGCGTATGGACTGGACGGACTGGTTGTGGCAACGAAATCGGACAAACTTTCAAAAAATGAAATAAACAAGAACAAGTCCCTGATCCGGAAAACCCTTGGAATGGGAACTGATGACCGGATTATCATGTGTTCCGCGCTGAAAAGAACGGGACAGGACCAGCTTCTTGAATGTTTCGACCGGATACTGGAGGATTAGAGATGGGTTTTTTCAGATTTAGAATTCTCGCAAAGAGATTCGGAGCCATCCTGTTCATGATGAAGGATAAGACCGTCAAATGGTATAAGAAGGCACTGGTCATAGCCGGAATCGTATACCTGTTCCTGCCCATCGATCTGGTGCCGGGAGTCATCCCTGTTCTGGGATGGGTAGATGATATTCTGGCATGGGTACTGATTCTGTACTATCTGAGAGATGAGCTGGATCGGTACTGGATGGGAGATAAAAGCGTCGACCTTTCAAAAAAGTATAAAAACACGGTTGATGATGTTGACTATACAATCGATGAAAATGAAAAAGGAGGAGCAGCTGGTGAGTGATACAATTGGAACAATCCTCATTTCCAACGAGGAGATCAAAGCAAGAGCAAAGGAGATTGGTGAAGAAATCAGCAGGGATTTTGCAGGAGAAAGCGTAATCATGATTGGAATTCTCAGAGGCGCAGCGCCATGGATGTGCGATGTGATGATGAATATTGATCTGGAGACAAAAATAGATTTCATGTCATGTTCCAGTTACGGAGCTTCCACAAAATCATCCGGCATTGTAAAAATTAATAAAGACCTCGACTTGACAATTGAGGACCAGAATGTAATAATCGTGGAGGATATTGTTGATTCGGGCATCACATTGAATTATCTGAAGACGTATCTGGGGAACAGAAAACCCAAATCTCTTAAGATCTGTACATTGTTAAACAAGCCAACAGGAAGAAGATGCGATCTGGACCCTGACTATATTGGCTTTGAAGTTGAAGATATGTTTATCGTTGGCTATGGTCTTGACTATAACCAGAAATACAGAAATCTTCCATATATCAGTTATTTAAATGAATAATCACATATACAAAGGAGAAAACAAATGGCATACGAAGTAAAAATTGGTATTTCAAACAAACACTTACATCTGTCCAAGGAGCATCTGGAAACTCTTTTCGGAGAAGGACATGAACTGACACCTAAGAACTATTTAGGCCAGCCTGGACAGTTCGCAGCTGAAGAAAAAGTAGATATCGTAGGCCCTAAGAAGACTCTTTCAGGCGTTAGAGTATTAGGACCAATCAGACCGGAAACACAGGTTGAACTTTCCATGACAGATGCAAGAACCATCGGAATCAAGGCACCTGTAACTGAATCAGGAAAGCTGGATGGAACTCCAGGATGCAAGATCATCGGACCATGCGGTGAAGTTGAACTGGAAAAGGGCGTTATCGTTCCATTAAGACATGTACATCTGAATCCGCAGCAGGCCATCGATGCAGGCGTAAAGGACGGAGATGTTGTAAGCCTTAAGATTGAAGGACCAAGAGGTCTGGTATTTGATAATGTACTGGTAAGATCCGGCGAAAAGCACGAAAGAGAAGTACATCTTGATACCGATGAAGGAAATGCTGCAGGATGTGGTTCAGATACAGTCTGCACAATCGTAAAATAGCAATTTGATATGAAAAATGGAAAAATGGCAGCGCTCGTTCTGTTTGCACTTGCGGCAGTGGTTCTCATAGGATATGAGCCGAAAGACGAGTCTGAAACAGAAGAATGACAACATGTGGCAGGGTGATATCCCTGCCATTTTCATTGATTAAGAACGATTTTGAAGCAATTTTGCGTTAAAAAAAGAATTGTACAGGATATTATTAAATGATATAATAACATTGCTATTTATCATCATTTTTCTTTTGGAGATAATGGCTAAAGTGAGGAAGAAGAAAGAGGGAGAGGGTTAATGAAAAAGAATGTTAGTATTGAGGAAAGAAACGTTTCAGACAGATACCTGAATGGGTATTATGAAGCATCTTTTTCTGCGCCGGTGGTTATTGAGTACATCAATTCAAACTTTTGCTCAATGCTTGGATATTCGAAGGAAACCATTCGTTCGAATTTCGGAAATTATTACGGCCTTATGATTGTGCCGGAAGACCGCGAAGATTACATGGCTTTTAGAAATTCGCTTCAAAAAGAGCCGAGCAGCAAGCAGATGAAATACCGAATGATTGCCAGTGACGGAAGCATCAAGCATGTACTGGAATCAACGACATCTGTCCTGCTTGATGGCGCAATGAAGGCGTATTCCAATGTAACAGACATTACAGGAATGCTGGCAGATTATGCGGATTCCAATGCGATGCTGGACTACATGAAAAAGAGCGGAATTGCAACATTTGAATTTCATTCAGGTACATTAAAACTGGATTCTTCGAAGGAACTGAACGAGCTGCTTGGCTATGAGCTGAAACCAAACTGGTACATGCAGATTCATCAGAGAATCGGATATCATCCGGAATTTGAATATCAGAAGCTTCTGAACGCGTATACGGAAGTTCTCATTCAGCACATATATAATAAGGTCGAGCTTATGCTGGATATTCCGGAAAAAGGTCTGAGATGGATTACGATCTCCATCATTCCGCTGATCGGTGGAAATGAAGAAATCGTAGGGGTATTTGGGACAGTAGAGGATACGACAGATATACACATTGCCAATGAAATCGAAGCGATTCAGAACGGCGTGATTCATGATGCAATCAGTAAGAAATATCCGATTTCTGTTTCGCTGAATCTGACCCAGAAGACATATAAGATTGTCTTTGGTCACAGCTTTATAGATGCAGCAGGGAAATCAGACGGAAGCATTGATGAACTGCTTCTCATGGTGGACAGAAAACTGCCGGATGACAGAAAAAAAGAATTCATGGATGTCATGAATGTGGAAAATGTCATGAAGGCATATGAGAACGGTGAAAGGACTGTAACCTTTGATTACAACAATGAGGCTGAAGATTTTGATGATATTATATGTTATCATATGGAGCTCAGTTTTATCGATGATAGTAAAGGCGGCGATGTATACGGGACAATCGTGATGGAAGATGTTACAGATATCATGAAAAAAGAACTTCTTCTGGAGCGGGAATATAAATTCACCATAGAAAACATGCCCGGTTATGTCTGCAAATGGCGTTTTGAAAAAGATGATATCATCCTTGTGGAAGCAAACAGGGGATACTATGAATTCATGGAAACGACACCGGAAGAGGCACAGGGAAGATCTATCATCTATGGATTTTCAGATGTAAAGAAACATGAGGTTCTGGATCTGTTCTATGCGCAGGAAAAGAATCACATGCATATTCATTATACCGGCACGGCAATTAGTAAAGCTGGTCATAAAAACACAGTAAAGGTCCATGGAACGTATTTTGGAGAGGAAAATGGAAAAAGCATCTACTACTGTGTTGTAACAGATATCAGCGCAGTTGAGCATCTCAAGGAGGAGATGGCCCGGAAGGAAAAAGAACTGATACTGGCTGCAAACGCCGGAGAAGTCACAGTCCTTGAATATCTGGTAAAAGAAAGAAAGATTGAAATTCTTTCTGCCGGAGATAAGTCAAATCGTATCTATGAACTATCCGGACATTCTCCGGAATATGCATTCGAGCAGAAGATTGTGCCGTTCATTGATGATTCTTCCTTCTATGATGCATTTGTGGCAATAGAACATGGAAGTCCAAATGGTTCCGTAGAATTTGCCATTGAAAAGTATGATGAAATCAAATGGTATTCCGGTCAGTATAATACCATATTCGATGAAGACGGAAAACCGGAGTCTGCTGTATTTTCCATCAATGACACAACGAATCTTCTGGCATCCGATGCACTGAAACTGATTGAATCGGTAGCCTTTGACTTTTTGAACAAGGTTGAATTGCTGCTGATTGTAAATCTGGAAACCGGATATATCGAGCATGAAGCCGGAAATGCAATGCTTCTTTCCTCGGAAGAAGTGATTACCTATGAAGAATTCAAGAATTCCATCCTGAAGGAGGATCTGGTTGACGATGGCGATGTGCAGGCGTGGCTGGATTTTCTGGATAGAGAACGGCTGATTGACATGTATCGGAAAGGAAAGGTTCAGGAGCAGCTGAAATACAGATGCAAGTTCAACAAGAATTATTTCAATGAACATGACATGGAAGTTCATGTCAAGGTTCAGAAGAATTCTTATGACAAGACTCTTCGTGCATATATTCTGTTTGAGGATTTAAGGGAATTTAATACAGAAGAGGAAAAAGAACATCTTATTGAAGAGACACAGATGCAAAAGCCTGAGAATGTATCCATTAGAACCTTCGGACATTTTGATGTGTTTGTGAATGGAAAGGCTGTTATATTCCAGAGCAAGAAAGCAAAGGAGATGCTTGCAGTTCTGGTAGACAGACAAGGCGGTTTCGTGGAAGCCAATGAGATGGTCGGGTATCTCTGGGAAAATGACCCTTCCAACAAGGCGTCAAAAGCGCGCTGCAGACAGACTGCTGCAAGAATGAACAGGACTCTTGAAGAGTATGGCATTGGATACATTGTAGAAAATACCAATGGCAAGAGAAGGGTGATTCCGGAGATGGTCGAGTGTGATTATTTCAATTACATGACAGAACGCGAAAAGTATCAGCACCTGTTTACGGGCAGTTACATGGCGGATTACTCATGGGGCGAATATACACTTGGAAGTCTTGAAAATGAAAAGAGTGTATTTTAACATATGAAAGATGAAAGAGAGAGATTGAGGTGATACCATCCTCAATCTCTCTTTTGTCACAGAATGGAAAGAGCGTGACAAAAGTGTACTGTTTCGAGTAAGTAATGGTTAATGCGTGACAAAACAGGAGAAGCGGCCGGACGCGCGTAACAAATATAATTTTTTTTAAAAGATCTTTCAAACAGCAAGACAAAACAGGCGAAGTCCCAGATACTATGGGACTTTTTCTGATTTATGAAGTAAAAAATTTTTTCAAAGATGACACGATATCTGTAACGGGTTTGTTATGGGGCATCCGTATAATGTAGTTGTGTTGTTTTAGGGGTAGCCTCGTAGTCACCAATCAGTGCTTTTGAATGAAAGGTGCTACGGGGCGGAATTGAAAATCAGCAGATATTTACATAGGCGAGGTTCTTTCCATGAAAATAAAGAAAAAAGAAAAAAGGAAAACCTCAAGATTTCAATCGATTGTCAGCGGGATCCTGATTGTGGTTCTTGGCCTGGTTGTTCTGAATTATCCGTCCATCAGTGACGCCTGGAACACCATGCTGAGTGACCGGCTGGTATCCATCTACCAGGATGACTCAAGCAAGACAGAGCAGGATATGCTGATGAGGGAATTTGAAAAGGCAAGGCAATATAATGATGAAAAACTGGTTAACAGTCCTATGGACCCCTTCAGTTCGCTGGTGCCAGCGGATAGTGAATATGAAAAATGTCTGAACATATCCGGAAACGGAATCATGGGGTATCTGGAAATTCCCACAATCCATCAGCGTATTGTTATCTATCATGGAACCCTGGAAGAAGCTCTCCGGAAAGGATGCGGGCATGTGATGGGAACCAGCCTTCCGGTTGGCGGCAAAGGTTCACATTGTGTTATTGCAGGGCATCGTGGCATGCCAAACGCAAAATTGTTTACAGATCTGGATCAAATGGAAAGCGGCGACATATTCTACTTATTTATATTGAATCAAACGCTGGCATACGAAGTTGATCAGATTAAAGTTGTATTGCCGGATGATATTGATGATCTCCAGATTATTGGAGACAAAGATCTGGTAACACTTGTTACATGTACGCCTTATGGTGTCAATACACACCGCCTGCTCATAAGAGGACATAGGGTGAAATATGTATCAAAAACTGAGACAACGACCATAGCCGATACACTGAAATCCTGGCAGATAAAACTGATTCTTGCCGTGATAACGCTGGTGATAGTCGTTTTTGTTAAGAGATATGTGGATCGGCGGAAAAGAAATATGATTTCAACTGAAGATTAACCCGCTTCAGTGAAATATATAAGTATTGTGAAAGGGGAAATTGAATTTCATTTCACCGAAAAGCAAGCAAGTAAAAGCAGAGGAATCAAGAAAGGAAGAAAAGTAATGAGAAAAGGATTATTAAAACGTGCAGGAGCAATTGTACTGGCTCTATCCGTTGTAATGTCAATGGGAGCTTTTGGTGCATTTGCGGCAGATGCAGACAAAACGATTTCCGTAACCGGTGTTGAATCCGGTGCAACAGTAACGGCTTATCAGATTGTAAAAGAGGGTAATGGCGCATGGGAAACTGTAAGCGGAGTAACCATCGCTGATGTTAAAGCTCCAACGGCAGCTGAAATCACAGCAATTGCGAAAAACGCTGGAAGCCTTACAGGAATAGCAATGACAGAAAGCAGTGGAACATATTCTGCAACGGTAGATCCAGGCATGTATCTTGTGCTTGTAACCGGAAGTGTACAGAATGTATATAATCCGATGATTGTCAGTGCAGACTATGATTCAACTACTTCAAATTCACTGAGTGCAAAGACGAATTTTACAAATAATGCGTATGCAAAGTGCAGTGAACCGGGCGTAGAAAAGAAAGTTGTAGATGCAGCAGGCGCAGGAAATGACAGCGGAAGTTCCGTAGAAGTGGGAAGCGTTGTAAAATTCCAGGCAGAAGCTGACATTCCTTCATATTCTGCTGAGTATGAAGCCGCAAAACTTACTTTAACAGATACTCTTCCGGAAGGCATCACATACAATGAAGATGCTGTAGCTAAGGTTGGAACAACAACTGTTGGAACAGTATCAACAAGCGGCAATGGATTTACATGGACCTGGGACAGCCTTGCTGAGATTCAGAAAAACCAGTATCAGAAGGTTGTCATTGAATACTCCGGTACTGTAAACGAAAATGCAAAGTTCAATTTTGATCCGAACACAAATAAGGCATCATTCAAATATACAACTGATCCACAGGGAAATAACGAATCAACACCTAAGGAAGGTGAAACGCATACTTATACATTCGGTCTTGATGCTGCAATCGGTGGAACAATGACAACAAAGACACAGAAGACACACGAACTGATTAAGATCGAAGAAGATGGATCCGCAACTCTTGTTGATACATCAACAGACTTTAAGGACATCACATCCGATGACGCTCTTGAAAATGCAGTATTCACGCTGACAAGCAAGAACACTGGCAAAGTATTTGAAGCAACATCAGACGGAAGCGGCGCATTATCCTTTACAGGTCTTGCTGAAGGTGAATATACACTGAAGGAAAAGACAGCGCCTAAGGGATATGCTCTTAGTGAGAAAGAATATGCAGTTGTAATTGCAGCAACATATAATGGTGACGGAACGCTTGCATCATACACTGTAACCATTGATGGAACAGTGATTTCAAAGTTCGAATGCTCTTATGAAGCAAATGGAGATACTGTAATTGAACCAACAACACAGGATTTCTTACAGATTGAAAACGGAAAGACTCCTGGTCTTCCATCAACAGGTGGTGCAGGAACCTACATTTTCACAGTACTTGGTGTTATCATCATGGCACTTGGTGCAATGAAGATTTTTAGAAAATTTAAGAGTACAGAAGCTTAAGAAGAATAGAAATGTGTGCTTTGACTTGCGAAATTAAGTGATCATATCGGGTGCGGCAGGAACAGCCTGTCGCACCCTTGGAAAGGAATCAGACCATTATGGCAAAACTAAAAAAGATAATTCATGACCGGACATTCATCCTATATGTGATTATATTTTTTGTTGGTCTTGGTATAATGCTCTATCCGACTCTCAGTAATAAGTGGAATGAACACCTGAACAATAAGCTGGTCCATGTATATCAGGATGCAGCAAAAGACGGCTCGACAAATCTGGAAAAAGAAATGAAAGCGGCGGTCAGATATAATAAGAATCTGATGCCGACGAAAGTGCCGGATGCTTTTTCTACGAAGGATGGAAAAAAGGACAGGGAATACGAAAGTATTCTGAACATATGCGGAAACGGCATGCTGGGAAGCATAGAAATACCGTCGCTGGATGTAGAAGCACCGATTTACCATTATGCAGATGAGGAGAGCCTGGCAAAGGGGGCCGGCCATATTCTGGGGAGCAGTCTTCCCATTGGCGGCAGGAACAGCCATGCAGTCATCGCGGCACACCGCGGACTGCCAAGCAATAAACTGTTTAGAGATCTGGATCTTATGGAAATAGGAGACTGCTTCTATATCCATATTCTGGACAAGACATTGAAATATGAAGTAGATCAGATAGAAGTTGTTGAACCTGAAAATACAGATTATCTGGTGCGAGACCCGGAACATGATTATATCACATTGGTAACATGTACACCATACGGCATGAATACCCATAGATTACTGGTTAGAGGGCATAGAGCACCGGATGATACGGTTATATCAGAAGAGACGAAAGGAAATGTGAAAATGATTCTCATTACACTGTTTTGTGCAATTGCGGGAATAATTATTGCATATTTCATAAATAGACTTACAGAAGTCAGAAAGTATAAGTAACAGGAAGAAAGGGAAGAGAGTTGTTATGAAAGGATTGAAAAGAGCAGGAACTGTCATGATTGCTGCTGTGTTTCTGGTAATGAGTATTGGCATGACTGCATTTGCATCATCGGATGATGCATATAGTCTTACGGTTCAGATGCAGTGCAGCAATGGTGACGGCACCAGAAGCGGAATATCCGGGGCTGACGTCTCCATTTACCTGGTGTCAGCAATGGATTTAAGCAAATCGGAGCCCTCCTATATTCCGGTGAATGATTTTGATATTGGAATTCAGTATGGAGGTATGACTGCAGCCCAGTCCAATGATGCAGCGAAAGAATTTGCTGCCATTTCAGAGCGGAAAGGTCTGAAAGGGATACGCAGCACGGCAGATGCTTCCGGCAATGTGCGGTTTGATCATCTGGATGCCGGAATATATCTCGTGAAACTGAATCAGTATGATGCGAAAGATAACGGATACAAAGACATGGAACCGTTCCTTGTCATGGTACCGGCATCAGATGGAGAGAGTGGATGGATTCGCGATGTTTCGGTAATGCCAAAGATCGCCATTGTGAAAACAGGTAACGTAACAGTTGATCCGCCTGTTGAAAAAATTGTAAAAGGAAACCCGGCAAAAGACGGTCACTTTGAATTCAAGATGACAGCTGAGGATATTCAGAACCCGATGCCGGAAGGAAGCAGAGATTCTGAAAAGATTGTATCCATTGAAGGTGCAGGTGAAAAGGAATTCGGCACCTGTGTATTTACAGAGCCGGGAACTTACAAATATAAGATCAGTGAAGTAAATACCGGAGAAAAGGGTTATTCCTATGATAATACTGTATATGAAATGACCTGCATAGTTACGGAAGAAAATGGCGAACTGATCCTGGAAAAAGAAGTGAAGGATGAAGACGGAAATGCGGCAGATCATGCCCAGTTTACAAATGCATATAGCATACTGCATTTTGTAAAAACCGGAGACAGCACAATCATACTGCTGCTGCTGGCACTTATGGCATTATCTGCAGCCGGAGCTATGATTGCGCAAAAAATGAAAAGAAACGATAGGATTTAGAAAGAAGTATTAGGATTTTGGGAGTGTATTATGTATAAGAGAAAACTACCAGAGAAAAAAGTGAAAAAGGAAAAAGCAGGAAAAGCGATGAAATCAATCCTGTCCTGGATATGCGTCATTGCATTGTTTGTAACCATGGTACTTCCTTCTGGTATTCAGGTTGCATATGCAGAAGATAATACGTCAACATTTCCGCTGGCATGCAAAGGTGATGAAAAAGTGACGGTTACACTGATTGCAGACCAGAATGTTTATAAGGCTGGTGAAACGGCTACAGTAAAAATCAGAATTGTCAACGAGACTGATGAAGTAATCGACGCTGAAACAGCCGGCAAAATCGGCTTTCTGCCATCTTTTGAAAATGAGGAACTGCAGAAACTGGTTGGCGAGTTTCATACAGTTTATTTGAACGAAGAAGGTATTGATGCCAAAGGCGGAAAGTCGGAGCAGGAATTCAGAGTTACCATTCCGAAGAATGCACCTGACTTTGAAACAAGACTTTCGGTAGAAGCAGACAGTGATGTTTTATATGAGAACTTTGAAAAATCAGAAACAGTAAACGATAAAGAGAGAAGCATTCTGTTTAAGGTTGAAGCAGCAGATCGTGAAAAGAAAACAGCAGAAAAGCAACCGGAAAAGAAAACTGCCAATCAGGAAGCGATAGAAAAACAGGCTGCAGAATCTGCAGATTCCAATGAACAGAAAGAAATCAAGCTGGAAAAGAAGATAGTAAAATCAACCAGGCTGAATGCACCTGTTCCGGGAACGCCATCATATAATCCGGTAACCTTGAATCTTGATGCAGAAACGAACAAATGCATTGACTACCTGGGAGACAATGTCAGCAGTGACGATAATAATCCGGACACTGCGCTGGATGATGAAGGTGTTGCAGGATTAAAGGATGTATATCGTCTGTATCTGAATGCGCAGGCAAAATCTGAAGGCATTGACCTGCTTCTTGTTCTGGATCAGTCCGGAAGTATGACGCAGAACAAAGATATGAAAGCTGCAGACAAGACGGCAATTACAAGACAGGAAGCGATAGATAGATTCCTAAATGGTGAAAATAAAGATGGAACCGGATTTATCAAGCAGTTCCTTGCAGCAAATGACAAGAATTCCATTGCCATTTCAACATTTAGTGATGATTCCACACCAGAGAAAAACTATATTCAGAGCTGGTCCAGCAGTGTTGATTCGGTTAGTCTGCCGAGTAAAACAACTGGAGCGACAAATTACGCTGCCGGAATGAATACAGCAGATGAAATATTAAAGGAAAAGTCCGATTCCAGTAACAAGAAGATTGTAATCTTCCTGGGAGATGGTATGCCTACTGTTGCATATAACGATGGAAGCATGGATTGTGGAACAGGAAATACAGGCAATTATAAAATGTTTGGTTCGGGATCGGAAAAAACCGAATTAGATGCGGCAAGCTTATTGATGGAAATGACCGCCTTTTCTAATGGAGAACATTTTAAAAGTGCGCAGCTTAATCTGACAGGCAGTTTACCATACTATAATTTCTTACTCCCTGCGGATGGTGATATGCACGGATTTCCAGTATATTTTAACCTGGCGGATGCGATGAACATACCAGGAGTATCACTGGATGATGAAGCAAATCTGATTGTGACAGACGATGCAGCATTTGATGCCTTTGTGAATGATTATCCAAACGACTATTTTGACTATATAGATGGTCTGCCGGTAGATTTAAGCAAGTATTTCAGTAATTCAAAGCCAAGAGAGTATGACCTGTTTGCATGCACAGAGCAGGCAGCAGATCAGTTCAGAGCAAGTAACGAAGATGTAGCGCTATATACCATTGGTTTTGCCAGTGAAGAGGACCTTGCAGGAAGCATAACAGATGCCAACGGCGCTTCACGAAGCAAATCGGAAGTGCTTGCATATATGGCAAGCAGCCAGAATAAGGGATATGAAGGAAAATACTATTATGCAGGCAGTGCAGACAGCCTTTCCGACAGTATCAATAACATTCTGTTCATGAAAAACGTTACTATTCAGGATACATTAACAGAGTGGGTTGATTTTGCAGATAACCCGGATGTTGTTGTAAAGGATGATGCAGGAAATGTTTTGTATGAAAAAGGCGCAGTGACAGCTGCAGGGAAAAATATTGTAGATAGTGTTTCCATCAGTGGAAAAACTATTAAAGTTACATTCCAGCCTAGTTATGCAATGGATCCTGCAAAGCAGTACAGTGCATCTTTCAACATTAAGGTAAATGATGCTGCCTATGCGGAATATGTAAAAGATGGAGAAAGCTATCCGGATGAAGGATCTGCAGATTCCGATTATGGAACAAACAAGACATCATCCGGAAAGGACGGATTCTTCTCCAATACTGAGGAAGGAGCAAAGATTTCGTGGACATCAGGTGATGATGAAGTTGCTGACGAGGAAATGTTCAACAGACCGGTTGTTCAGGTAGACCCTAGAGCAACTCTGGAAGTGAAGAAAGTGGATGGTAATGACACCAGCAAACTGCTTTCAGGTGCTGCATTTGAAATCTATCAGGATGACGGAGATGGAATCTTTGATGAAACCAAAGACTTGCCGGCTGTAACATATACAGACGCTTCTCTGAAAACCGAAGGCGGGAATCCGACAGAAACAGATTCAGATGGACTTGCAGATTTTTATGGGCTCAGATTACATATGGATTACTGGATTGTTGAAACACATGCTCCGGATGGATATTCAAAGATCAATGAAGCGACAAAGGTGAATCTGACAAATGAACAGCTGACGGATGGAAAATTCCAGCAGATTATTAAGAATTACCCGATCTACAGACTGCCAAATGCGGGAGGTATTGGAATCTATGCATTTGCTTTCTTAGGATCACTGATGATGTCCTTCGTTGTATGGAGAATCAGAAGAAAAGTTAGTGTATAAAGAAGGCGGACGTGTGTGTGTGATTATTTTGCCTAATCTAGGATAGGTTAGTTTACCGGCCTATCCTTTTAGGTTTTTATATTTCCCCGTTTTATATACTGCAAAAGCTCTGCTTTATAAGGCGGAGCAGAAGATTATTAAGAAAAGGAGAAAACAACATGCAAACAAAAGCGAAAGGGATTATTTGTCTGCCAATGCTTTTTCTGGCTGTAATAATATCCATTATGATAGCCTCGTCGTATACGAGTAATGCATGCACAACCTATTATTATCAGGATTGTGGCTACCATTCGTACGGCTACGACTATTACTATGGATGTTATGATCCGTACTATTACAGATGCGGGTATGATGTTCCATACTATGACAAATGCAGTCAGACGGCAGGAAGCCTGGTTATTTCAGGCGAGAAATTGTGGGACGATGAATATGGTAAACAGTATCGTCCAAGCTCTATCGTTGTTGGTCTGTACAAGTACAGCGGTACTTTTAATTCCAGAACAGCGACACTCATTCAGACGAAGACAGTAACTGCCAGAGATAACTGGAAGTACTCCTTCGACATTACAAATGAGTCCTTGACAGATGCCTATGGAAATCAGTACAAATTCAAGGTAGTTGAGGGTTCCATCAATAATTACAAAGAGGATGCGTCACTTCACAAGGATCCAAATGTGTATTTTCTGACACCTTCAGATAATCCGAATGGAAGATGGGTTCGCTACGAACCGTGCAACAGGCTGGCAATTACTTCAAGAGGTAATGACAAATCTGTTGTAGTATCAAAAAAAGGCAAGGATTATGTTGTATGGACACCGGAACCGCTGACAGCATCGGAAAAAACAAGAATCTATAATTCATATTCAGCATATGTAAATGGATATCAGGGTTCTAAGATTTCCAATGTTGTGTTCATCAGCGGAATAGGAGCATCCTATGACGGCTTTACGGTTTATCAGAATTATATCTGCTATGATGCACACTGTAAATGGTCGCTGGTTGCAAAGGGACTTTACAGAAAGAGTACGGCAGAAGAAAATTCTGCAAGACTGGTTAATAAGCTGACCATTACAGATTATTCTGTAAGATATCTGGATAAGGACACCAATCAGCCTGTTGCACCTGAAAAGAAAGTAACAGGAAAGAGCATTGGAATGAACGTATCCGAAAATGCAGTTTCCGTTGAAAATTATGATGTATATGGGAATGCACAGAAGAGCATTAATCTTGTTGCCGATCCATCTAAGAATATCATTACATTCTATTATGTACATCAGATGACGGATTATACTGTTAAGTATGTGGAAAAGGGCACAACAAAGGAAATTGCCCCATCTAAACTTGTCAGCAAGCAGAAAGTCGGAATTACTGTAACAGAAACAGCAGAAAGCAGCATAGGTGATTATGATCTGGCTGATGCATCCCAGAAGTCATTAAAGCTTGTGAAGGATGCCGGAAGAAACATTATCATCTTTGAATATGTTCCTGCAGTTACAGATTACACCGTTAAGTATGTGGAAAAAGGAACGGCAAACGAAATTGCTCCAGCAAAACATGTTGACAAGCAGAAGGTCGGTTCAGATGTAAAAGAAACGGCTGAAGCCGCAATAGGAAACTACGATCTTGCAGATGATGCGCAGAAGAGCATCAGACTTGTAAGGGATGGCTCGCAGAACATCATCATCTTTGAATATGTTCGTGCGATGACAGACTACAACGTCAAGTATCTGGAAGAGGGCACACAGAAAGCTCTGAAGCCTGAAAAGATTAAGAAAGACTGTAAGGTAGGTGTAACTGTAATTGAGATTGCCCCTGCGACAATTGATTACTATGAATTAATAGGAAAAACTTCTCAGGCAAAGACTCTTGTAAGAGATGCATCTCAGAATGAAATCATTTTCTGGTACAAGCAGGCTCTTTCGGATTATACCGTACAGTACATCGATAGAACAACCGGTCAACAGATTCATGCTGAAAAGGTTGTAGAAGGAATTAGAGTTGGTTCTGTGCCAACAGAAAATGCCATTGACATTGAAAACTATGATCTGGATGATGAAGCAACCAAGAGCATTGAAATTCAGAAAGATGCTTCTCAGAACGTACTGAAATTCTATTACAAACCTGCAATGACAGATTATGTTGTTAAGTACATGGAAAAGGGTACAACAAAAGAAATAGCAGATGCAAAGCTTGTTCCGAACCAGAAGGTAGGCTCCCAGCCTGAAGAAAATGCAATTGATGTTGAAAATTATGAGCTTTCCGATCAGGCAAAGAAATCCATCAAACTTGTAAGAGATAAGAGTCAGAATGTTATTATATTTGAATATGTGCCGATTCTAACAGACTATACTGTAAAGTATGTGGAAAAGGGAACGACGAATGAAATAGCATCACCAAAGCATGTAACAGATCAGAGAGTAGGAAGCACTCCGGAAGAGACAGCAGCTTCTACCATTGGCAATTACGATCTTGCAGATCAGGCAACCAAGTCCATCAGACTTGTAAAGGATGGAACAAAGAATGTTATCATATTCGAATATGTACCGGCTGTTTCCGATTACAATGTAAAATACCTGGAAGAAGGGACAAAGAATCCTGTTAAAACAGAAAAGATTGTAAAGAATCAGAAGGTGGGTTCGGAAGTAACAGAAACAACTGAACAGACAATCGGCTACTATGAACTGATAGGAGAACCTGTACAGAAGAAGACAATTGCAAGAGATGCATCTCAGAATGAAATGATTTTCTGGTACAAGCAGGCGCTTACAGATTATACTGTACAGTACATCGACAGAAGCACTGACAAGCAGATCTGTGATCCAAAGAGTGTAAAGGCTCAGAGAGTCGGCAGCATTGCAGAAGAACGTGCAAAGAGTTTTGATGACTATACGTTATACGGCGATGAAGTTCAGACAAAAGAGCTTCAGAAGGAAGCCTCAAGTAATGTGATTACGTTCTATTATGATCCAATCCCGACCGGATATACTGTAAAGTATGTTATCAAGGGAACGGATACAGAAATTGCTGATCGCAAGGTTATGAATGATCTTAGAATAGGTTCGTCCGTTACAGAACATGCAAAGACTGACATTGAAAATTATGAAGTCTATGGAGAAACAACAAAGAGTGCAGTATTGAAGAAGGGCGCAGAAAACAATGTGATTATCTTCGAATACACCCCTCTTCTGACAGAGTATACAGTAAGATATCTTGTAAGAGGTACAGACGAGGTTCTGGGCAGCTCTTCATATAAGGATTGCAAGGTTGGCAGTGAACAGTATGCAACTGCTCCTGCAGCAATCGATAAGTATGATCTTGATGATCAGCCGCAGAAGAGCATAACTCTTGTAAGGAATGGAGCAGAAAATGTCATTACATTCTACTATGATGTAGCACTGACAGGTTACACTGTTCGCTGTATCGATGAAGAAACAGGAAAGAACATTATACCGGATAAGATTTATCATGGTGAAAAGGTTGACACTAACAAGATTGTAACGGCTCCAGATCTTAATGAACTATTATATTCACCTGTAGCTCCGACAAGCATCCGTAAGAAACTGGTACGCGATGAAAATGAGAATATCTATATTTTCAAATACCATTTCAATGGATAATGAGGGATAGAAGTTAAAGAAAGGAGCGTTTTCCTTCTTGACTTTAACAATGACTGATAGGAGAATCGAGGATGAAAAAGATTAAAACAAACAGGAAAAGAATACTGAGTTTATTTCTGGCGATTGCTTTTATATTGACAACAGAAATGTCTTTTGAAACGCAGTATTCTTATGCCGGCAAGAAAGAAGCGCCTATAGATGGTTCGCAGAATCAGACCGTTGATACAAAGGTATCAGGTGTATGGAACGGCTCTTCAGTAGATGATCTTCGGATTACGGTAGTATCTCCAAAGAAGGATCAGGAGTATTTCCTTTTGAAAACTGATGGCAATGGCAGTATCAGCAGAATTGGGAATGCTATTAAAGCTGAAGATAAGAAAATCAGAGAAAATCCATCATTTGTATCATGGAATGAAATCATATCTTCATCAGAGAATGTTAATAATACGTATTCTGTAATTAGCAATCTCAAAAATGATCAGATTGATAAGATGCTGAGAGGAGAGCCGCTTCCAAAGGAAATTGCGGATAAATTGAATCAGTCGGAAAAACTGACTGCAGGGGAAATTGTCTGCAGCGTTCTGGAACAGGAAAAGAGCGGTTTTTCTCAGTGGCTTTCCGGGAGTTTCATTGAAGATTTCGGTGGAAGTGTGCCGAAATCAGTGGGAGACATTTATGAGGCGTTTGCTGTATATGTGAACGTACCAGCAGTGTCTGTTTCAGGAGTATCAAAGGGGGATTCATATATTCTCAGCGCAGTGGTAAGCGATAATGGGGAATATGAATTTGAATGGCAGTATCTTGATGCCGATGGAACATGGAAAAAGCTGACAGAAGAGACAACAGCGGACGTCGACGTGTCCGATTGTGAAGAACTGCTTGACGGCGGAGCGAAAGTAAGAGCAAGAACAGAAACTGTAAGCGGAATTGCGCTTGTCAGTAATGCTGTCTTTGTGAATCCGCTGCAGGAAAATTACGACAATGCAGTTGCTGCCATTAATAAAGGGCTTGATCTTGCCAATTCAAAAGTATACTGGAGAGTTCGCAACAGTGCACCGAATGAAATGACCATAGACCTTTCCATCGGCAGTGAAAGATTCAGCAAGTATTTCTATTATGACAATCTTTCCAAGGATATTCCTGTAACAGATGCAGAGTCCTATGCAAATTATCTTGCGAAAACATATCTGGATGCAGGAAGCGGTGAAGAGGGGCTTGCCGCAGCAAAAGAAGTATGGGACCGCTATCTGTATGATATCTATGACCCATCATATGATGCCGGCATGCTGAAAAACCTGGATGGAGGCATTTATCCGGATAATACCTATGGGGATAAGGCAAATCACATTAAGTGGCCAAAGGATGAGGCATCATCCTTTAATACGGATCCATCCCTTGCACCGGAACTGAAGGACCTGGACTATGACTATCTCAGACGCGGAGCAGATTATTCCAAGGCAATCGATACAGAAAGAGGTCTTCACAAAAAAGTTACGGCTGCAGCGGCAGGCGATGCAAATGGTGAAAGAAAATATAATGTTGAACTGGATGCAGATGTGAACATGGAAGAAAAAGCTCCGGTAGCAATGATTCTCCAGGTCCAGTCATCCTGGCAGATGTTTGACCTTGCACATGCAAACTGTGTAAAGGGCGACGGAACCTATGATACGATTGAGGTTGGGGGCGCAGCAAATAATACAGAGCTTGCGAATCTGTATGATGTAAAGAAAGCTCTGCTTAAATTTGCAGACTACATGGAAGAAAACTATAAAGGAAACAATCTTCTTCTTGGTGTGACAGAAACACAGCATGCGCATAGTTCCAGTCTTTTCTATCAGGGAACGTCAAATGTTAAAGCAGATCCAAAGAAGAAAGTGGATCCTAAGAAAGCAGGCAGCGGTTCTGTAACAGATATGTATGTGACAAATGACCATGACAGTATTATAAAGGGACTTCAGCTGTGGAATTCGTTTGGAAACTGTGAGCATGTGCATTATGACTCAGAGTGTCTGGAGAACGCAGTATCCGCTCTGAGATCCAACCTGAAAGGCTGGACGGACTCCGAAAAGTATGCTCTTGATTACGATGATGTTCGTAAAGTTGCCGTTATTGTAGGCGGTTCAACAGAGAATACAACCGGCACGAACGGATACGGCATCACGCTGCCTTGGGATACGTTTAGAAACGCACAGTTAAACGGAGTATATGCAATTCGTACCAATGAAGCGGTTCCAGTAGCTGAAAATGCACAGGGATGCATTTCATGGCTTGAATATTCCGGAAACATGGGTGCCGGAAAGACACCTTTCCAGGATGGTTCAGGAAATACATATACAAAGGAATATGTTGCACCTACATCTGAAGATATCTTTAATACACTGGTGGAAATCGCAGATAGAGAAATGGCAGCGCAGGGTGTTGACAAGACATCGTCAAGTGTTTTCGTTGAGGACTTGACCGTATCCGATACTGTACAGGATGAGTTTGATATTGATGCTGATGCAGATATCGTTGCTACTGTATATTATGCGGATGGAACGGTAAAGGAAGAACGGACTGTCTCCAGAAATGACAGGAACCTGAAGATTAGTGAAAATGGAGATGGTACAACTACCGTAATGTATAACTTTGGAAAGGTATACAGCGGATGCACTGCTAAACTTCATTTTGGAATCCAGGCAAAGGATGATTTCATTGGAAGCAATAATGTATTTAGCAATGTAGATACACCTTTACTTACCTATGAGCATACGGTAACGGACGAAAACGGAAATCCGACAGCAGTCGTTGAATCATATACTGCAGGTTCTGTTGATACTCCGCAGGTTAATGTTCCAATTGCATTTGCCGTAGGTGATGGAAAAACGGTAGAGGTTCCGGTTGGAGAAGATGTTGATCTGGCAAAACTTGATGCAGATCATATCGTGAAAGATGCGTATGAAGCAGTTCAGATGTATGACCAGACAAACGGTAGACTCTCATTTGAATGGGAATATGAAGGAAAGCGTTATCCTGTGCCGGTAAACGTCTTTGTAAAGAATGGAGAAATAGACGGTCAGCTTCCGGATGTCTCCGAATTCTCAAAGGTGGTAACGCCTGAAGAAATAGGAGAACACTATGGGAAACTTCATGTAACCTTTACTCCGGAGGAAATAACAGACAGCGAAAACTTTGCAGATTGTATGACAGCCGAACCTGTAAATGCGAAGACAGAATCCGGCAATGTAGGGATCATTGCAAAGGAGACAAAGACGGATTACAGAGTCGAATATATTGATAGAGATAGCGGGGATCTTTTAGGAAGCGAGGATTTCAAGGACTGTAAAATTGGGGAAGTAGTTACAGCTGATGCACCTCTGATGATTGGTGATTTCGACCTTGATGATGAACGCTCAAAGAGCCTGGAACTTACCCGTGACAGCAGTATCAATATTATTCAGTTCTATTATGCAAAGGCAGAAGCCAAGTATACAGTCCGGTGCATTGATGTTGAAACAGGAGATAAGATTATTCCGGATGAAACGTTCGGCGGAGTAAAGGTAGGTGTATCGAAGACGGTATTAGCTCCAAATCTTACCGACCTATTGTATTCACCGGTGGCTCCGACTTCTATTCGCAAGAAACTGGTGCGTGATGAAAACGAGAACATCTATATCTTCAAATACAGACACAACGGATAATGAATAGCAGCCTCCGGCATTTGCCGGAGGCTGTATTAACAGTGTTGCTTCCGCGTGATTCATTCACCTGCCGTGCAGATGAGAATTAAGAAGCTTTAGCTTCAAACAGAACAAACCTCCTATGATAAGATGAATGGGGCCGGCCAGCCACATATCAAGATATCAAGGAGGTAGTATTCATTAGAGGACATTCCAGCGGTTTTACGCATCGGCAAGTTTTTTGCCATCGTTTTTCGCTGGGGCCGGTGCCAGAGATAAACCTATGACTCCGGTCAGAACCAGGATTCCGCACAGGATATGGAACCATTGGAGCGGTTCTCCAAGCAGGAGGGCGCCGACTGTGATGGTTACCACAGTGGAAGCATTTCCCCATATAGTGGACTGGAGCACCTGCATTCTTGAAAGCATATAGGACATGAACTGTGCCGTCAGCAGGATGCAGAAGATTCCAAGAAATGAAATCCAGAAGGCAAACTGCGGATGTGACAGCGGTTCTAAGTATTCATTCAGAGTTCCGCCGGCGACATGTCTTGCAATATTTGCACCATTGAACACGACAAAGCCCAGGATGACGATGTGTGTCGTGATTTCAATCGGTTTGAAAACCCCACGGATATATCTGGTGCATACATTTGAGCACGACATGCAGAGGCTGGAAAGCAGCATCAGAAGCATGCCGGGTATGGACATGGTGATATCTGTAGCATTCAGCACAATCATGATGATGACGGACGTAACGGTCAGTGTCACGAAAAACAGCTGCAGCTTTGTGGAGCGCTCCCCCAGGACAATCCGCGCAATAATCTTAGTAAAAACCGGTCCGAAAGCAAATACGATGGCGCCTTCGATGGACGTTGCATAGTATAGTCCGAAAATCTGAAAAATCATGAAAAGCACATAGAATGCTGCTGATCCGTATATATTCTTTTTTGGTCTTCCTGCCGGCGTTTCCGGATACATGCCGAGGAGCTTCAGTCCCAGAAGCCACAGACCGACAGCGATGAGGGCTGCTGTAAATCTGAAAGCCAGAAGGGTAAGGGTATCGCCATATGGAATGCACATTTTGATTCCATAAAATGAAAAACCTGTAGAGAGTGTGAACAGGATGGCGACAGCATACAGTTTCAGTCTGTTCATATTGTCCTCCGTTTTTCTCATTATATCATCCGGCAAAATTCTTTTCAACTTGTGCCGGGTATCCATTGACTTGTGACAACCTGTCATATATAATCTTATATATTATGACACGTTGTCATTTTTGTTAGGAAAGGAAATAATAATGCCAAAAGATACATTCTTCCATCTGCCGGAGGAAAAAAAGAAGAGAATCATGATAGCAACGTTCGAACTGCTGGAAGAAAACAGATATGCGGATGTTTCCATCAATATGATCATTAAAAGAGCGGGAATACCCAGGGGAAGTTTCTATCAGTATTTTGAAGATAAGGATGATCTTGTACGATACATGTTTTCGGACATACGAAGAGCAATGGGAACGACAGTTGCCGAAAGCCTCCGGCGTCAGGAAAATCTGACAGATGCTGCCGTAGATATTCTGGAAAGCATTGCCCGGAACATGGAGAATGATACAGCGGTAAAAGTAATCGGGAATACCATTACAGATGCGAACCTTTTTGAAAGTTTCATGCTGGACATGTCAGAAGATGAAAACATTCTGGTCAGCGAACTGAAAAAGTATATTCCGACCAGCGAACTGAGACTGTCAACGGAATATGAAAAGGAACAGCTGATTCATCTGGGACTAGGCATGTTTGAATATACAGCAGGAGAAATGTTTCGAAACATGGAAAGAAAACAGCAGATCATTGAGGCTTTTAAAGTAAGAGCAGATATCATAGCATATGGAGCAGTAAAGGATAGAGGAGAACGATAGAATGACAAAATTTAGCGTAAAAAAACCGGTGACCATTGTAGTAGCTGTAGTTCTGGTACTGGTGCTTGGTGTTGTATCCTTCATCAAGATGACACCGGATCTGATGCCGAACATGGATATGCCATATGTCATTGTAATGACAACCTACCCGGGAGCAACGCCGGAGGAGGTGGAAGAAGAAATCTCCAGACCGATGGAAAAGTCGCTTTCTACTCTGGAAAACATTAAAAATGTTGAATCCGTATCCAATGCAAACTTTTCGCTGGTCATACTCGAGTTTAACAATAAAGTGAACATGGACACGGTTTCTGTAGATATTCTGCAGAGCACGAATCTCATATCCTATGACTGGGATGATAAAGTAGGCTCGCCTACCATTCTGAAAATCAATCCGTCCATGATCCCTGTTAATCTGTCGACCGTCAGCAGAGAGGGTATGGATAATGCCGAACTGTCATCCTTTGTAGAGGATACGCTGATGAATAAGCTGGAGGGTATTGACGGTGTTGCAAGCATTGACGATTCCGGTATTCTTCAGGCGCAGATTAATGTAATCATTTCGCAGGACAAGATTGATAAAATCAACAATCAGGTGCTTGCATCGGTAAACAGCGAACTGGCGAAAGCAGAGAAAAAACTTCAGGATGGTAAAAAGAAACTGGACAAGGCAGATTCCGAACTGAAGAGTCAGAAGAAATCATTTGAAAAGCAGAAAGATCAAGCGAATGATAAACTGGCAGATGCCAATGCAAAGCTGAGTGCTGCACAGTCACAGGCCAACTCCATAGCAACGCAGGTCAAGATTCTGGAAGGAACCCGAGATGCACTGAAGGCCCAGCTGGAATCCGGGCTTCTGGACCCGATGACGCAGATGCAGCTGGAGGCAAAACTGGCAGATACGGAAGGACAGCTGAAAGTCCTTGGGAAAACAGGGAAAGAAATGGATGCAGCATTAGAGCAGCTTCAGGATGCCTATGCCCAGGCGCAGAAAGGGTCTTATGAGGCACTGGAGCAGTTCAGCTCTGCAGATGCACAGTTTGCTTCCGCACAAAGCACCATTGATTCCTCGAAAAAGCAGCTGGATGATGCCCGTGATCAGCTGGATGATTCCAGAGATGAAGCACTGAAACAGGCGGATCTGGGAGAAGCCCTTACCATGGATTCCGTAGCAAAGATGCTGGCGGCACAGAATTTTGACATGCCTGCCGGCTATACGAGCATAGGGGATACAAAATATCTGGTAAGCGTTGGAGATGAAGTGAAATCCTTAAAGGGAATCAAGAATACCGTCTTATTTGATACAGGCGTTGACGGAATCGGAATCATCCGGGTCAGCGATGTGGCAGATGTTGTCAAGACAGATAACGCAGATGAACTTTATTCAAAGATCAATGGACAGGATGGAATACTTCTTTCCTTTAATAAGCAATCCAATTATGCAACAGCGGAAGTCTGTGATAATATCGAGGAGAAGTTCCAGTCCCTTGAAAAGGAATATGAAGGATTGAATTTTGAATCCATGATGGACCAGGGATACTACATTAAGCTGGTTATCGGGTCCATTCTGCAGGCACTCGGTCTTGGTGCATTGTTTGCCATCATCATTCTGGCCCTGTTCTTAAGGGACTGGAGGCCAACCATGATTGTGCTTCTTGCCATTCCGATTTCGCTGATCTTTGCAGTAGTATGCATGTATTTTGCAGGCGTAACGCTGAACATGATTTCCCTTTCGGGTCTTGCAGTTGCTGTAGGAATGCTGGTGGATAATTCCATTGTAGTCATCGAGAATACGATGAGACTGAGGCAGCAGGGCATATCTGCGCCAAAGGCGGCAATTGCCGGTGCAAAACAGGTAGCAGCAGCAATTACGGCATCTACACTGACAACAATCTGTGTATTTGTTCCGATTATATTTACAGATGGCATTACACGGGAACTGTTTACAGACATGGCACTTACCATTGCATTTGCGCTGATGGCATCTCTTCTGGTAGCCATGACCCTTGTTCCTGCAATGTCTGCATCGCTTCTGGAAAACATCGCAATCAAGGAGCAGAGAAAGTTCAATGGATTCAAGAACAGATACCGGTCTGTTCTGCAATGGTCCCTGAAACACAGGGCGGTGACATTGCTGGCTGCATTGATTCTTTTGGGAGGAAGCGTCGGCCTTTGCCTTGTGAAGGGATTCACCTTTATTCCTGAAATGACATCACCGCAGATGCAGGTAATGATTGAGATGCCGGAAGGCAGTGAGACGAAGGATACCAAGGAAATGACAGACAAGGTTGTAGATGTTGTCATGGATGTTGAAGAGGTGGAGCAGGTAGGAGCACTTCTTTCCAATGGAAGTTCCTACGGAATGTCCATGAGCAGCAGTGAATCCTCCAATGCCACATCATCCACGCTGTATATCAACTGCAATGAAAAGATGAAGCGTTCCAGCCAGGAGATTGCAGAAGAAATCAATGAAAAGTGCAAAGATTTTGATGCAGAGATTACGGCTGCAGGCGGTTCTTCCATCATGACGACATACATGGATGCCATGGGCGGCTCCGGAGTATCCATTACCCTTTACGGGGAAGATACCGATCAGCTTCAGAAAGAAGCAAAGAAAGTCGGAAAACTCATGAAAGAGGTGGATGGCATTACAGAAGTGGATGATGGAATTGAAGATACCGACCCTGAAATTCATTTTGTTGTAGATAAGGAAAAGGCAGCAAAGAAGGGACTGACAGTCGCACAGGTATATCAGGAGATAGCAGCAGCTCTCACAAAGGAAAATGAGGCAACGACCATATCCTGGGATGGCGATGAATATGATGTTGTAGTAAAAGGTGCAAATTCCGACAAATTAACGCCGAAATTCATCAAGAATTATAAATTTACAAACAAAAAACAGGATGGAAAAGAAGTAACAGTGAAACTGAAGGACATCTGTGAAATTCAGGACAAGACAACGCTTCATTCCATTAAGAGACATAACCAGAGAACATATGTGACGATTACCGGTGAAATCGATGAGAAACACAATGTTACACTTGTAACCACTGCAGTTGAAAAGAAATTAAAGAGTGACTATGAGGAGCCAAAGGGAGTTTCCTATGAATCCTCCGGTCTTGCAGAGACGATTTACGATGCGATGAAAGACCTGGTTCTCATGATGCTGGTCGGAATCATATTGATTTATCTGATTATGGTTGCACAGTTCCAGTCATTCCTGTCACCATTCATTATCATGTTTACCATTCCGCTGGCATTTACCGGTGGTCTTCTCGGTCTTCTGATTACGGGAAAGGAAATATCGGTCATCGCGATGATTGGATTTGTCATGCTGTCGGGTATCATAGTAAACAATGGAATTGTTCTTATTGATTTTGTCAATCAGCTGCGGGCAGAAGGATATTCCAAGCGGGATGCGATTGTGGAAGCCGGCATGAACAGAATCCGTCCGGTACTGATGACAGCGCTTACCACGGTCATGGGCCTTTCCATCATGGCAATCGGCAAGACCGCAGGAACAGACATGATGCAGCCGGTTGCAATTGTCTGCATCGGCGGACTGCTCTATGCAACAGCATTGACGCTGCTGATTGTTCCGGTTCTGTATGATCTGTTGAATGGAGAAAAATATAAATTCCGAAAAGAAGCGGATCTGGACATTTCGCAGGTATTGATTACAGATAATGGAGAGATCGGGTCCATTGTATCGAATGCTTCCGAAGAAGAAACGGAAATCTTTTCAGAACTGGATAGTGACAGCATCCTGGCGCAGGAGGGCAGTGTATCTGAACTGGAGAATCCTGAAGAAGAAAGTTACTTCGATGGAGACGGTATTACAGAAGAAGAAAAATAAAAAACAGGACCTAAGGGATATCTCAGTATAAGATGTTCCTTAGGTCTTTTGAATTACTCGGATAAGTTTCTGTGCCATTTTTCTGCCCAGAGTTTCATAATTTCATTTCGTTTCTCTTTACGGATCAGATAGAAGGAGAAGATTCCTCCAAGGATTCCAACTGCAATCGTAATCCAGTCACCGGGGCAGAAGGATGAAATGACGCCGCCTGTTGCAGAAAGATCTGCTCTGCAGAGCTCTACAAAGTCCACGATTCCGTGGGCAATGATGGTAGGCCACAGGTTCCCGGTTCTCAGGAAGATGGCACCAAACAGGAGACCGACTCCGCCGGCATAGATTGCCTGAATGATGCTTAAACCAAGATCTGCGCCGGCAAGAGAATTCAGTACATGAATCAGCCCAAATGAAATGCCGGAAAGCAGGAAGATGGTCATAATCTGTTTTTCACTTCTGATGGTTCTCATATAGTTGGAAATGCCAAGTCCTCTGAATGTGATTTCCTCAGAAAAGGCAGGGCACAGGCAGCGAAGAAATGATGCGAAAACATATTCTGTAGCTCCGAACTGAAACAGGCTGATGATGCTTCCTGTAACGTGGAGAGCCACAAATGGGGCAGCAATGATCAGCCCCGTCAGCAGGTTCTTTTTTACAAGGGAGCCTTCAAAGGAACCCTGAAACCAGCGCTTAAAAATCAGGAGAGAAATCAGTGCACCAATGGCACAGAAGATTCCCATTGCACCGTTTGACTCGTATGTCTGATCTCCGATTTCAACAGTTGCAAGAAGTTCATATCCTGGAATGAAGGAAAGTGTATTATCCAGAGCACCTATGATTCCTGTAAACAGCTCTGCATAGATGAAGAGGATGAAGTATCCTGGTATAGGGTGGTCCAGAATACTATGGTTTCGTATTTTTTCTGCTTTATCTTTCTTTTTCATAATTTACTCCATATTTTTTAATATAACAGAATTTAGTCTAGCACAAACATTTCATTCTGTAAATTTATTTTGTGTTCTTTCTAAAAATCAGAGGAATGAAACAGATATTGCTTTTCACAATATGGCAGATAATATTTCGTCTGCAGCAAAATGAAACTGGGCAATCTATTGGAAAGGCTGAAGTGACAGGGGATTCAAAAACACTTGGAATCGGAAGCTATGTGATGATATAATGACCATAGGCGTTAAACAGTGATAGAGGGGAAATATGAAACAGAAAACCAATGTATCCATTTTTAATGATGTACTGGCACCGGAAACACAGGGCCCTTCCAGTTCCAACACAGTAGGGCCTTTTAGAATAGGAAGGATTGCAGGAAGCATCTTGAAGGGTGAGCCGGAGCATCTTAAAATTGAGATGAGTACAAAAGGAGATTATGCACGGACCTTTTACGGAATGGACAGCGATAAAGGGTTTCTATCCGGTATTCTCGGGAAAAACCTGATCGGGGATGACCTCGGCAGCATATATGAAGTCGCCAGAGAGCGGGGACTTACCTATGAGTTTGAGTTTACTGACAGAATGGAAGGAACTCCGACGGAAATGGGAAAACTGACAGTGTCCTCTCAGAAGGAGACTATTACGCTTACAGGTATTTCGCTGGGAGGCGGAGAAATATTGGTTCGAGATATCAATGGAGAAGAAACCGAGATAAATGGAAGACATGAAGAGTGGATTACAATAAAAGGGTCGGATGAATTAAGAAGGATTCCATCCGTTTACCCGATTGAAACCAGAAAAGATGCTGTATCATTATTTGAAACAGGCAAAGAGATG
>JAZRWY010000040.1:0-49646 GCA_045599945.1 Anaerovoracaceae bacterium | reverse complement strand
AGCGGAGCCTTTTTTGTGATTCCCTGTATTGAATTCTGCTCCGGTTCAGCGCTTTCCTTTGCGCTTCCTTCATCTGCAGGCTCCAATGCTTCATTCAGTTCTGCCTTCTGTGCTTCTACATCCAATGGTACAGATACAGATAAAGCACCGGACTTTGTATAGTCTCTGAAACCTTCCGGCAGCGCGCCGCAATTGATCTGAACCTTGAAGCTGCCGCTGAATTCCCTGGCATTTTCTGAGATGGCTACCTTGAATACGGTCTTGGATGAGCCGCCATCTGCAGGGATGATCATCTGATTCAAAGAAGCCTTTGTAGGACTTACAGAAATGCCACTAAATCCGTCCAGAACAGGCGTTACCGTAATCTCGTTTGCTTCCTTTCCGGAAATGGCTGTATTCGTATTGTTGATTACTTCCAGCGTATATGTTGCAGTATCTCCTGCTTCATAATCTCTCTTTTCGGAGCTTAAGACTGCTCTGACATTCTTTCCGTCATACTGCGCAACATTCACAGATGCGGCAATCTCATCATTATCCGAAAGCAGCATTCCTCCGCTTAGAAAATCCAAAGAGAAACCCGGCCCGTCTATCATATTCTGCGCATATGAATATTGAAAGCCTGATGGCAATATCATGGTCACTGTAAGTGCAAGCACACAAATCCAGGATAATATGCGCCTTGACATTCTCCTTTTTCCTCCTGTTTTGTTGTTTTCCTGATAATAACTCATCGTCAGTCTCCTAAATCCTCTGTTCTACCGATAATCCTTTCCGACATTTTCTATCTATCGTATCTTCCCGAAACTCCATTCTGCGCTTTTTCACCCATATGCGCACAGAATGCGTCTTATCTTCTATATCTACCGTCCTGTGGACGTCTTGTTTTCTTATTTGATTTTTTGCGATTCATGATATAGTTTATAATCACTGCAAGCAGTATGCCTGCCAGCAGACTTCCAATAATCATGAACAGCATGGTTCTGTTTGGTTTTGCACTGTCCTTGACACCATCGTTTGGCACTCTGTGTCCCCTGACAAGAAGTCTGTGGGTATTGATGCCGTAAGGTGTACACGTAACCAGTGTGACCAGATCCTGCTCCGGATCTCTGGCCAGTGATTCTGTCTGATCGGGTTTCACAATGTCAATCCGGTCAACTTCATATTTCATTTCTCTGCCTGCTACAGAAACGTAGAAGGCGTCACCTATCTGAACTGCATTCAGATCTCTGAACATCTTTGCGTTCGGAAGGCCTCTGTGAGCAGATATTACAGCATGTGTATTCTTTCCGCCAACCGGAAGCGAACTTCCCAGCAGGTGGCCTGCTCCTTTTTTTAAACTCTCTTCGTTGGTATAGTGGTAGATCGGAAGCTCAACATCTATGGCAGGAACGGACACATAGCCCATAACTCCCTCACCATAGAGGCTCAGTATTTCCTCATACCCTTTGTCTCTGATCTTATCCCTGATGGAAAACGCATCCGGAACCTTTGCCGGCTGCAGATTGGCATTATATGCCTCTGCCATTTCCAGCTGTTTTTCGTTGTCTGTTTTTCCGCTTGCAACAGTTTCCTGATATGCTGTTATTGTTCCCTTTTCAACATATGCATTCCACATGCTGCTTACGGCAGGATAGCACATGATACCGATGCCAAGTAAAAAGATGATGATATATACAATTGTGCCTTTTTGTCTAAGTACTTCTTTTACATTCGCCATGATGCGCTATAACCTTTCATAGGTGCAGCAGAAAACATCCTGCTGCACCTTAGTATCACTAATTAGCAAGTCTAAGCAATCTTAGTATCCTATTATGCTGTATTATGCGTTTGTCTTTCTAAACTGTCTTCTAAGTCCGAATACACTGATCATTACAATTGCCATACCAATAGCAAGGAAGATCATGATACCCTTACCACCTGTGGATGGAAGTTCAGGAAGAGTAACGTTCGAGAAGAAGAATGTGCTTGTCTCTACACCCTCTGTAGGCACAATCTTCTTTGTTCCGTTATCGATTGTAAATGTATATGCACTTACAACCTGGTTATTCATCTTGATCTGATATGACTTCAGTGTACCGTCTGTATTATATTCAGCACTGATTTCTACTTTTACAACCTGAGTGCTTAATGTGTATCCATCTGGAGCTGTTGTTTCCTTCAGATAGTATGTGCCTTCCTTCAGACCCTTGATTTCAAGATAACCATTGTCATCTGATTTTCCTGTGATTGGAGTTTCTTCATCAGCCTTCAGTGCCGGTGTTTCACATGCTTCATCAGTGTAAAGAGTGAATACTGCATCCTTTAATGCATTGGTATATGCATTTTCTGTTGTGCTGTCTGTGAAAGTCTGTGCCGGTGATACAGGACCGTTTTCATCTACCTTGATGATTTCGTGAGTCTTTACATTACCTGTGATTTCTTCGCCGGTCAGGTTCGCATCGATACCGAATGTGTATGTATGCGTAACATCTGAATCTGTGTTGGAAGGATTTTCAAGTTCTTCAGGGGTAGGATTTACATCATTTGTGTAATTCAGAGTTGCTGTATTGTTGTTCGGGTCAAAGTTGAATTTCGCACTGTCATTTACCTTTGCCTTATATGTAATGGTTACAGTCTGGCCATTGCCATCGCCAAGAAGATAAGCTGACTTGAACTTGAATTTATAGCCGTTGGCAGTCTTTGCAAATGTGTATGCATCAGTATCAGCACCATTTTCAACCTTTGCTGCTGTACCGCTTCCAAGCTGAATCTTTACAGAATCAGTGTCTTCTACAAGAGTAAGTCCTGCATCCAGTGTATCTTCGATATTGAATGCTGCTGCCTTGTACTGGGTACCATAGCTTGGAATTGTTGTAGTAACAGTAAATGTTAATACATCGCCAACCTCTGCTGAATTTCCCTTGCCATTGTCGCCTGCAGTTCCGCCGTCAGTGATTGCCTTCTGGATGTCAGGTTCTGCCTTCTTTGCATATGCTGTATCACTTGGTAATTCCAGAGTGCTGCTTGCATTATCAGTCTTATAGTCAACACCAACCATCATAGGGTTATAGATGTCTTTGCCGCCATCTACAGTAACCAGGTAAAGACCGGAATCAAGACCTGATGCAGAATATTCGCCTGGTGCTGTCGTTGATTCAGTCAGAGGATTTGCTTCATATGTTCCCGGTGTAGCCGCATTCGCGGTATTGATTGTATTTGCAATAGCCTGCAGCTGTGCTGGTGTAGGCTTTGGAATTACATTCTTTGTTGTATCTGTATTTACATTTCCATCCTTATCCACCATCTGAATTTCAAAGCTGCTGTTTACTGGTACCCACTTACCGTTTTCTTCTTTAACAATCTGGTAAGCGTTTACTGCTGCTCCTGTTTCTACATTCTTAACTGTAATACTTGGGTCCTTAGCATTTGCTGCAAATGCAGTGCAGATGCACATGGACATTACTACAGTAAGGGCAAGGAACAGAGAGCCGGCTCTCTTTAAAAATTTCATTTTCATTGTTTTTTCCTTTCCTTAACTAAATAACTGCTTGTTCTTGCCTATTTTCAAACGATTCAAAATATGTCTGGTTTTTCGTTTCCCTCCTCTCATTACAGCATTTTAAAATTAGATAAGTAAATAACTGACAGATTTGTCAGTTATAACAAAATCTTAAAATTACCTTAAATTTATCTTCATTTTATCATAATTTCAACAAATTTCAAAACAAAAAATCACATGTTTATTGCAAAAATTATCAAAAGATACAAATTCGGAACCCTTTTCAATTCCATTTTCCCGTAGTATACTATATCCATATCACCAAAGGAGGCAGAAATGGACGATAGAATCAAGAAACTGGCAGACGGCCTTGTAACATATTCCTGCAGAATTCAGCCCGGTGATAAAGTGCTCATCGATTATGAAGGCGAATGCTGCAGACCCCTGGTCAAAGAACTGATCCGGAAAATCTATGCACAGGGCGGCTACCCTTATGTCAATATCCGCGATACATCCATCACCAGGGAAATCCTCAAACATGCGCAGGAGGACCAGATCCGTTTCCTGAATGACTACCAGCTGGTGCAGATGCAGGGAATGGATGCATACATTGCCATCCGCGCAGGAGCAAACACCTCGGAGCTCAGCGACATTCCATCCGAAAAGCTGAACATGTATTACAGAGAAACCAGCCCTGTTCTGGATTACAGAGTAAGCAGAACAAAATGGTGCGTTCTGAGATATCCCAACAATTCCATGGCCCAGCTGGCCGGAACCAGCCTGGAAAGTTTCGAGGACTTCTACTTTGATGTCTGTACGCTGGATTACAGCAGGATGAATGAAGCCATGACCCCCCTTGTGGAGCTGATGAACCGAACCGACAGGGTACGGATTACAGGTCCGGGGACCGATCTCACCTTCAGCATCCAAGGCATCCCTGCCGTAAAATGCGCCGGGGAAATGAACATCCCGGACGGAGAGGTATATACCGCTCCGGTAAAGGATTCCATGAACGGAATCATTTCATATAACACATTCTCCGAAGAACAGGGCTTCACCTACGAAAATATCGTATTTGAAATACAGAACGGAAAAATCATCCGGGCGACGGCAAACGATACCGAAAGAATCAATGCCCTCCTGGATACCGATGAGGGCGCCAGATATTTCGGAGAATTCGCCATTGGCGTCAATCCGTACATCCTGCATCCCATGAAGGATACCCTCTTCGATGAAAAGATTGCAGGCTCCTTCCACCTGACACCCGGCATGTGCTATGAGGATGCTCCCAACGGGAACAATTCCGCAGTGCACTGGGATCTTGTGATGATCCAGAGGCCGGAATATGGCGGCGGAGAAATCTATTTTGATGATGTTCTGATCCGAAAGGACGGTTTATTTGTCCTTCCGGAACTGATGGGCCTCAATCCTGAAAACCTGAAATAGGGAAGCTTGACAAAAGTGTGATTGTTCATCATGCTTTCAAAAAACAGCACTCCATGAACAGAAAAGCAATAGCCATGAGGGCTATTGCTTTTCCGCGTATGTATATTATTTCTATGCATCTAGAACTGCTTCCGCAGTTCAAAGGTGAACAAATGAATATAACCCCTTAAGATTGATGCAGAAGACAGTCTTCTGCATCAATCGCACGCCTTATGTCTCTCTTACATCCCATTATATTATGCTGCCGTGACAAAAGTGTGACAAAACGGGTGGTTCTGAAAACATTTTTTAAATGTTTTTTCTTAAAAAAATGGAAGATGATCTGCATCTTCCATTTTGCATTATTCCATTTCCTGCTGCTCGTCCTTTTTCTTTTTTCTTCTTCTGAGAAGAAGAAAAAGAATCAGGAGAAGAATCAGAAGCGCTGCTGCACCGATAATCACATGATACTTGTATAATTCCCAGAATGTCGGAGGAGGATCCTTCTTTTCATTGGCAATCCTATGACCGCGTACCAGAAGCCTGTGAGTATTAACACCATAAGGCGTGCAGGTAAACAGAGTCACATAATCCTTTCCTCTCTCAATGCCCACATCATAGGCAAGCTCCGGAAGCACAATCTTGATCTGATCCACCTTGTATGTCAGTTTTTTATCCAGGATATACAGATAGAACAGGTCTCCTTCCTCCACCAGATTCAGGTCCGTAAACAGCTTGGCGCTTGGCAGCCCTCTGTGGGCAGCCAGTGCGCAGTGAGAACTTTTTCCTCCCACAGGAAGGCTGGTTCCCGGCAGGTGTCCTACTCCCTTTTCCAGAACCGTTTCACTGGTTCCATGGTAGATTGGAAGTCTTAAGGATATTTTCGGAATCTCCAGATATCCCATAACACCATTATCCATCGGATTCAGCAGCCCCTTGTATGCGCCGGACTCTTCGGCATTTCCTTTGAAGGCATCATAGGATGCATTCACCGTATGGTTCCTGTTATATTCCTTTGCCTTCTCAAATTCATCTTCCAGAGAATCCCCGCGTTCCTGTATGGATGCCTTATATACGCTGATAAACATGTCGTTTCGAAACTCGTTATATGCATTGCTCCAGTACGGGTATGTACATACGAGAAATCCAAACAGGAATATCACTATGATCAGTACAAGAGATGCCTTACTCTGTTTCTTTTTCGTCTTCGTCTTCTTCATCTATCTCATCATCGAAGTCATCCTCCGGCTCCCCTTCAGATTCTTCTCTCTTTTTTGCAATTCTGTCATAAATGAACATGCCGAGTATCGCAAGTCCGATGCCTGCAATAAAGCATGCAGCTTCTATCAGGAGCCTTGTAAGGTCTGATCTTGTTGCCACATCATCCTCGTCGCCCAGCGGCACTCTGTGGCCGCGTACCAGAAGTCTGTGGGTATTTACACCATATGGCGTACAGGTTACCAGCGTAACATAATCCTTCTTCGGATCAACCGCCAGTGATTCTGTCTCATCCGGAAGAACCGTCAGAATCTGATCCACCTCATAACGCATCTTCTCACCCAGAATGCTGATATAAAAGGAGTCTCCCTTTTTCACCAGATTCAGGTTGGTAAAAAGCTCTGCACTCGGAAGGCCTCTGTGTCCGGAGATTACCGCATGGGTACCCTTTCCTCCGACCGGAAGAGAGCTTCCCAGAAGATGTCCCAGACCCTTCTGCAGCGAACTTTCCGTCGAATAGTGATAGATCGGAACCTTGATATCTATGCAGGGAACTTCCAGAGAACCTATGATACCGTCATTGCAGATATTCAAAATGGACTCGTATTCCTTATCTACCTGTCCGTCCTTGGCGGAAAAGGCATCCGGTACCACCTTCGGCCTCAGATTCCTGTTATATTCCCGGGCTTTCTCAAGCTCTTCATTTACATCTATGCTTCCTTCCTGAATGGCAGCGTCATATACGCTGATGAGTTTACTGTTTCGGAACTCATTCCATGTATTACTGAGCCATGGATAAAGTAAAATGATCAGTCCTGCCAGTACAATCAGGAGATATTTAAATCCTTGTTTTTTCTTGCTTTCTATTGTTTCCATAACATTTTAATTCTACTAACGATACCCCTTTCTGTCAATCGGATATGTAAAAAAACAACCTGCAGGCAGCTTCAGGAGCCGCCTGACAGGTCTAACATCATATTTAGCATCTCGCTGAATATTTATCTGTTATTAATGATTGAAAGAAATCTTTCTTCTGGCTACCAGCATGCCAAGCATTGCAAGGAATCCTCCAACAAGAGCAAGTGGATAATCTCCAATGCCGCCTGTGGATGGAAGCTCGTAATACTTGTGATCCTTTAAGACAATCTGTCCATCACCATTGATTTCGAAATCGTCACCGGAAGCTGTAAGCTGCACTTCCTTGTCCTCATACTTGAACGGGATTGCACCTTCAAATGCGAAATAGTTTGCCGGAGCCTTGGTTTCGATAATCAGATATTCTTCCGTATATGGAAGACCCTCTGCAGATGATATGCCATCGCTGCCGCTGGCTGACATGTTCTTGATGAAGTAGTATGTTGTTTCCTCATAAGTATATGTCTTCGTCTGATCAACACCCTTCAGATCCTTGTTCTTTGTATAGATTGCAAATTCTGCACCTTCCAGCGGATCTCCGGTTACGGAATCTACCTTTAACAGCTCTACAGGAGCAAGCTCATACTTGTTATGAACCGTGACCGTAACATCGTTATCCTTGTGAAGAGTAACCTTTCCGTCGGATGTCATGGTAGGATCCGTACCCTTGTTTCCATCATTCTTGGCCATGGTAGTATTCACATAGCTGAACAGTGGATCAATGGTGGATGATTCAGTAACCTGAACCTGTCCTTCTGTAACACCCTTATCGAAGGTCATGGAATATGTTACACTGTCTGAAGTGGAAAGAGCTGTTGTAACAGTTTCATCTGTAACTTCTTCTCCTTCTTCATCAAACAGAGTGATGCCTTCCTTCTTGAACTGCTTCATGCTGATATCGAATGTCGTGCTTCCGGCATCCGTACCCTGCATGTCATCGGCATTATCGATTGCCTTCCTGATGGTAATTGTTGCACCATCAAGCGGCGGATTCTTTACCTTTCCGTTTTCGATGAATTCTGTGATATTCACATCATATTCACCGTCATCTCTTGCAGTTACAAGTTCCGGATGGTTGGTTACATTAATCGGTTCGATTGTCACTCCGTCATAATCGATATAGTGGCCCTTCGGTGCTACAGTTTCTTCCAGATCGTAACTTCCCCAAGGAAGATTCTCGAACTGAACAATTCCTTTGACACCGTCAACAGTCTTTGATGTTGCTGTTAATGTTCCGGTCTTGTTCGCCATCAGTGTGCTCTTGATATATGAAAGTCCGCTTACTCCATAGCCCCAGTCCAGTTTAAACTCTGCTCCATTCAGAGGCTTTCCTGTTTTGGAATCCACTTTCTGGAACTGAAGATTGTACAGCGTTCCCTTTACCTGCGGTACTGGGAATAAGCCTGTTCCATCTTCCAGTTTTTCCTGGTCGTCCGGGTAATCTGTCCAGCTTGTTTCCGGTCTAGGGTCATATGAATAATTCAGAGTTGCACTGGTATTGGTATCATATACTCCGGAAACATCAAAACCTTCAACGGATGTATCCAGATGAACCTTGTATACCAGGTCATATTCTCTATAGTATCTTGGAAGAGCATCCGGGCTGTATGGTGAAGTCTCGGCGTCTGCAACAACCTGTCCGCTGCTGTTGATGTAACCGTCAAGAACCAGCTTATAGTTCTGCCCGATCCTGATGGTCTTGTCACTATCGATATTCCATGTAATCTTGTTGTTTGCAAGATCCTGTGTAACCGTCGTTGCCTTTGTCATTGTGCCTGTTGCATCAGGAACGGATGTCATGTATTCTGCGCTGCTGTCTACATAAGTCATGCCAGGGCCCATGATATCCACAACATTATTGGCAACTACTGCGTGATTCAGCTGATCAAACATAGTCTGCTCAGAACCTACCGGAACATAGACTACGATGCCTGGCACGATTTTCTGAGACTGTGACTTTGCACTGTGTGTACCCAGATTAATCATTGGACATCTATAGTACAGATACCACATACCACTGTTGGATGGGTCTGCATAGTAGATTTTCTTGTATACCAGTTTAGAATTTTCTACCTGATCTTCTGTCATACCGGTTGTCGCTGCCATGAAATTTACGGTTACAGGACAGCTCTGAGTAGATGTCGGCTGGAAGTTCAGCGGTACAAACTTGGATGAAGATGTTCTGTTACCATTCTGGAACCAAAGCTTTGTAGCATCCAGAATATCTGCCCAGCTGGCAAGCGTTCTGACCTTCAGAACTACCTTGAAGATGTTTTCATCATCTGTCGGAATGATTGTCTTACGAAGAATGGCAATATTCTTTACTTCATGAAGGTTTCCTTCCCAGTCGATATCATAGCCGTCTATGCATGTCTCGGTGGTAATTCCCTTGTTTTCGTCAAAATAGTCGCCATCCACAATCTGCCACTTGTTCTTGCCATTATCATTTGCATTGACAGGACTCTGTGTCGGTTCCCATGGATCAATACGCTCCGGCATTCCCGGAACATCAGGAACCGGATCGTAAGAATCAGGGATAGCTCCGGCGGCGAAGGCCGGAACAAATGACATGGTCAGAACAATCACAAATGCAAGAAGCATGGAAGATAATCTCTTAAATATATTCTTATTCAATTATTCATCCACCTCCTCGTCCTTTGTCCTTCTTCTCATGAAGATCAGACATGCTAATCCAATCAGTGCAATGAAACCAATAACAAGAGTCATGAGCGCTGTATCACCGGTCTTGACAATCTTGATGATCTTCGGAGGGTTATATACATTTGTGAATACGATCTCAGTTACTTCATTTCCCTGAGCATCTGTAATCTCTGTATCAACCTTGAGTTCACCATCTTCATAGAATGTGGTGTCCACATAATTGTATACGGTTTCATCATAGTCATATCTCTTATTCTTTGTATCAATTTCTCTGATTGTATACTTGTATGTTCCCGGTTCTGTATATGCCCATTCACCGAATTCAGTCTTTCCTGCACCGTCAATTGTAATTGTCTTAACACCATTCTCGCTGCCTGCAGGCATAGGATTCATTGAGTCTTCCGCCTTAAGTTCAAACATGAACGTGCTGTCTTCTGACGGATTTCCTTCCACCCTCTTTTCTACAGGCGGGTCTACTGTAACATAGGAGCAAAGAATTTCAACCTTCGGTTCAATCTTCACTTCGCTGATCCAGTAGTTCAGACCCTTTTCATCCTTGCCGATGCCAGGAACAAGAACGATATATGGCTGAGCCTTGGTATAGCGGTCGTCTGAATCGGAATAGGAGTCTACTCTTACAAGATATGCACCCGGCTCCAGATCGCTGAAATCCACTTTACCATTACCATCCGTTGTACCCGTAATACCCGTTAACCCTTTTTCGGAAACGATTGCATCACATTTTTTTGCAGTTTCCAGGAGCTTTTCCACAGTAGTATCGTCATTCAGTCTTTCCTTGACTGATGAGAAATCACTTGTCATGTCATAAAATGCAGCGCCGCCTTTTTCATTCAGGGCTGCAACCTTATGAATGCTCATGGATGCACCTGTGATATTCGTTCCATTGGAAGTATGAAGGTGTACATTCAGTGAGTAGCTTCCGCCGGGAAGATCAGGAACTCTGTCTTCCTCACCTGCATATACAATACCGCTCATACATAAAATCATTGATAAACAAACAAAGCACGCGAGGATTCTGTTTTTTAAGTTTTTCATTAAAATACCTCTATTCCTTCAATATTCCTGAATAGACATATCCATTCAGGAAATACCTCTATACTTGTTTATTTTGCTGCGCTTCTTCTTCTGATAAACATTACTGCTCCGCAAGTCATGATCAGTACACCAACAAGAGTGAACAGATATGTTCCGATGCTTCCGGTTGATGGAAGTGATGGAATTGGTGTATTCTGAATAACTGTTGCTTCTGCCTTTTCAACCTTAACTTCTGGTGGAGTCTTTGTATAGTCACAGCTGTATGTTGATGTTGCCTCGCCGTCAATTGTGATTGAGTATGATGCAAGAGTACCATCATCGTTATATGATGCTGAGATAACAACCTTATGTGTAACTGTATCTACTGCATAGCCGGCAGGAGCCTTTGTTTCTACAAGGTCATATTTACCAGCATCTAAGCCAAGGAACTGAAGTAAACCATCCTTATCTGATGTTGCAGTCTTAGCTTCTCCAGGTGTTCCATCTGTTGGAGTCAGCTTGAATGTTGCTCCGGCAAGCGGATCTGTAACTGTCCATTCATCAGTAATAGGATCATACTCTGCAGCGCCGTTCGGTGCCTCTGTCTTTACTAATTCGTGAGTTGTCCAGCCTTCTTTTGTTCCGCCAAGGTCTGCGTCAATACCGAATGTATAATGGTAAGTTGTATCTTCCTTGTAGCCTTTTTCTGTCCCAGGAGTTCTTGAATATGTGATCTTACCTGTATTCTTGTTCGGGTCATAGTTATATGTAGCATTTTCATTTACTACTGCTGAATATGTTACAACAACATCCTTCAGTCCGTTTGCAAGAATGTAAGCGTCATCAAATTCAATTGTGAAACCATGAGCTTCTGTAGTCAGTGTATAAGTCTTTGCTGTATCTGTTGATGCAGCTACTTCCTCTCCACCTACAGTAACCTTGATGGATGAAGCTGTTAAATCAAGTCCGGCATCCATTGTATCTTCGATGTTGAAAGTAACTTCTTTTGCTCTTCCAGGGTTATATGATGGGATTGTAGTATCGATTTCAAACTTTACAGTGCTTCCGAATGCCACATCATCACCATTGGAATTATTGCCGCTGTCAACGATTTTCTTGTCTACTTTCGGCTTGGATGACTTCACATATGCGTCGTTTTCATAGTTTGAAAGAGCGCTAACTACTTCTACCTTTGTAGCATTATTTCCATCCTTGTCAACTTCATAGCCTACTGCAAGAAGTACAGGATTGTAGATTGTATCGTTTGTTCCTGTAATCAGTACAAGATATAAACCGGCAGGAACTGTTGCTGAATATGTACCGTCTTTATTATCTGTCATGGAATAACTTTCAGTAAGTTCTCCATCGATAGCCTTTCCAGCAAGTACGCCAACCTGTGCAGGTGTTAAAGAAACCTTTGAACCATCTGTCGGAATTGTAACTGTACCGTCAATGTTCGGTACCCATGCAATCAGTCCGGCATCGTTATATGATCCCTTAACGATCTGGTAAGCTGTTGCTGTAGCACCAACTTCTACCTCGGATACTGTGATGGTATCCGTATCAGCATCTGATGGGATGTTTGTATCTTCTAATGCAATTGTTGCAAATGCACTGATACTCATTGCAAAAATCACGGACATAGCAACAAGAATTGCTAATGCCTTTTTCATTAACTTATTTCTTTTCATATTAACTTCCTTTCTTCGATTTTGTGTTGTTTATTATATGCCCTCATTCACTGTGTCATAAGTTATTGTTCTCCGCCCTCCTTTCCCCTATACAGTGCGTAATTATTTGGGTAATAAACCTACGTATATTAGTATAATATGATTCAGTGTGTTCCACAGTCGTGACAGATTAGTGGAAGTTCCGTTGCTGAAACATAAATTCTTAACTTTTTCTTAAAACATCAGTAACCCCATCTTAAAACATTACAAAACAATCTTAACTTTGCGTCACGCCAAAAAAACAGGATTCCATTCAATGAATCCCGTTTGATGCTTTTAAGATTTTCCGAAGCGCTTTTCCGCTTCCGCCCTGGCTCTGACTGCCTGTTCCAGCGTCGGATAGCTCCCCAGATAATGATCCTTCCGGTCAACCATGATTCTTGCAACCCACCGGTCATCTTTCTTCCGGTAGGAAACTCCTTTGTATCCGCTGTGATTGGACTTTGACAGTTTACCGCTCAGATCATATTTATTGTTGTATGAAAAGTCCGCATGCGCGTCCTTCTCTTTACAGCCGCAGCTGGAAACTTTACCGGAAAGAAGCTCCGATGCAAAGGCATCAATATATCTTCCGCAGCTGCATCTGCATTTCCAGACCGGCATGCCTCTTTTTTCTCCATTGTAATCCAGAACTTTCACTTCCCCGAACGTGCGGCCTCTCACATCCTCACCGCTCTTTTTCTTTGCACAGCCGCAGCTGGAGGTAATTCCCTGGACCAGATTGTTTCTGGATACCTCTATTTCATTGCCACAGTCGCAGACACATTTCCAGATGACATAGTTATTACTGCTTCTCTTGTCTGTCTTTCTGACAGCCGTCAGTTTTCCAAACTTCATCCCGCTGATATCCTTCGGATATCTTTTTACTTTGCAGCCGCAGTCTGTCACGCGGCCGGATGTCAGTTTTCTGCTCTCTACCAGGACTTCACTTCCGCAGTCGCAGACACATCTCCATACGACTGCTCCATTGATTCTCTGGTCCGTCTGTTCCATTGCCACAAGATTTCCAAATCTTGCTCCTTTGATATAGCTTCTCATAAAACTTAGATTCTCCCTTTTACCATCATACGAACTTTCTTAAAACTATCGTATCAGCCACGCGTTACATATCCGTGACAAAGACAATGCAAACTTGTGATTCCTTTTGAAAAATGCTGAAAATTAATCACTGCAATGTAGTGAATCCGTTAAAACAAGGGCCTGATGGTGAATCAGACCCTTGATTCGACTTGTCTTACTGTTTCTATTCTTCTGAATTGTCCTTCCTTCTGCGAATCAGCATGATCAGCGCAAATCCTATGAGAAGCAGACCTGCAATTGTAAAGATTGCTGTCCCTATTCCACCGGATTTCGGCAGTTCATAGCCTGTTGTGTTTCTGCATACCAGATCGGTCTGATCCTTGACAATGTGGAACGTAGCAGTCTCACCCGGAACACCGGTCTTCTTGTCCTCCTTCATCAGCGGATAATAACCGCTTGGGTTTTCTTCTGTAATAGTAAGATCCGCTCCATACGGAACAATCAGCTTAACCTTCTGTGTATCACTGATGCTGAAGCTTGCCGTCTTTCCATCCGCACTTACCGTATATGACTCATAGCCTGCATCCGGTGTTTCCGGCGGTTCAGGGAATGACTGATTGTCGTTGAGTGTGGCAGTAAAATTGAATACCGTTTCATCGGTCTGACCGACAACCTTCTGCTCAACCAGCTTCTGAATGACAACATCACGCTTATCGTCTGAGTTGGTAACAATCAGGATAGGCTTTGTTTCAGAAACTTCCTTCACCACAGGTTCATTGGTCGTCACCCTACCATCAAACATCTGCTTGCCGACCTTTATTTTGACATTATTAAATCCCTTATATGACTCACCGTTCAGTTCGAGATTATCGATGTTGAACTGATAGTTCTGTCCCTTTTTCAAATCCAGCTGACCGAGATCCTTTGAATATGACTGACCGCCATATTCATAGGTAAGCGTGCCTGCTCCTGAAACCGCTTTCTCCGGCTTAATGCTTACTACAGCGCTTCCGACCTTTTCAGGAACAGCTTCCACAGCATATTCCTGAATTACAGCATCAGCAGGCGTTGCCGTTATACTTGTAATATCCGATGTTGTAACATTACCGGAAAGAGGAATGGTGATATCATAGGTAGCATCTTTATCTATTGTCACATTCGGTGTAGCATAGTTCCGCTCTGCACCGTTGTTAATCTTGTACTTTATGGTAATGGACTTTTTATCTATTTTTTTGCTTGCCTTAACTGTTACTTTCAGTGCAGGAACGGTCGATGTTGTCGTCTCCGTTACGGACGTTGACCGGAATGTTGGTACAAATCCGGGAACATCGGTCTCTTCCGCCAGTTCATATTCAATGATGGCATCATCATCCATGGATGGAAGATTCTCCACGGTATCTTCCCAGATGTTTGGATTCGATGACAATGCATCATCATTGTCCAGATAGAAAATAACTGCATCATCCTTATTCGCTACAAGAGTATAGATATCATTGGAATCCTTCGGCCCAATGTATTTCACTGTATCTCCTTCTTTGGCCTTGAGAACAAATTCCAGCTTGTTCGTGCTGTCTGTCCAGTCAGTGCCTCCATCCGTTCCGTCCGGCACTTCCGGTGACCATTCTTTACGGATATTGGCATTCCTTGTTGCCCCAAGCTCTACCGTAGTAATGTATATATTACCTGCTGCAAATCCCGGACCAACAGCTGCTGCAGTTGTATCATCAGAGAAGTTATCCAGGTTGTTTACAGCATCCGGTGTGAATATGATTTTCAGTGATGCAGGCTTTGTGCCTGTGTGGTTTGCAACATAGTCTGCATTCAGATACTCCGAATCCGGAAGGTCATCTGCTGACCAGTCCCCTGAAATCTGTCCGTTTGAAACAGGAACAGCTATGCCGCTTACCGGAACGGTGGAACCATCCGGCATCTCCCATTCATATGTTACTGTACCATTGATCTGGTCATAATTGTCCAGCAGGTCGTGTACATCCTCTGTAATCTTTTCAACGCCAAGATCGCCCAGTGCAACAGTAGTGCCTTTTGGAACTGTCGTCTCATCACCGTCCTGTGCAGTTGCATAGACAGGAACGTTTACTTCAGGAGTATCCTCATAATCCTTTGTGAAGGATTCCGGATCTTTTCCTTCACGTTCGTGCTTGTATTCAAGGTCAGGTGTTCCTACATTGGATTCAACATTATTGCTTCCGATGAAATCTGTCTTTGCCTTGATTCCAAACTGAAGACTTGCCTTAACTCCGTTTCCAACTTCATCAAACGTATATTCCACCTTTTCACAGATTTTGCCCTTTTCATCTGTAACCGTAGAAACTGTAAGCGTTCCCTTGGCATCTCCTGTTGCAGCTACGAAGTTTCCATCGTTGTCTAAAGTGCCTCTTTCCCAGTTTCCGGAATCCGGATTGTATGCATATTCTTCATAGATTTCAGCATCCGTTCCATCCTTCTTGCTGATCACAGCCTTGATGGTCTTCGAAGGATCCAGCTTGAACTCATCACGTACTGTATCGGATACCTTTACATCCTGAATCTTTGCATTGGTGGCATTGATGTCTATCTTCTTCTGTGCCATTTCCGTAGCGGCAATTTCCATCAGATAGTCATAGATTTCCTGCCTTGTTGAAGCAACTCTTTTGTCTGTATATGTGTTTCCGGCGCCATTTGTAAACGGTACTGCGCCGCTGGCCGGAACATTTCCGCTATAGTCGAGCCAGGATACAACCGGAGCATTGCCCGGAATGAGATCCGCATCATTGGTTCGGATGCCATAAACAGAATCCACATTTCCTTTAAACCCGTCCGCCCATGGCAGTGGACATGCATACCCATCTGTCTTCGCACTGTTTTCATTTGTTCCGCCTATTACTACTACAGCCTTTCGGATATCGCTGTCTGTCAGTGTGTAATCTGCTGAATCAGCAATCCCTGAAAGTGTCGGCGAAAGGGAGTTGCATGCATCTACAAGTGTAGCATAGTCATAATGAACGTGCTCACAGTTACCGAATGAGTCCCAGTTTTCTATGCCGGCTCTGATCAGATCAACGTTGTTTGTAACATAGGCATTGGAACCTTCCCTAGCTCCTGCCGGTTTCTTCTGATCGCTGCTGTAGAACATGGTCTGTGAACGGCCGTGCTGCGTTTCTGTAATACCGATAAACAGGTTGTTCCCCTTGAACTGCTCTTCCATGGTATCTACGAAATCCAGCATTGCATGCTTAATCTCATAAAGGCTTGCAATCTCATGATTGTCTGCAGACTGACCGACCTTGGTAGCCTGATAACCCAATGGAGCATTCGCATGTTCCAGGTCGAACAGCTGCCATGCAGTCTGTATCTGGAACAGCAGAACAACAGGACCAGTGCTCTGTGCCTGGGTATCCGCAGAGATATTTACGTTATATGTCCTGCTGGTGTTTGCATCACCGGCAGCATCTGCCTTAACGGTCTTCTTTGTATTTGTTACAAAGTCCTTATATTCCACGCCGCCTTCCAGGAAGTTGAAATCCAGAGGAAGAAGCATATCATTTACTGTACCTGTATTCAGAACGCCATCGGACAGATGGAACGATGAATATTCATCCTTCGGCCATTCGATGCACTTGTCTCCAACATTCTGGTCTGCATAATCTTCCGGATATGTCAGACCGGTCAGATCCGGATTCTCACTCATTACTTCATTGCCTGAACCGGTATTTTTCAGAATATGGGCATGCGGATCAAACAGGTCATATAAGTAGTATTTCCATGCTTCTCTAACAAGCTCCATGCCGGTTCCGGTCTTTCCCTTGAAGGAAGCCTCTCCTTTATATAGCTTGACCAGATAGTTTGCATAGCTTTCAGCATCATAAAAATCCACTGCACTGTCATTTGCAACATTGTCATAATAGAATCTGTTGTTAAACAGTTCTCCGCCAATGGTAAGATCATAATACTGCGTCGTACCTGTTGATTTTGCTGCATTACCTACTTTTGACGGAACAAATGGACAGTTGGATAAATTCAGAACTGTATCCTGGTTGATTGCATTGATTGCTTCGTCATAGACCTTCCAATCCTTATTTACAAGAATGGCATTGGTATCTGCTACATGATTACCTGTAGCTGCATCATAGACCTTGCACATTACGGTCTTTCCGCCGTCACCGAAAACATCATGGGTATCTGCATCCGGAATGCCGTCTGAAGTAATCTGCGATCCGTCCTCATTCAGCGGTGCCCAGTTTCCATCGGCATCCTTATAATACCATGCATAGGTATAATCATCATGATCTGCTTCGGTGCCGTCAATTGTCAGCGAAAGTGCAACATCAAAGTTTCCGGCATTGTCGTACGGAGTCTTTGAAATGGTTGCTGCAGGAAGCCCCGTATATATGTCGAATGCCGCATAAAGCTCACTTAAATCGGTAGGCTGCTGCGTACCATATCCATCTTCGATGTATAGGGTTCTGAGCCACTGATCGAATCCCGGAGCCTCGGCCTCCAGAAGATCATAAATGGAGAATGGTCCAAAATCTGACTGTCCCTGCTGCTTATTCTTCTTTGTAACCTTCCATTTTGTGGATAAATCAATCGGCTGCGTGTTCGTTAATGTTGCAGACGTCTGATTCTTTCCAAGTGTAACAGCACTTCCGGCCTGTGACCAGCTCGTACCATCACCGGAGTATAATGTGAATGTATCATTTTGTACGCCTGCAGCTGTAACCGTGAAAGCATCCTCGATTTCACCATCAGTCATGGTGGTATTAATTGTCAGGCCTTCTGTATTTCCAAGATAGCTTGGAACAGCCGGAGCGCTTCCAAGCTTCTTTGCCAGTTTCTTAATGCTCAGTTCTGTGACAGTCTTTTCTTCCTGCGGACTGACTGCTTCTTTCCGATCAGTTTCTTTCTTTTCAATCTCTGCTTTTTCTGTAACCGTATCCACATCGGAAATTCTAATCAGAGAATTTTCAGGGTCCGGATTTTCCGGAATCTCACAGTAACCCATGATCTGGATATCGTCTATTGCATATTCTTTTTCTCTTACTTTATTGTACGAGTTTCCCTCAATGGTCTGAACCTTGAGAATTTCGGAATCTTCATCTTCCGGATCTTCTCTTACAAGCCCTGTAACAAAGCCTACATGATCAGAGATTTCATCCTGACCGCCGTTTTTATAATCCCAGTCAAAGAAAATGAGATCTCCCGACTGCGGTTCGTAGTCACTGCTCTGCTTGTGGTACAGTTTGTAATCTATATCATCCTTTTCCTTATTTTCCTTATCCAGCTTCTGAAGCTTTTCAATCCACGCCTGACAGTTTGCTTCACCCGGAACCATCTGCTCATCGACTCCGGAATAGTGAAGTACAAAAGAACAGAACATGGCACACCAATCTCCATAGCAGTTGCCGTACCAGTCACCGTAGCGGGTATATCCGAATTTTTCTTCATCTACAGCATGATAGTTTTCGGTGCTTTCCGCATAATCCTTCTGAGAATCGGCAATTGTAAGGATATCCCTGTTCCAGTCACCAGTCAGCCGGATCTCTTTCATTGTCTCTTCCCAGTCCTGTGCAGTCTCTACATCCGCATCCGGATTGGAATAGCACTGGAGAGTATGCGTATGAAGATTTTTATCGCAGATCAGCTTCTTATCCTGCTTATAGCAGGAATCTGCATGCTCATGCTCTTTCTTTGTGCATTTCAGCTGTTTCTCATAACAGCCGGCATCATGCACATGTTCCGGGTCTTCATTCTCACAGATTAAAACATCTTCATAACATGCATCGTCATGCTTATGTTCTTTCATATCACAGGTAAGAATGTCTTTCACTTCATAGCAGCCGGCTTCCACACTATGCGACTTATGCTCTTCATGTCCGCAGTACGCTGCCTTGTCCAGCGTCAGTGCCGGAAGCACCAGCATGTACATGCAGAAAATAATAACCATCAGCGATAGACCAATGATTATTTTCCGCTGTTTTGAACGTTTTCTGTATTCTCTTTTTGCCAGTTCCATGCTATCTCTCATTTCCAAACCATCCTAATTTACAAATCCAAACTCAGATAATGGCCATACACAAAATACTATTTTCCCGACAATTTCTTCATTCGAAATGCTGCCGATGATAGAATTTCTACTATCGATGGACAGATTTCTATGGTCACCCATGACGAAGATGGAGTTTTCCGGTACCTGGTAAGGCAGCTCAATATCTGTTTCTCCCAGGGATTTGTCGGTGATATACGGTTCCTCCACGAGCTGATCATCCACATAGACATTTCCTTCAGAATCGATATCTACCCACTGCCCGGCATTCGCCATGCATCGTTTTACCAGAATACTGTTTCCATATTTGACACCAATGACATCTCCTATATCTATGTGATTTGTTTTCAGAGATATAACGAGCTCCCCCTGTTCCAGTGTCGGGTTCATCGATGTACCATATATTTTTAAAACAGGACTGATGACAGTGCCAAGAATCACTGTTACTGCGCATACAACCAGCAGTGTCTTTATGCTGCTGCTGTATAGGCTTCTCTTCTTTGCACGTCCGGTAACATTTTCTAATTCCTGCTCTATCTCTTCCGTTGAAGGAAGCGTCACTTCTCTTCTCTTTTCAACATTACGCATTTAAAAGCATCTCTATTTAATAAAGTTGTCGCTGACCCGGTCACAGCGTACGGTAAGCCTTGTTCTTCCGCCAAGCGTACATGTGAACAGCGTCAGGTCATACTCGCTTTTCGTCATTGTTTCAACATCATATGGGTCAATGACTTCAATGTCTCCTACCACATATTCGAACTTGTTATGCTCCACATCCGTGAAGTAGACATTTTCTCCCACATGCAGGCGTGCCAGAGGACCAAAATGGTTTCTGTAATTATGCCCTGCGATTACCATGTCATCTTTATAGATGGAGCCTGTATATCTGCCCGGTGCTATGCTCAGGATGGAATAGCTCCACTTAGCAGCAACCGGAAGATCGATTCCTACTCCGGGAACCTCTATTCTACCGATATATCTGACACCATCGATGAGGATGGTCGGCATCTCTCTGTTCGGATCAATCAGTCCGGACGGGTCTCCGTCCTCATACTGCTCCAGAACCTGATCTGCCCGCTGACCTGATGTGTTATCCACTATCAGGTTATATATTGTCCACACCACTCCTAGGGTAATCAGAATCAGACCTATAACTATGAATCTGCTTCCTTTACCTCTCACTTGCTCTGTTCCTTCTAACGATTCCAATGATAAACAATAACAGTCCGCCAATCAGAAGTACAAATACCGGCCACCATAAAAGACCTGTCTGCGGCAGTTTCGGGTTGTTTTCCGATGGCTGCGGAGGAACAACATCTTCATTGATTGCATTGGTTACAGTATATGTAGTTGTCGTTTCTTCTTCAATGGCTGCTATCTGTACCTGGTAGTTTTCAGCCGGCACTTCTGCAATGTCCCATTCACATTCCCCGTCCAGATCGCTCCATGTATGCTGCCAGTTGTTCTTTTCAGACAGTTCTACGGATTCGGCCTTTTCTCCATCTTTATATAAATCAATGGTAACCTTTTCCGGACGGATCTTTTCATATCCTTCATCCTTCCATGCCTTGACAACCGTAATTTCAGATACTTCTGTAGGATCTGACATGATCTTCGGAAGTGCTGTTACATCATAGATCCATGAATTGTTCGGATCGTCTCTTTCCGGAAGCATTACGAAGAACGGCTTGATATCGTAATAGTTGCGCTCATTCTTTACTCTATGGCCGACTACCAGATAAAGACCCGGCTTGCAGTCATATTTCATGCTGCCGTCTGCATCTGTGGTTCCTTCCTTATCCGGCTCCACCTTGTCTGCAGTAACATATTCTTTCATGGTTGCAGCAACCGTATCATCGATATATGTTATATCGCTTAAATCCAGCACTGTTCCGTCATATTTCTTAAACTTTTCGGTCAGTGTATATTTGCAATATTCATCCACATCGGCAACTCTGTAGATTTCCAGTTCCATGTCATGGATGGCATGCTCCTCATATATGCAGCTTACTGTGATTGAACTGTCCCTGCCCACATCAATGGCAGGCTGCGCAAATGCCTGCGCCGGTATGAAGACTGCAATTGCAACCAGGAATACCAAAATCCTACTAACTCTCTTATTCATTTTCATTTCTACCTCCATATCTGGCAAGGAACTCAGCTTTCTGCTTTGCCATCTTCCGGTCTCTTGATCTGCCAAGATATATACTAATGATACATAATAATATGATAACTGCCATGGCTCCCGCTACTATCATCGGATCCATCAGAACCGCCTCATTTCGGATTCTGGTATCATAGATGTTGGATACGCGATGCCCTCTTACCAGGAGTCTGTGAGTATTGATTCCATAAGGAGTGCATGTAACTAGTGTACAATAGTCCTTATCCTTCGCAAGCATCAGGTCGCTGGTGTCCTTCGGAAGAACGATACGAATCTGATCCACCTCATAGGTCAGCGTCTGATCTAAAACATTCAGAACGAATAAATCACCCTTTTTTAACTTATCGATATCTGTAAACAATCTGGCGGATGGAAGTCCTCTGTGTCCGGACAGAACGCAGTGGGTATTCTTTCCTCCCGTCGGAAGCGATGACCAGTCCAGGTGGCCGACACCATTGTTCAGAACAATCTCCGATGTCCCATGGTAAATCGGGAGATTCACCCTGATCTTCGGAATGGATATGGAGCCCATGATTGGACTGTCCGGAACCCTGAGTTCGTTTTCATATCTTTTCCTCTGGGCCTTGGACATCTTCATCACCTGTCCGTTTTTGTATAACTCCTCGTTGTATTTTATGGCGCTCTTCCAGATTTCATTCTTCACTTTATCGTCCATGTCTTTGACGGATTCATCATAAGAAGAAACCATTCTGGCACCATGGAAGGAATTCCACCAGTTTGAAAAACTTGGATATACCAATAAGGACAATCCTGCAATCAGTATAATTACCAGTATAACTGTGGTTGACTTTCTCTTTTTTTTCATTTGCAGAACTCTCCTAATTGCTATATATCCGGACTGCCCGAAGGCAGTCCGCATTATATATATAAATCATTGAATACTATTCAGCATCCATTCTTCTTCTAGTAATAAGAGTAATAGCTGCGCCAAGAACTAAGATTATACCTAATACGTAGAAGATTGTAGTACCGATACCACCTGTTGCAGGAAGTTCCTTGCCAGGGTTGTTCACGAACTTGCCGTTCAGTGCCTGTACTGCAGGGTCACCAAAATCACCTACAGTACCTGCTTCACCGTCGATTTTACAGTTAGTAGTATCATAGATGTACTTAGGAGTTGTTTCTCCGTTATTCTTTGATGCGATAACAAATTCGATAGGGTCTTTCTTAACATCATAACCCTTAGGAGCTTCAACTTCCTTCACTTTATATGTTCCAGCCTTAACACCCCTTACACGGAACTTGCAGTTTGCATCAAGATCCAGTGGAGTGCCTGCAGGAATAATAGTAGCTCCGCCTGTTACAGTTGAATCTGCATCAGCAGGAACGTATGTATAGTCACCTGCAGAACCGATTACAGCAAATGGAACAGTGAACTTAGCTCCAGCAAGAGCCTTGTCTGCATCATCAGTCTTTAAGAAACCGAATGCAAATGTTGAAGTATAAGTTGATCTTTCGTTATCCGGATCAAATGGGTTCTGTGTTGGTGGTGTAGGTGGTGTATCATCTGTTGGATCGTCTGGTGTGCCGCCATCATTACCTGGCTTACCTGTTGGTTCAGGGAAATCTTCATCTGTTGGATCTTTTGGATCATACTGAGGTTCATCAGGATTGAATTCTGAATCTGTATCATATGTGAAGTTTGCAGCATTCTTGTTTCCTGCATCGCCGATTGTAGCATCTGACTGTAATACAGCAGTATATGTTACGATAATCTTTGCATTGGAACCATACTTTTCACCAAATGGGATACGAAGGTCAAAGCCCTGAGCGTTTGTAGGATCGATGTCTAAATAATCAGTACCTGCTGTAAGAGGCACTGCATCCTTGTAAACATATTCTTTTGTTGTAGTTCCATCGCCATTATCTTTTTCCTGTTCTTCAGTAGGGTATACCTTAACGGATGTAATCGTAGCATCTGAGAATCCATTACCAAGTTCATCCTTGATATAGTAGTAAGTTACAAGGCCAGTCTTATCGAATGCTGTAGCATTAACTGCAACCTGGAATGTTACGGTATCGCCAACGTTTGCTTCGTTATCCTTTAACTGTACATTATTTTCTCCAAGGATTACCTTACCAGCCTTAGCAGTACCCGGGTTAGTTGGATCATATGGCGGCTTTGGATTATTTGGATCTTCTGGGTTGCCTGGATCTTCTGGGTCATCCCATGTAGGTCCCTGGTTCTTATCGATTACTGTTACATTTGGAGTAGTAGTGTCTACAGTAACAGCATGTGAAGGGCTTCCTGGAACTGTTGAGTCGATCATGTAGTATCCTTCAGTAAGGCCGCTGAATACTACAGTATTGTCAGATGCAGTTGCCTTTTCTGCTTCAACAGGAGTAAGGTTAGTTTTCTGACCAGCAAGCCATGTGCCGATTTCAGCTCCTGTAGGATAAGTTTCAGGAGTTGTTCCTTTTCCCTTTAACTGAACAGAATAAACGCCAGTCTTTCCTGTCTCAGTTAATGTGAATGGAGAAGAATCTCCCTGTAATGCTGTAAGGAATGCATCACTATCACCCTGCTTTGTGTAAGTGTATGATACTTTCTTTTCTCCAGCATTTGCTGTACCTTCAGGGAATCTTGCAACCTGTCCATTTTCTGTAGCATATGTTGCATCAAATACCTTGTAAGCTGTATAAGTTGCATTTTCCGTTGCATTCTGAACTGTGATTTCACCATTCGTTAATGCAGTGTCAGCAAAGCAAGTGAAGCTGAATGCCATAATTACTGATAATGACAGTACTACAGCTAAAACTTTTTTCATAGCTTTCATGATTTTTTTTCCTTTCTTAAAAATGAATAATTGTGCCTGATACTTTAATGTGTGTAAAATATCAAAGATTGATGATTCTGCTTCGAGTGGTTTTGGCGCATCTTACTCCTTGCAAAACCATCAGTTTTAACTTATTTATTGTTAACAGATTGAGGCGAAAGTCGACCAATGCGACATTATAAATTTAATCTCACTCTGACCTCCTTTCCTGGTAATACCTCTTTCTGATACCAATCATTGCAATGAGAACCAATAATGTTCCCAGAGTTGTTATAGGCAGTACGCCCATGCCGCCGGTATGCGGCATTTCATAGCCTGAGCCGTTTTCTACAGTAAATGTGTAGACTGGCGGCTTTCCGGTCGGTCTTTCAATGCTGACTTCCAATGGGTCTCCGGATACGCTGGCTGTAATGGATGCATCTGCAGCAGCACTGTCATATCCAATGTTCAATATGACCGGACCATCCAGAAATACATAGCCCGCCGGGGTTTCTGTCTCAACCAGATAATATGTGCCAAGGCCCAGCGGATCATCACCGGATTTCGTAGTGGCTATGCCGTTTTCATCGGTAGTGATTTCCATAATCCTGGAAGCTGCATCATCCGGATCTGTTCTGACCTCAAATTTGGCACCCTCCAGTACCTTTGCATGGTCATTGACATCAACCTTCAGTATCTTTACTTCCGGAATCGGTTTGTTCTTGATCGGACCTTTTACGCCGGTCAGCAGGAAGTTTTCTCCATCCTTTGTATATGCCGCCTTATTGTTCGTATAGTTTCCCATACTGATGCCGATGGTATCATTGGATGGAAGATATTTCGGCGGCGGCGACGTTTCGGTTACAACATAGTTTCCGGAATATGCACCGTCAAGTCCTACCAGATATGTAAACTTGAACTGTCCGTTTCCATCCGTAGTGCCCGAATCCACGCACTTGTTATTATCTGTCGGCGGTATCGACTCTACATCAGGGTACCCCTTATATACTCCCTGTTTGGAAGTATTTTCTGCCATTCCGACAATCGTAAAGGTTGCACCGGCTTTTGGCTCTCCGGTATAATAATCCTGCTTCAGTGCTACTACGTTATATAGTGCACCCTGGATATATGGAACAGGGAATGTCTGATCAAGAGTCCCTGAAGTTGGCGTTCTAGGAGTTACACCCCCCATAGGTACTAATTGTCCTGAACTATTTTTATACTTAATCGCTTCAAAATGATAATATACCTTTGCTTCCTGGTTTACAGGATAAGCATCAGACCTGCTGGTGCTGGTACTATTCATATTCTCTACACAACTGTCAAAATCCTTCTTTTCAACGTTCAATCGAACTTTATATACCAATTGTGATATATTCTTCTCCCAGCCAGATACATTACCCGCTACAGCTACCATCGAAGGAGTGGCTGAAGCGTTATCTATAGGTTCCCACCGGATGCTTGTTACTCTATCCTCTGCATTAGGATCTTCATATTGAGGAATAACTTCACCATCGCTTCTAACTACACCTTCATATGTTACATAGTCACCCATTTCATCTATGACATAGTCAAAATAAGTATTTTCCAGTCCGCTTCCAGAAGTAAAATAAGACAACGGTACAGTTAAAGTAATAGGATCTTCGTTAAACTGAATTCGATTTCCCAAACATAAGCAAAGTCCAGAACCTGTAAATTCTAAGAAGAATGTACCATTTGAACATAATGAAGTCTGAATAACTCTTCTGTCTTGGTATACATATATTATATTGCCCCTGCTATCTGTTATATTGAGTTTGATACCGATAGTATTTTTTCCATTTGGATCAACACCATGAACAGAAATTATTCCCATTTTATCTTCAACAGCACATATAGTACCTGCTGTATAGTTATTTCTTTCTCTAGTAAGAAATTGGCTGTTATCAATCAAGGACTCCAATGTAGCCTGCTTATCCAAACTTAGATATACAAGAAATTCATTTTCAGTACCAGTAGGAACAACATTCTTCTGATAATACACCTTAGGATTAGTTGAGCTATCAGCTGTCTTATACGACTGCTCACTCGACTGGTATTTTCCTGCTATTATCTGCCATTGGTTAGCAGTATTTATGCTTGGCAGAAAATTAGGCCATGTTGCCGCAACCGATTCATTCCCAGCTCCTAATAATGATGTGGTCACCGAATATGAAAGTTCTTTTTCATTTTCTCCGCCGGTAACTACTTCATTATCTACAATTGTTTCATTATCCACACCCGGCAGACCCGTTCTATCCGTCAGTGTTCCTGATGATTCCATGAACGGATTCTCAGATTGAACTATCTCTTCTGCAGCTTCCTGCTCATCACCAGCAGTTACTTCTTCCTCATCCTCTTCCTCCAGAAGGCATTCATCGGTATGCACGTGCTCATCCATGGTGCAGATCAGTTCTCCATCCGGATTGTAGCAATGCTGTTCCTTGCTGTGCTCATGCTCTATCCTGCCGCAGGTGTAACCTTCTTCTTCTGCAGGAGGTGCATCAAAGCATGCTTCTGCATGAATATGCTCCTTCTTATCACATTCCAGAACATATACCACCTTTGTCTGCTCTGCCTCGAGCTTTTCAATCTCTTCCGGATCGGTAGCCTCTTCGAGCGCTTCCTCAATTTCCTTCTTCTTTAATTCTTCAGCCTCTGGACATACCAGTGCGAGTCTCTTTTCGTAGCATTTGTAATCATGAACATGATCTTCCTCTTCATTTTCACAGTTCAGAACCCATACCTCCTGGTAGCAGTCCTCATCGTGCTCATGATCCTTTCTTAACGCCTTCAGTTCCTCATCTTCCGGAGCCTTGCATTCATACAGACAGTCTGCGAAGCATTCTGCATCATGAAGATGCTTTTCATCATCTTCTTTGCCGCAGATCATGACATACGCATCCTCAAAGCATTTCTCTGTATGTACATGCTCCTCCTGTTCACAGATGATGGTCTTCTGCCATGTTGTGGCAGGAAGCGTCAGTGCGTAGACTGTCACAAATGTAACTATGACTGTCATGATTAGAAGAAATCTTCTAATTCTCTGTTTTCTGGTAATCTCAGCTTTACGAACCAAAGCCTCTGAATAAACCATAATAACCTGCTTTCCTTAAATTTTACCCAACTTGCTGAGCGGCCAGATTCTGAAAGGAATCGTCCCGATGACATCTTCCTTCACAATGCAGCCCACAGAAGTGTTCCTGCTGTCGATGGATGTCTTCCTGTGGTCCCCCATGACAAAGATGGCATTTTCGGGAACCTGGTACGGAAGCGTGATGTTACATTCGCCAAGGGCCTTGTCTGTAACATACGGCTCATCCAGCAGTTTATTGTTAACGTATACATTTCCGTCCAGATCAATATTGACCCACTGCCCCGAAGTGGCAATGCAGCGCTTGATCAGAACTTTACTCCCGTAATATACGCCAATGATGTCTCCCGTCTCAGGCTTCATGCCCTTGACGGATACTACAAGCTCACCTTCCTGCAGCGTCGGACTCATGGAAGATCCGTAGATCTTCATGACCGGGCAGAAAACGGTGGTTGTAATAACAGAAATAGCGCATACCACTATCAGCACACGTATTATTTTCCTAATATTCCTTCTCTGGCGAACAGACTGATTCTCTCTCCGAAGCGCCACCTCAATCTCCTCAGTTGAGGCCACGCCTGGCTTTGGAGCATTTTTCAGACCATGAACGCGTTTCTTATACAGCCCTCTCATAGCCGATGAATCCTCCTCCTGTTCCGTTCGTCAGACAAATTTAATATAATACACATACCTTTCGCATAGTAAATTATATCGTACAGTCATCAAAAAATCTAGACCTTACCTTAAATTTACCTTAATTTTTTTTACTATAATACTTTTAATGTGTCACCACCGTATATCAGTAGTGACAGATGCGTTCCAGATATCTTAAGTTTCCCCTTCCGGGTCCTTTATTTCACACGCCCGAAGTCTCTCAGCGGCCAGATCCGGAAAACGACCTTCCCCACGATATCGTCATTGGAAATGCAGCCTACCGTACCGATTCTGCTGTCCAAAGAGACATCTCTCTGGTCTCCCATGACGAAGATGTGCTTGTCCGGAACCTTGTACGGAAGCTCAATGTTGCATTCTCCCACGGATTTTCCTGTGGCATATGGCTCAACCAGTTCCTTTTCATCTACCAGAACTGTTCCATCCTTACGGATGTCCACGGTCTGACCTCCCGTTGCAATGCACCGCTTGATCAGAATCTTGTTTCCGTAGTATACACCCACAATGTCACCGGTATCCGCGCTCCTGGCGCTGATGGAGAGAACAATCTGGTCCTTTTCCAATGTGGGTTCCATGGCCGTACCATAGATTTTGAAAATCGGGCATAAAATGGTCGCAATCAGGATGGATATGGCGCAGACCACGATGATGATCTGAATGGTGCTCTTCATCGTCTGCCTGTATCTCCATCTGTATTTTTCCTGCCCCAGCTCCTGTTTCAGTTCATCTGTGGAAGGAAGCGTCACATTCTTTTTCCTGATTTCAACATCCGAAACATTTACCTTCTTCTTTTTCGAACCTCTCATCCCTATGAATTTACCTCCATGATCCGGAGCAGTTTTTCCAGCTCTCCAAGTTCCTTGTCCAGACCCGCCAGGGACTTTCGTACCTTGTCCATGTAGAGTCTGGAAATGCGCATGCATCTCTGCAATGTTTCCAGATTCGTATTGGAAGGCATTCCCTTATCCGCACAGTATTTCACACTGTCCACATAAAGATCTGCCGCATTCTGCGCAGTCGCAAAAATGTTATTGAGCTCCAGCGCCGCATCTGCAATGGATCCGGATTCCTTGACAATGACGGCCCTGCCGTTCAGCTGCGCCTTCATCTTTTCAATCTGTGCGTCTTTTTCGTCCAGTTTCCTGCTCTGCTCATAGAGCATTTCCAGAAGCTCTTTTCTGTTCAGTTTCTTTAAGATATTCTCATTACTCATGTCTTTTCCCACCTGTTATTCAAAAACATTCTGGCTGTATTCGCCCCACGAATAGTTCAGCATGTAAAGACCATCATAGCTGTTTCTGCTTCCGCCTGTCCTGCTCAGGAAGTTATACAGGTCGCAGTCCACCTTCTCTGTGATGATTCTTCTGCTTCCGCCATTCTTTTCCACTATATCTTCAATGCCATATTCTCTGAGCGTCTCCATCATGCGCATCAGAACCTTACGGTATCTTGCTCTCGTTGTCTTATTGCTGCTTTCATCTTCCCACAGGCAGGCGATTGCTTCATCCACTGCAACGAAGCCTCCTCTTCTGTCAACCAGAAGCGCCAGCAGTTCCTTCGTCTTGTTATATTTGAAATATACCGGATTTCCATCGATGAATATGTCAAAATATCCAAACGTCCGGATGCTGACCTTGCGTTTCTCCTCTTCTTCACATCTGCAGCCGGAGGAATTCTCATTGCAGCAGAGGAATCCGTATCTTGCATTCTGACGGATCAGAATGCCCTTGCAGCTGCAAATGCTCTCCTGTTCATCATTTAAGAGGCTGAAGCTGATATCCTGCAGAATCTCTCCGGTCCCTAAAGCATCCAGATTCCGCAGTTTATCCATCCTCTCTGCAGTTTCCGTCGTAGAGTCCACAACCAGATGCCGTTTGAAAATATCGATTGCAGTCTCTGTCGGAATACCGCCCTGCATACAGGACTTTGTCGTGCATTTGATGTTCCGGATGGTATTTCTTTCATAATCCAGCTGGAATACCGTATCATATACGCTCTGCAGAAGCTCCAGCTGCATGTCAAAATATTTTTCCACATAAGAACGGAATCTGGTCTCGTCCCTTGTATATGTCAGAACGTATCTATCGCCGCTCAGCAGCGACATCCAGGAAACCCATCCCATGAAAGATGCCGTTGTTCCGTCTCCCAATGTGAAGCGATGCTCCACGACAGAAGGTTCATCTCCTGCATTCTTCAGACATGTGGCAAAATATTCCTTTTCCTCATCCGGGATGATAAAAAGCATGTTGCTGAGAATCAGGGACTTCTTCATATCCGAAAATTCTTCAAAGCGGATATATTCCTTCATTTTATCGTTAATTTCCAGAACGGACGGATTATCTCCGGCAGAAATGAGCATCACGCCGAACTGATGTGTCAATGTGCCGATTTTCGGTTTTACAACCGAATAGCTGCATATGGAACCATCGCTGAGCGTCCGAAAACTCATGAAATCCTCCACCGGAACAACTTCTCCGCTTCTTCTTACCAGCCTGTATTCAACAACGCCCGGCGTTTCGCGTTCCTTCGCTTCCGATATGAAATCCATGTATCCCCGGATATCCTCCGGATGAATCATGCTGACATAGCTTCCGCTTGCAAACTTCTCCCAGGCCTCATTCTCATACCCGATTACTGCACTCGCCGCATCGCTGATAAACTCGATCTGCATGTACTGATCCACTTTACAGCTGTAGAACCATTGCAGATTGTTATTCATCATTTCCAGTGCCTTCATTTGTTCCACCTACCTTAAGATTTACTTAACTTTTTCTTATTTCCATCTATATTATACAAGAAATATGTGACAATAACGTGACATTGTGGTGACACAAAGAGAAATTAATTCCTAATTTTCGCTCTTTGTATATTATTTAGTCACAAATTCCATTTTTGTGACTAAATATGGTACATGAAAACAAAAAACAAACGAAAAATCACAAGACGTTCCAAAAAAGAATCCGGCATGGAGCTCCACGCCGGACCGATACATCTCTATATGCTGCTTGGTTCTATTTTCTTCTCTTCTTTCTTCTTTTTGAAACAACTAAACCAGCAATGATCAGAAGAAGGAAAGTGATGCCAATCAGTATGAACTGCATTCTGCTGTTCTTTTCCTGCTGCTCCTTCTGCGCTTTTTCCAGAGCCTCCTTTTCCGCACGGGCCTGCGCTATGGCTCTTTCTTCTGCCTGGGCCTTTTCCTGCGCCTCCTGCTCCTGCTTCTCCTTTTCTAACGTCTCTTTGTCCTTTTCTTTATCTTCATCCGATTTCTTTTCCACTGCATCGCCAATGACGATTTTCTGTTCCACCCATGGATTGTTCAGAACATTTCCGTCCAGGTCATAGCATTCCTCCGTTGTGACACGGATATTGGTCTGTCCGCCTGTCTTTGCCTCGAAAAGAATTTTTTCCGAAATGGTCTTTCCGTCATCGGAATGGGAATCAATGGAAATAATGCCGCCGTTTCCGGTGCTTGCTCCGCCGGAAACATATTCGAGCATCTGGTCGTCATATTCGATGTTTCCCTTTACAGCATCGAGATTTTCATCCTGGTAGGTCACCGTCAGTTCAAAGGTCTCGCCAGCCTTCACATTTTCATCAAAGCTTATGTTAAGATCTGCCGCATGAGAACAGACGGTCATGGCTGAAACCAGAATGAGTGAAATTGTCAATATGAATAGTTTTCGCATCGTCTCTCCTTTAATTTCTTACTACATTGATGGTATATGTTCTCGTTACACCGCTGGTCGCCCTGCATGTAACGCTGATGGTATTCTTTCCTGCTGCAAGAGTTTTCTCTCCGGTACCGGAAATGGAAGCTCCTGAACCGGAAGCTGACGCAGATACCGTTATCTTCTTGACAGAAGAAGGAACCTTCACCGTATATGATGTGGTATATCTGTTGAAAGAAGGACTCAGGCTGTATCCGGAAACCTTGAGACTGGAAAGCAGATTGTTGTTGTTTCCGGTCTTCGAAGGAGCCTTGACAGCACTAGACGGCATTCCGTCAAATACGGGAATGCTGAAGGTTACCGGAATGTTGTCCGTATTCTTATATGCATCCCGCATGAGCGAGGCCTCGCTGGCTGCGCCCTGTACATTTGTCATATATTGATGGACACCCACATTGGACGCCCCGTTCATGACATTGAATTTCTTCAGATACAGAGTATTCTGTTTCTTATTGATATATCCTTCTGCATAATACTTCGCACCGCCGGTAATGGCTTTTGCTCTTGTATTCCACGGACGGCTGTATGACGTCTGTCCGGAGCCTGCACCCTTTGCCCACCAAAGGCCACGCTGCACAGCGCTCATGGAGCTTGTGGTATATGCCCCGATATTCAGGAAGTTATAGTATCCTTTGTATCCGGAAGTCGTTCCGGTGATCAGACCGGACTGTCCGGACGTCCCCTGCTCCTGAATGATCATGGAAGCAAGAACATTCGGATTCATGCCGGCAGCCTTGCCTGCATAATATATGCATTCTGCATAGGATTTGTATGTGGATTCCGGGAACTTTCCGGCCAGGAAGGTCCCTTCGCAGACCTTGCTGACAGAACTTACGCTCTGGGTCGATGCATCGAAGGACTGATCCAGGAACATCAGGACGCTCTTGTCATCCAGGAAATTTCTGGGATCCAGATAGTACTGGACAAGCCCGGGCGCTGCCGCAACCCAGCCCTTTCCGTCAAAGCTTACATAGGAGCCGCTGCCGAAATCGTAGGCACCCTTCTCCATGGATTTCCAGGAGGCAACGGAGCCGTTATACAGATTTCTGTTGACCGGAGATGTCTCCTTGCTTACCACCGTGCTCCAGGCAATGCCTGTCTTCTGGGCACGGAATACCCATTTCGGATGCTTGCTGTGAAGCGTCCGGAGATACGGCAGATAGGATGACGGGAATCCGGCCCTCAGCATCTGCGCATCAAAGTCTTCTCCTGATGTCACCATCTGTGTTGTGATATATGATCCGGATGCATATCCGACAGTATTTCCGCAATTGATGGCATACCAGGTCTTATCTCCCACTTTAACATATCCTCTGACAACCAGCTGGTCATCTCTTCCTACTTTTCCGATGATCTCAGCATCCGTAGAGGCATAAGCCCTTACATTGAGGGTATCCGCCGAACAGGTGCCGGTCCTGTAAGGCACATACACCGTATACGGGAAGGTCTTGACCTGTTTCACCAGCTTTGAGCTGATATATCCATATTTGTTGTTATATATTACTTTATACCATGGGTTGCCGTCAGAAGCCCTCTTGTATCCATAAAGGGTCATCGGCGTACCGCTTTCGACCGTTCCGAGAAGCGCTGCATCTGTCGAAGCATCCTTTCGGATGTTGGAGGAGACTGTCGTCTGCCCTGTCTTCTGCGGAGAATAGGTTCCTTCCATCTTCAGAACCGTTACCAGCCTGGAATTGACATAGCCGGTCTTCCCATTATACTTCACAGCATACCACGGCGTGCCATTGGATGCCTTTTTGTATCCAAACAGCGAGAAGATGTATCCCTTGTTCACCGTTCCGATCAGCTTGCCGCTTCCCGATGCACTGGCCCGGATGTTCAATGTGTCCGTTTTAACAGAACCCAGTTTCACCGGACTGTATTTGGTATATGAAACTTTTGCAGCTGCTTTCACCTTCACATGCTTTGAACTGACATAGCCCGTCTTTCCGTTATATTTCACGACATACCACGGCGTGCCATTGGATGCCTTCTTATATCCGAACAGGGAGAACGTATATCCCTTCTTTACCATTCCGATTTTCTTGCCGCTTCCCGATGCACTGGCCCGGATGTTCAGCGAATCTGCAGTGACCGTTCCCTGCTTCACCGGGTCATACTCGGTATATGCCGGTTTCGCTTTATATGTACCCAGCTTCACATATTTTGCACTGACATAGCCCGTCTTCCCGTTATATGTGACCCGGTATTTTACAGCGCCGCCGGATTTCTTATATCCCTTCAGCGTAATGTTCGTGTGCTTTTTGTATTTTCCGATGACAGCAGAATCTCCGGCTGCCGTCTTCCGGATGTTCAGGTTGCCTGTGGTATATCCCTTCTTATATGGCGTATAGATGGTATATGATACCCTCTTTATAACCTTCACATAGGAAGAACTCACATATCCCTTTTTCCCATCATATGCAATTCTGTACCATTTCTTTCCTCCGGCATCCTTCTTGTATCCTCTGAGCGTCACCTTCGTCCCCTTGCTCAATTTTCCAAGAGATTTGGATGATGCGGACGCATCGGTACGGACATTGAGCACGCCGCTGGTCTGTCCCGTCTTCGTCTGATCATACGGAACATCGGCTGCAGCATGGGATACCGTTCCGAGTCCCATGAAAATCAGCAGGATCACCATGAATGAAATTGTAATTCGGATTTTTTTCATTGTATTCTCCCCAAAAATATATAATCCTACTGTATATGATACCACAAAAAAAAGAATACACAATATATTGTGTAAATATATTGTGTACAATGTGTAAATATCTTGTAATCACTTCATGATGGAGAGCATGGCCTCTAAAACAGTCTCCTGCTGCTTTTCTCTTGAAATCTTTCCCACGCTGTCCTCCCGGTTCACTTCATAATGTCCGTAATATGAATGATTGCCGCCGCGGATGATCTGCTCCACATAGCCTTCCGGAAGCTTTTTCAGCCCCTTGTTATAGTTTACCATGGAAATCTGCGCATCCGAAGTGCCATACATCACAAGGACCTTAACATCCTTCCGGGTCAGGTCTGCTCTGCTGAAGGATGCAAGAAGGCACAGGCCCTGAATGTCCCGGTCCGTTTTTGCCACATACTTTGCTGCCGCCGTACCACCTTTATCATGGCCCATCAGATACCAGTTCTCAATCTGCGGGTACTGCTCGATATACCGGTCGGCCTGGTCTGTTCCCAGAAACGGTATGTTCCGGGGCATATGGACTGCCACGCAGAGAATGCCTTTTTCTGCGAACTTATCCAGAAGCTCCATGTATGCCGTATATTCAATGTTGCCGCCGGGATAGAATATGATGCCGTCTTTTGCACCGGCAGGTACATATGCCATGAATTCATCCGGCGCTTCTTCCACTTCATATCCATGATCTTGTGCATTGAAAGCCTGGACATCAAATTTCACATGGGAATAGTCTCCCACGCCGATGCTGCCTGCCATCAATAAAATGGCGATCACCAGGAGGATTTTCAATACGGTGTTTTTCATATTGCTCTTCTTTTTTGCTTCCTGTTCCATCAGATCATTTTCTCCGGATCTACAATCTCTTTGAATTCTTCCTCGCTGAGAAGCTGAAGCCTGTCGCAGACTGCTTCCTTCAGCGTCAGATTCTCATCAAATGCCAGCTTTGCAGCCTCTGCCGCCCGGTCATACCCGACATACCGGTTGAGCGCTGTCACAAGCATCAGCGAATTTTTCAGATTCTCCTGCACCCGCTCTTCGTTCACGGTAATTCCCTGCACGCAGTTTGCGCTGAAGGAGCGGATGGCATCGGACAGAAGTCCGATGGACTGGAGCATGGTATATCCCATTAGAGGCATGTATACATTGAGCTGGAAATTTCCCTGGGATGCTGCAATGCCCATGGTCACATCATTTCCCATGACACGGGCGCATACCATGGTCAGCGCTTCGCACTGGGTCGGATTCACCTTGCCCGGCATGATGCTGGAACCCGGTTCATTGGCAGGGATGTTCAGCTCTCCAATGCCGCATCTCGGACCCGATGCATACAGACGGATGTCATTGGCAATCTTCATGAGATCTGCCGAAAGCGCCTTAAGCGTTCCATGACAGACCGTCAGACTGTCTTTAAAGCTTAAGGAATAGAATTTGTTTCCGGAGGTTCTGAAGTCTTTGTCCAGAAGCTCCGACACCTTCTCTGCAGCCGCTGCATCAAATCCTTCCGGTGCATTGAGCCCTGTCCCTACTGCAGTGCCGCCAAGCGCCAGGAGTCTCAGATCCTCCAGTGAATGCTCAATGGCCAGGTAGGAACGCTCCATGGCATATCTGTACCCGGAAAATTCCTGGCCGATGGTAACCGGTGTCGCATCCTGCAGATGGGTTCTTCCTGTTTTCACTGTATCCTTGAACTTATTTTCGAGATTTTCCAATACAAAGATGAAATCCCCCAGCGCCGGAAGAAGATCCTCTTCCACGCAGCATACGGCTGCAATGTGCAGAGCCGACGGAAATACATCATTGGAGCTCTGTGACTTGTTCACATGATCGTTGGGATGGACGCTTCCTCCGGCAATATGGGAAATTACCTCATTGACATTCATGTTTGTCTGAGTGCCGGAACCGGTCTGCCATACGCTTAACGGAAACTGACCGTCATGCCTTCCGTCCAGGATCTCATCACAGGCCGAAACGATGGCATTCTTTTTTTCTTCATCCAGTACGCCCTTTTCGAAATTTACCAGAGCTGCCGCTTCCTTGATGATTGCCAGCGCATATATGATATCCAGCGGCATCTTTTCCGTTCCAATCTTAAAATTCTCGAAACTTCTCTGGGTCTGGGCGCCCCACAGTTTATCCTCTTCCACCAGGATTTCTCCCATGGAATCTCTTTCTGTTCTCTTATTCATGATTCTTTCTCCAGGCATCTGCCACTGCTTCTGCAACGCAGTCTGCAATGCCTTCTTCAAATGCGTTCGGAAGAATGTGCTCCGGACGGAGTTCCTCTTCCTTGACAAAGCCTGCCAGGGCATAAGCCGCTGCCACCTTCATCTCTTCTGTAATCTGTTTTGCTCTTGCATCCAGGGCCCCTCTGAAAATGCCCGGAAATGCCAGTACGTTATTGATCTGGTTATCGAAATCGGACCTTCCCGTTCCCACAACTGCAGCGCCTGCCGCCTTTGCAAGTTCCGGCATGATTTCAGGTTCCGGATTTGCCATGGCAAAGATGATCGGATCATCATTCATGGTTTTTACCATTTCCGGCGTCACAAGCTTTGGCGCTGAAACACCGATGAATACATCCGCACCACGAAAAGCATCGGCCAGGCTTCCGCTTCTATCTTCCTTATTGACAATCTTCAGAAGATCCCGCTTTGCATCATTTAATCTCGGAGAGCCGGAAAAGAGAATGCCGTCTCTTCCGCATACCAGAATATCCTTTACGCCAAGATTCAGAAGCATTCTTGAAATTGCAGTTCCTGCAGCTCCTGCTCCTGACATGACAACTGTCAGGTCCTCCATCTTCTTGCCTGTGATCTTGAGCGCGTTGATGAGCGCTGCAGAAACCACCACCGCCGTACCGTGCTGGTCATCATGAAATACGGGAATGTCCAGTTCTTCCTTCAGCCGGTTTTCAATCTCAAAGCACCTTGGTGCCGAGATATCTTCCAGATTGATGCCTCCAAACGTGGATGCCATGTTCTTTACAATCTGTATGATCTCTTCCGTATCCTGGGTATCGATGCAGATGGGAAGTGCATCGATTCCGGCAAAGCCTTTGAAGAGCACTGCCTTTCCCTCCATGACAGGGATGGCCGCTTTCGCACCGATATTTCCAAGACCCAGAACGGCGGAACCGTCAGAGATGACTGCAACGATGTTTCCCTTGGATGTATATTTATATACATCCTCCGGATTCTCCCTGATTCTCATGCATGGCTCTGCTACGCCCGGTGTATATGCTGTCGAAAGGTCCTCTCTGTTTTTGAGAGGCACCTTTGAATTCATTTCCCATTTTCCTCTGTTTTCTTCATGTAGAATTAACGATTTCTGATAATTATCCATGGCCTACTCCAATTCTGCGATATGATCATGCAGCGTCTGCATGCGAAGATCCAGCGCCGCGCTGACTTCTGCACATTTTCTCAATTCTTCGACAACGTCGGATTCGTGGTCGATTTCCTTCTTGTATTTCACTTTATGTTCAATGCTGGCCCAGAAGTCCATGGCAATGGTCCTGAACTGGATCTCAACATTCATCATCTTTGTCTCTCCTGCAAGGAAAATAGGGACAGATACGATCAGGTGCAGAGACCTGTACCCGTTGGGTTTCGGATTCTCTATATAGTCCTTGCGCTGGATGAGAACCAGGTCATCCTGACGGAGCAGATACTCCTCCAGAAGATAAACATCCTTCGGGAAGGAACAGATGACTCTGACCCCGGCAATGTCAAAGAGATTCTCTTCAAGTGCAGTAGGGTCGAATTCAATCCCTCTTCTCATCATTTTCTCCAGGATGGAAGCGGGCGTCTTCATTCTCGCCTTCATGCTTTCGATGGGATTTCTGTCATATTCCAGAGAGATGTTTTCATTCAGCACTCTGAATTTTGTTTCAATTTCCATCAGTGCACATTTATAGTAGCTCATGAGTTTCTTGAACTCTCTGCCGTTTCTGATGATTTCCTCCAGTTCTTCTGTTGTAAATCTGTCATAGATGCTTAATCCGTTTTCATTCATTGATTTAACCTTCTTGTTTCAAAAATATCTTCTGCTATTCTAACACTCAATAGGCAATTGAACAACCGATATCACAAAAGACACACAATTCTTAATGTATCTTTAACATTTTTCTTGCCTCATCGGGGCCTGCCAGGCTTCTTCCTGCCGCTTCCGCCTGCTCTTTTACCCACCGCACAAGCATTTCGTTGGATGCAGATCTTCCGCGAAACTGCAGAACATCCTCCAGCCCCGTCCGAATGTTGCCGCCCATGGCGATGGCTTTCGGCACCAGAAGCTCATGGCTCTTTCCGATGGCGGACATGTTCCACAGGCAGCCTTCCGGAAGCTTGGAAACCATGAATCTGAGATTCTCCTCCGTCCCCCGGATGCTTCCGGGCACATGCATCACCATGTTATAGTACAGGGGGTCCCTTAATATCCCTTTTTCCTTCATCCAGGCCGCATTTTCCGCCATGGAGACATCAAAGCATTCCAGTTCGGGAAGCAGCCTGTTTTCGTACATTTTCTCCGCCAGCGCCTCTATGAGCTGGGGCGGATTGGCATTCACACTGCTTCTGAAATTGGATGAGCCGATGGAAAGGCTCGCCATCTGGGCATATGGCACATCCAGCATCTGCGACCTTCCTTCGATGGTATTTTCTCCGCCTCTTGCTCCGGTGGATACCTGCAGAATAATATCCGAACCTGCTTTTCTGACACCGGAGAGGATTTTTTCATAGACCCTCCGGTCACAGGTCGGATTTCCTTCTTCATCTCTGGCATGGACGTGCGCGACTGCGGCGCCAAGCTCTGCACAGCGCAGAATGTCCTCTATGATCTCATCCACTGTAATCGGCGCATTTTCATTCATTTCTTTTGTCACTACATTGCCGGTCGGGGCAATGGTCAGTATCATCTTTTTCATAATTCCAGCGCATACATGGTCATGGCAAGTGCTGCCATGCCTGCGGTTTCTGTCCGCAGGATGGTTTTTCCAAGAGTTACACATTCATATTTCTGAAGCAGCTGGGCCTCCCGGTCCGAAAAACCTCCTTCCGGTCCTATGACAATGGCCGCCGTCTCAGGCCTGTCCTTCAACTTCTCGAGTGCATCACGGATGGAGTATTCTTCTTCATTCTCATATGGAAACAGAACAAGATCAAAATCTTCCAGCATGGAAAGCATCTCCGGATCCTTTACCGGAAGCTTTACCTCCGGAATGATGCCTCTTCTGCACTGCTTGCAGGCTTCATCGGAAATCTTCTGCCAGCGCTCCGCCTTTTTTTCCATTTTTCCATGGTCCTTCACATCGCAGCGGTCCATGAATACCGGAACGATGGAATAAACGCCAAGCTCCACGCACTTCTGGATGATCAGGTCCATCTTGCCTGCTTTTGGCATTCCCTGAAACAGGGTGACACGAAGGGCCGGCTCTCTTGCAAATTTCTGCTTATCCAGGATGCGAAGTTTTGCAGAAGTTTCATCGAAATCTTCCACCTCCGCCTCATATTCCCACTGCTCGCCGTCGGATACCTCCACCGTGTCTCCTCTGCGGATGCGCAGCACCTTTTTCATGTGATGGAGATCTTCCCTGTCTGTAATATATATGTACCGGTCGGTAATATTCTCTTGATCTGTAAAGAATCTGCTCATGATTTCAATGCTGCTGCGATGGCGCACCAGTCTCCCTTCCTGATTACATCAACGATTTCAAATCCGCACTCTGTCAGAACCTCCATAACGGAAGCCTCCTTCTCGAGCAGGATGCCGGAGGAAATATAGATGCCTCCCTCCTTCAGATGCTTTGCCACATCCCTGGTCAGCATCATGACAAGATCTGCCATGAGATTGGCTGCTACGATATCTGCCTGAAACTCCATGCCCCTGGTGAGATCGCCGGTTTCTGCACGGATATATTCCGTCACATGATTCAGTTCTGCATTCTCTTTTGTAACTTCTACTGCCACAGGATCGATGTCTATGGCCAGAATGTCTCTGCTGCCAAGAAGAGCTGCTCCTATGGACAGAATGCCGGAGCCGCAGCCCACATCCAGAACAGCATCGCCCTCCTTCATGTATTTCTCCATGAGGGTCAGGCATCCCGATGTGGTTTCATGGGTGCCGGTTCCGAATGCCCGGCCGGGATCAAGTTCTAAGACCAGTTCGCCTTCCTTCGCTTCATATTCCTCCCAGGTCGGCTTAATGACAATCTTTTCTGTGACTTTTGCCGGCCTGAAATATTCTTTCCAGGTATCCAGCCAGTCGTCATCACAGACAATCCGGTCCTCCACATACAGTCTGCCGAGGCTTACGCCTTCTCCAAATATGCTGTCATATTCGTCGCCTTTGAGCTTCATCATGGCTTCTTTCATGGCGCTTACTTCTGCTCTTCCTTCCTCGCTGTCTTCGGAATAGATGATGACCTTGTATTCATCACTGGAAGGATATGCCTTTTCATCGATATAGTCCCATTCATATCCATTTTCCTTTTTTTCAATCTCATGGATCTCATCCGGATCCTCAATGGCTGCGCTGTTTATGCCCATGCCCATGAGCCTTGCAATCACTTCCTCCGAGCCTCTTCTGTTTGTATATATTTTCGTCTCTATGTATTTCATGGATGTTTCTCTTTTCTTTCGGTTTTCTTCATTTTGGAATATTACATCTCCATTCTACCACAATTCCGTCCTGCTGGCGCGTGTTAATTCTCAAGGCACTTGAAAAGACCGCCGAAGCGGTCTTTTCGTGAAAGGTTTATTTCACCTTTATGCTCTTCTTTGCACTCCACTTGGAGTAATAATACTTTCCATTGTACTTCTTGAAGGTTCTTACCTGAACATAATACTTCTTGCCCTTCTTGAGTTTCTTAATGGTCTTGGAAGCTGCAGAAGCCTTGTATATACTCACCTTCTTTGCAGATTTCATGGATGACTTCTTGCTGTATCTGATCTGGTATCCACTGATCTTTTTCTTCTTACTCCACTTTACTGTGAACTTTTTCTTTCCCTTTGTCAGCTTCACAATCTTTGTTGCCGGCGGAACAAGTTTTGGTACAGTTACGTAAGTCTCCTTTCCGCAGTTCCTGCAGATTTTGAGATTCTTGCCTGCTGCTGCATAGGTCGGCTTCTTGATGACAATTGCGCTGCCATAGGAGTGTCCCGGACAGAATCCTTCAAATCCGAAATAGAAAAGACCTTTGCCGAAATTATTCTTTAGTACCGAATTAATATCCGAAAGTCCTGCATGGAATAAAGATGTAGCCTCTGTGCTTTCTTTCGCGTCTCTGGTGATTGCCTGATCATTTTCATCGTACCATTTCCAGCTGATGGCTGTCTTACCCGGGACATAATCTCCGCTGTCAATGGTTGCAACTGCCTGGTATGGACGGTCTCCCTCTTCATAATATGAAACTTTTGCAGTCACCTTGTCCAGTTTATCATAATCCCTCATGCTGATGGATACTGTCGTAAAAACATCGGTCATTTCACTGGATATGCTGGTGCTGAAGTTCCATTCATGCTCTCCGGATCCGCCCCCGTCCTCATAGCGCAGAAGCATCTCCCATGGATCTCCACCTCTGGTATATGAAAATGTTTCATCTGCTGACGGATATTTCTTTGCCAGTTCAAGGAAATGCTTCTGGATCTGCGCCCCTGCATATGTGGACTGATCTGCCGCACTGACGGAAAGCGTTGTTCCAAATACCATGGTGAAAGTAACAATGAAAGCCAAAACCAAGCTGCCCAGGCGTGTATTCTTCGATTTCATCTGTTTCACATCCTTTCTTTTTAATACACACTTCAACTTACGTACAGTTTACCACAAAGGATAAGAAAATGGGGAAAAAATATGAAAAAGACCGCCGAAGCGGTCCTTAATGATTCAGTTACAGAAGGTCGCAGATGAGCTTTGTCAGCCCTGCAGGCTCCTCCACAGGAAGTCCTGAGATCATGCGTGCCATGTTATACAGTATTTCTGCATAATCTGCCACCTTGCTCTTATCTTCAGCCGATGCCTTTAATGTTTCTGCAATCCTGTGCTGCGCATTGATTTCGAGAATCAGGTCTGCATGTACCTTTTCTCCATTTGGAACCATGTTGATGGTCTTTTCCATCTCGATGGTGATGTCCCCTTCTGTTGTGAAACATACCGGCTGGTCTCCCAGCTTGCTGGTGAATCTGACATCCACCACCTTGTCGCCAAGGGCTTCCTTCATGAGGTCGATGACTCCCTTTGCTTCTTCATTGACCTTCTTTAATGCTTCTTTTTCCTCCTCGGTGGAAAGATCAAAATCTGATGCCAGAATGTTGATGAACGGTTTTTCTTCAAAATGCATCATGGTCTGAATCACAAATTCATCAATGTTATCCGTCAGGAACAGAACTTCATATCCCTTCTCCTTCACGGCCTGCACCTGCGGCAGCGCCTTTGCCATCTCCAGCGTCTGTGCGGATGCATAATAGATGCCTTCCTGGTCTTCTGTCATTCTCATGACATATTCCTTTAATGTGACAGCATCCTCACCATATGTGGAATCATAGATCAGAATGTCCTGAAGTTTTTCCTTAAACATGCCATACTGGGTATATACACCGTATTTCAGCTGCGGTCCGAATACTTCAAAGAACTTCTCATATTCTTTCCGTTCATTGTCGCACATTCTTTTCAGTTCCGCCTTGATCTTCTTTTCTATGTTCTTTGCAATGAGTCCGAGCTGACGATCATGCTGGAGCGTTTCTCTGGAGATGTTCAGGGAAAGATCCGCACTGTCCACAACGCCTTTTACAAAGTTGAAATAGTCGGGAAGCAGGTCCCCGCATTTTTCCATGATCATGACGCCGTTGGCATAGAGGGCAAGGCCCTTTTCAAAATCCTTGGAATAGTAATCGAAGGATGCCTGGGACGGAATGTACAGCAGCGCTTCATAGGATACCTGTCCTTCTGCCTTTGTATGGATGCGCGATGCCGGTGCATTCAGATCATAGAACTGCTCCGCATAGAAACGGTCATAGTCTTCGTCTGTCAGTTCCGATTTGTTCTTTTTCCAGATTGGAATCATGGAATTCAGGACTCTTTCTTCCACGATTGTCTCATATTCATCTTCTGAACCTTCTTTTAATTCTCTCTTCTTGAAATCCATTTTTATCGGGTAGGAGATATAGTCGGAATATTTCTTTACCAGACTCTGGATCATGAACTGCTCTGCAAAGATGCCATAATTCTCGTCTTCCGTATCTTCCTTGAGGAATAAGGTGACAGAAGTTCCGTTTTCCTCTTTTTCACATTCCGTAATCTCATAGCCGTCTGCACCATTGGACTCCCATCTGTATGCCTTTTCTTCTCCATACTTCTTTGTTTCCACCATGACGCGGCTTGCTACCATGAATGCGGAATAGAAACCTACACCAAACTGTCCGATGATGTCGATGTCTTCTTTCTTTTCATTTTCATTCTTGAAATCAAAGGAGCCGCTCTTTGCAATGATGCCCAGGTTCTCTTCCATTTCATCTGCCGTCATGCCGATTCCATTGTCCATGACCTTGATGGTCCTTGCCTCCTTATCTGCTTCTATGCGGATAAAGAAACTGTCACGGCCGATTCCTGTGTTATCAAAAATCATCTGGTAGTAGAGCTTGTCGATTGCATCACTTGCATTGGATATGATCTCTCTTAGAAAAATCTCCTTATGGGTATAGATGGAAAGAATCATCATGTCCAGAAGTTTTTTTGATTCCGCTCTGAATTCTTTTTTTGCCATTTTTATCCTCCTAAACAAATGCACCCCTGCGGGTGCATTCTACATAATCCGGTTACTTGAACAGCTCTTTGATGCTTTCTGCAAATCCGCTCTTCTTCTGATAGCATTCCTGCGTGACTTCCTTTGCCATCGCTTCAATTGCCTTCTTCTGTTTTCCATTCAGTTTTGTCGGGATTTCCAGTTTCACTTTTACATAAAGGTCTCCCTTTCTGCCGTTTCTGACAGATACGATGCCTTTATTCTTCAGTCGGAAAATGGTATCCGGCTGGGTACCTGCCGGCACCTTGTAGGATACTTTTCCTTCCAGCGTCGGAACGGTAATGTCTGCGCCTAAAGCCGCCTGATCAAAGCTGATAGGAATCTCCAGCCACAGGTCATTGGCCTTGCGGGTGAAAACCTTATGCGGCTTTACAGAAATCACTACATAAAGGTCTCCTGCCGGGCCGCCGTTTACACCGGGCTCACCCTGTCCCTTGATGGATACAACAGAATCATTATCCACACCTGCAGGAATATCCACTGAGATGGTCACTGTCTTGCGGACTTTTCCTGTACCGCCGCATTTTGGACATGGGGTCTCAATGATCTGACCGGTTCCGCCGCATTCCGGACAAGGACCGGTACTCTGGAACTGTCCGAATGGAGTCTTCTGCATCTGCGTTACCGTACCTGTACCGTTACAGTGGGTACATGTCTTTTTGGAAGTGCCCGGAGCACATCCTGTTCCATGACAATCTGAACACTCCACATATTTGGAAAGCTGAATCTTCTTCTTGCATCCGAAAGCTGCTTCATTAAATTCAATTGTAATTGCCTGCTGAAGGTCATTTCCTTTTCTCGGACCGTTTCTTCTCTGCTGGTTGTATCCTCTTCCGCCGCCGAACATGCCGCCAAACATGTCAAAGATGTCTTCAAATCCCGCGCCGCCGGAAAAACCGCCGCCGCCGAAACCGCCGAATCCTGCATTCGGATCTACACCGGCATGACCAAATCTGTCATATTTGTTCTTCTTGTCCGGATCGGAAAGAACTGCATATGCTTCATTGACTTCCTTGAATCTTTCTTCCGCTTCCTTATCTCCCGGATTCTTATCCGGATGATATTTCATCGCCATCTTACGGAAGCCCTTCTTGATTTCATCGTCAGAAGCACCCTTTTTCAGTCCGAGGACCTCATAGTAATCTCTTTTTTCTGCCATAATATCTACCTGCAATTTGCCCGCAAGTCAACTCACGGGCAAATTCTGTCTTTCTCTTTATTTGTCTTCGTCTACTACTTCATAGTCTGCATCTACCACGTTGTCTCCTTCAGGAGCATCGCCGGACTGAGCGCCCATGTTCGGATCAAAGCCTGTGCCTGCACCCATGTTCGGGTCAAAGCCTGCGCCTGCGCCCATGTCAGGACCCGGCTGTGCCTGCTGTGCCTGCTGATACATCTTTGCAGAAATGGTATGGAACTGTTCTGTGAGCGCTTCTGTCTTCGCCTTGATATCGTCCATGTTTCCTGCATTCAATGCGGACTGAAGAGCGTCCTTTGCAGCATTGATGTCTGCCTTTTCCTGTTCGGAAAGCTGACCGTCCAGCTGCTTTAAGTTCTTGTCTGTTTCGTAGATCAGAGTTTCTGCCTGGTTCTTTGCTTCAACTTCTTCTTTTCTCTTCTTGTCTTCTTCTGCATAGCTTTCTGCTTCTTTTACCTTTGCATTGATTTCATCATCAGAAAGCTTTGTCGATGAAGTGATTGTAATGTTCTGTGATCTTCCTGTTCCCATATCCTTTGCAGATACATTTACAATGCCGTTTGCATCAATGTCGAAGGTTACTTCGATCTGAGGAACTCCGCGTGGTGCAGGCGGAATGCCTGTCAGCTGGAAACGTCCCAGTGTAATGTTGCCTGCTGCCATTTCTCTTTCGCCCTGCATTACGTGGATGTCTACTGCTGTCTGGTTATCTGCTGCAGTTGAGAAGATCTGGCTCTTCTTTGTAGGGATTGTTGTATTTCTTTCAATCAGCTTTGTTGCTACGCCGCCCAGTGTTTCAATGGAAAGTGAAAGCGGAGTAACGTCCAGTAACAGAATGTCATTGACTTCGCCGGTCAGTACACCTGCCTGGATTGCTGCACCAAGGGATACGCATTCATCCGGATTGATGCCCTTGAACGGTTCCTTGCCGGTGATTCTCTTTACCACTTCCTGAACTGCAGGAATTCTTGTTGAGCCGCCAACCAGGATAACCTTTGAGATGTCTGCAGGAGTAACGCCTGCGTCTCTCATTGCCTTATTCATCGGTTCTACGGTTCTTTCTACCAGATGTGCAGTGAGCTGCTCGAATTTTGCTCTTGTAATGTCCATGTTCAGATGAAGCGGACCATTTTCATTGACTGTGATGAATGGAAGGTTTACTGCTGTAGTCTGTGCAGAGGATAATTCCTTCTTTGCCTTTTCTGCAGCATCCTTTAATCTCTGGAGCGCCATGTTGTCCTTTCTCAGGTCAACGCCGTTTTCTTTTCCGAAGGTATCTGCCATGTAGTTTAACAGCACTTCATCAAAATCATCTCCGCCCAGCTTGGTATCACCATTTGTGGCAAGAACTTCAAATACGCCGTCTCCCAGTTCCAGAACAGATACATCGAATGTACCGCCGCCAAGGTCATATACAATCACCTTGTGGGATCCTTCTTCCTTGTCCAGTCCATAGGCAAGCGATGCTGCCGTCGGTTCGTTTACCAGTCTCTTTACATCAAGGCCTGCAATTCTGCCGGCATCCTTTGTTGCCTGCTTCTGTGCATCCGAGAAATATGCAGGAACTGTAATAACAGCTTCTGTTACCTTTTCGCCCAGATATGCCTCTGCATCTGCCTTCAGTTTTCCAAGAATCATTGCTGAGATATCCTGCGGTGTATAATCCTTACCATCCACAGTTACTTTGTAGTTTTCACCCATATGTCTCTTGATGGATGAAATGGTGCGGTCCGGATTCTGGATCGCCTGTCTCTTGGCTGTTTCACCAACAAGTCTTTCACCGGATTTTGCAAAGCCCACTACGGATGGAGTGGTTCTTGATCCTTCCGCATTGGCGATGACTGTAGGTTCGCCGCCTTCTAATACAGATACGCATGAATTTGTAGTACCAAGGTCAATTCCTATTACTTTACCCATTTTGTTTCTCCTTTTCTTTATTTAAACTCTATTCTTAACAATATTAATTCACAACTTTAACCATTGCCGGACGGATGACTTTCCCGTTCAGCGTATAACCCTTCTGAAGCACTGCGCTGACTTTTCCGGATTCATACTCTTCCGAATCCTCTGTCATGACTGCATTGTGGAAATTCGGATCAAAATCTTCTCCCAGTGCCTGAATCTCTTCCACATTATTATTCTTCAGAACATCGGAAAGCATTTTGAAGATCAGTTCCATTCCTTCTCCGAACGGTCCTTCCTCCTTATGCTCCAGTGCCCTTTCGAAATTATCCATGACATCCAGAATCCCGGTGGCCATTTTTTCATTGGCATAGGCAAATACATCTGCCTTTTCCTTGTCGGTTCTGCGCTTATAGTTCTGGAAGTCCGCCATGAGCCTCATGTACTTCAGATCTCCGGATTCTTCCTCTTTCGGTTCTTCTGAAGTCTCTTCCTGTTTTTCTTCCTCAGAAACTTCTTCTTCAGGGATTTCCTCTTCCTGAATCTCTTCTTCTTTGATTTCTTCTTCGTTCATTACTTTTTCTTCATCAATCATCGCTGCCGCCGTCTCCTATCTTAAAAGTGTTCGAAATGTTATCCGTCAGATACTGTACGATGGAGGTTACCTCATCATATTTCATTCTGGTCGGACCGATAACCCCAAGTTTTCCTATGAGTTTTCCATCAACATGGTAAGTGGCAGTGATGACCGAATAGTCCTCCATGCCTTCTTCGTGGTTTTCGTTGCCGATGGTAACAACAATTCCGTCTTCTCTTTCAATGAGCTTCTGTGTGAAAACATCCTTCCGGTTCAGCATCTCAATGAATGTTCTGGCCTTCTCCATGTCATTATATTCCGGAATGGAGAAAATATTCGTCAGTCCATCCATGTAGAGGTTGACATTGAGCATGTCCTCGAGAGTCTTCAGAAATCCCGGCCTTACATCCTGCTCCAGGCTGTTCATGGCATCCACATCATTTTCAAATGTCGATATGATATCTCCTGTCAGCGCTTCACTGATGGTTTTGCCTCTGAAATTGTACGTCATGGTCTTGGCAAGCAGCTGCAGTCCCTCCTCCGTGTACGGAGTATTGATGTGCAGCGCCGTATTGGATACCTTGCCGGATTCCGATACAATCATCAGAACAACCGTCCGCTCATCCACCGGAAGAAGATTGATATATTTCAGAAGATCTGAATCCTTCTTCGGCGTCATCGCAAAGGACGTCAGGTTGGTAATCTCCGAGAGAATATGCGCTGCCCGCTCGATGGTTTTATCGAATTCATACATGCTTTCCCTGAGCTGCGCTGCTATGACATCCTTCACCTCATCGGAAAGCTCTGTCTGTGCCATCAGTTCGTTGACATACAGCCTGTATGCCTTCTCCGAGGGTACTCTTCCTGCCGATGTGTGCGGATGGGTGAGATAGCCCATCTCTTCCAGATCAGACATTTCATTACGGATTGTTGCAGGGCTGACTCCAAGTTCATGATTCTTGGAGAGAGACCTCGAACCAACCGGCTCTGCAGTGTTCACAAAATCTGAAATGATTGCCTGCAGTATCTTAAGTTGTCTCTCGCTTAATTCCATGTCCATTTCCTCCTGTTAGCACTCAGCACTTTCGAGTGCTAATCACAATATAAATATACAACCGGCATACCCGGTTGTCAACCATATTATGTAACTTTTTTTGCAAATCACACATTCTTCACAAAGAAGCATTTTCTTATGGTTCTCCCGGATGTATAATGGATGACATGAAACAAGGTAGCGTCAAGTAAGTTATGAAAAAACGGAGCAAAGAAAAAAGGCTCCGAACGACAATGTCATTAAGTTAGCGACATATAAAGAAGTAGCTTTATCGCATACCATTGGATTAAACTCCATCTAGTATGCGATTTTCTTTTTTGCCAGATATTTATTTGTTTTTACGCAAGCCAAATAGACCATATATAAATATGGCCTTCATACTACCAATTTCATCTGAATTATGGTAGTCTATATATTAGGTTTGGAGCTTTTCTTTGAGCCGGACGCCT
>JAZRWY010000039.1:0-4722 GCA_045599945.1 Anaerovoracaceae bacterium | reverse complement strand
TCCGCTCTGAAAGCTCTACTATTTACTATTCAAAGTACAATTCAGGGCATTTTTCTTTGCCCGGTGTTTTCATAACCTATTTGACACTACCCTCATATTCTGCTTGTTTATCCATTACTGAACTCATTATATAACCGGCGTTTCTAAATTGCCATAATATTTCGAATTCCGGCAAAATAATATGAAAAATAGCAGGAATAGTTCTTTTTTATGTAGCGGAAATTTCACACTGCTGTCACAGAACATTGACCGGAGAAACAAAAGAATGTAATATATATAGTAATAATTCATACACTTACAGGTCAGAAATATGTCAGTAAAAAGCGAAGTTTTAAGACTTCTGGAACAGAACCGAAATGAATATCTCTCCGGAGAAGCCATGGCAGAAGCGCTGAATGTTTCCAGGTCAGCCATCTGGAAGGCAATCCGCAGCCTCAGCGAAGATGGGCATTCCATTGAAGGCATTCCGCATAAGGGATATCTGCTGCAGAGCGACCTCCTTTCTGCAGAAGCCATTCAGCTCCATTTGAAGAGAGAGCTCCCCATCCATGTATTCCGGATGGTGGATTCTACCAACAAGACTGCCCAGTCCATGGCCATGGACGGTGCCCCGCACGGAACAATTGTCGTCGCCGAATGCCAGAGCGCCGGAAGAGGCCGTCTGGGAAGAGATTTCTTCTCTCCGGCAGGAAGCGGAATCTACATGTCAGTTGTTATAAAACCGGACTTCGACATTTCGAAATCCGTTCTCATCACAGCTGCAGCATCCGTTGCCGTATCGCAGGCCATCGAAGAGGTTACCGGAAATGTTCCGAAGATCAAATGGGTAAATGACATATATATAAATGATAAAAAGGTATGCGGCATTCTGACACAGGCCGTGACAGATTTTGAAAGCGGTCAGATCAGCAATGTGATTGTTGGAATCGGCATCAACTGCACAACGGAGAGTTTTCCGGAAGAACTGGCGGAAATCGCCGGCACCGTTCCGGGAGAATATTCAAGAAACGCGCTCATTGCATCCGTTTCCGATCATCTGCTCTCCATATGTGAGCATATGGAAGACCGCTCTTTCATTCCATATTACAGAGAGCATTCCATGGTTGTCGGGAAAGAGATCAATGTCATCCCGGCAAACCAGGCACCGGTACCTGCATTTTGCACCGGTATCGACGACAACGGCGGCCTACTCATCCGTTATGAGGACGACTGTGCATCCGTTTTAACTACAGGCGAAATATCCATTCGCATCAGGTGATTTTATGGGTTTTTTAGACATTTCAACAGAAAAATCAAGTACAGTCATTGAAGCCATCTCCAGTTTCCTGGATAATTTCCCGGAGCTTGGCGGTCTTTTGACCACCGTCAACAGATGGGTCTTTGTTGTGCTCGCAATATATGTGCTCCTGCGCGCCATCCTGTCACTCCTGAAATCCAGAAATCCATCGGAGATCTGGGCATATGTACAGGATCAGAACGGAACCACAACCCCCATTTCCCACTGGGAAAATGTTATCGGACGTTCCAGAAGCTGCGATATCATATGTGACGACAGGAGCGTTTCCAGAAACCACGCAACACTGATGAGAAACAAAGGCGGTTCCTGGACCTATACCGATCTTGATTCCAAGAACGGATCATATATCAACGGGCAGCGCATCAGCGGAATCAGCACCAAGCTGAACGTCGGCGACGTAATCCGGATCGGATCCTGTGAACTGACACTGTTCCCCGTTTCACTGGAGGAACAGCGCAACAATACACAGTACAGAAAGGAAAAGTCCGTGCCTTTGAATGCCGGCCACACCTTCTTTGTTCTCACGCTGTTTCAGGTTCTGACAGCCTTCCAGCTGATCATATCCCTGGGAAAAGACTGTCCGGTTGCACTTCCGCTCTGCATGTTTGGCCTGTCTGCAGTCATGTGGGCATATTATCTTCTCATGCGGATGTTCCGGCGCGTAGGCTTTGAAATGGAAATCATTGCATTTTTCCTTTCTTCTCTCAGCCTTGCCGTCACCGCATCCGCGGAACCTTCACAGGTTCTCAAGCAGCTGATTGCCATTGTCCTCGGGCTGATTGTCTTTTTCGGCCTGTGCTGGTATCTGAGAGATTTGAAACGTGCAAAAAGCATTCGTATCTTTATGGTAATATGTGCCATACTGCTTCTTGCTGTAAATCTTGCATTCGGCTCCTCTTCCTTCGGTGCCCAGAACTGGATCAGCATCGGCGGCATGAGCATTCAGCCTTCAGAAGTTGTAAAAGTGGCTTTCATCTATGCCGGTGCAGCAACGCTGGATGAACTGTTTACAAAAAAGAATCTGACCTTATTCGTCGGACTTTCCATATTCTGCCTGGGAGCACTTGCACTGATGAGTGATTTTGGAACTGCCGCAATCTTCTTTGTTGCATTCCTTGTCATTTCCTTTCTCAGATCCGGAGATTTCTCCAAGCTGATTCTGATCTGTGCAGCGGCCATCACAGGCGTGTTCCTGATGCTCAGATTCAAGCCTTACATTGCCAATCGATTCGAAGCATGGGGGCATGTATGGGAATATGCTGATAGTGCCGGTTTCCAGCAGACAAGAACCATGTCTGCTGCAGCAAGCGGCGGACTGGTCGGTGTCGGCCCCGGCAACGGATGGCTGAATCAGATCTTTGCGGCAGAAACCGATCTGGTATTTGGCGTTCTGACAGAAGAATGGGGACTGATCATCTCTTCACTTGCAGTGCTTTCCATTGTAACTTTATGCGTCTTTGCATTTCAGTCCATCATGGCAGGAAGATCCACCTTCTATACCATTGCAGCCTGCTCAGCATCAACCATGTTCATCTTCCAGACCATGCTCAATGTGTTCGGATGTGTGGACATTTTCCCTCTGACAGGTGTAACCTTCCCGTTTGTTTCCTGCGGAGGCTCGAGCATGCTTGCCTCCTGGGGGCTTCTGGCCTTCCTGAAGGCCGCAGATACACGGCAGAATGCAAGCTTTGCAGTATCTTTATCCAAAAAAAATGAATTCCAGCTGGAATCTGACATACAGAAATTAACCGCACCATCTCTTTCCGCCGACGAATCCCTGCATCTTCCGGCTTCAGAACCGGAGCCTGCAGTTCAGGAAATCAAGTCGCTGGATGATCTGTTTTAAAGGAGGCATTTCATGAAAAAAATTGAACGAAGAGCCATCATATGCCTCTGCTGTGCGTTTGTTCTTGTGCTTGGACTGGGACTGTTCATCACAAAATTCATCGTGCACGGTGACGACTGGGCGTCCTATCCTGCAAACCAGCACATCTACCACAACGGCAATCTTACAACCGGTGCCATTTATGATGTCAATGGCGTCCTGCTTGCAAAAAACACGAAAAGCGGCATTTCCTATGCAGAAAAATCTTCCATCCGGAAGGCAACGGTCCATGTCACGGGCGATCCTTCGAGAAGCATTGCAAATTCTGCAGAAAGTGCATTCCAGAGCAAACTGGTGGGCTACAATCTGATTACCGGCACCTATTCAGCCGGAAATCGGAAACTCTACCTTACCATCGATTCCAACATCTGCAGGGTTGCCAACGAAGCGCTGAACGGGCGAAAGGGAACCGTTGGTGTATATAACTATGAAACAGGAGACATCATCTGCCTGGTAAGCTCTCCGAACTTCGATCCGGAAAGCCCGCCGGATGTGGGCGAAGATGATTCTTCCGGCCTTTATGTGAACCGGTTCTTCTCATCTGCCATTGTGCCCGGCTCCATCTTCAAGCTTGTTACAACGGCTGCCGTCATCGACAAGCTGGACGGCATGTCCAGCTGGAGATATACCTGTGACGGATGTGCCGAATATGGCAAAGATGACATACGCTGCACCAGCGCCCATGGCACACAGGACTTTTACGGCGCTCTTGCCAATTCCTGCAACGGAGCCTTTGCGGAGCTTTCCATAAAGGTGGGTGCAAAAACCATGTCTGACTATGTGGAAAAATTCGGTCTGAACGCTTCTGTCGATGTCAACGGCATCACGACAGCTCCCGGACAGTTCACATTTTCTGAGGAAAACAAGGTCAGTCTGGCATGGGCAGGCATCGGTCAGTCAAAGGATCTGATCAACCCATGCTCCTATCTGCGCTTTGTTGGTGCGATTGCCGGCGGCGGAGAAGCAGCTTCTCCAAAACTGATTGCCGAAGTGAAAAACAATCTCGGTCTTTCCAAGGGAAATTACAAGACAAAGAGTACCGGAGAAATGATGAGTTCCGAAACTGCTGAAATTCTTCAGGACATGATGAAGAATAATGTAAAGAAGACCTATGGAAAAGACAATTTCCCAGGCCTGGACATCTATGCAAAATCCGGAACAGCAGAAGTCGGTGGAAATCACGAACCGAATTCCTGGTTCACAGGGTTTATAAAAAACGAAGGATATCCATATGCTTTCATCGTTCTGGTGGAGAACGGAGGCAGCGGAAGCCGGGTTGCCGGTTCCATTGCAAACAAGGTGATGCAGGCGGTGGTGGATACCGATCCTCCGGCAGGGGAAAAATAACGACAAATGTTGAAAACTGAACGCTCGCAGAGGGCGTTCTTTTATTTTTTCTGTGCGCAATATTCAGTCAATTGTACTATTTGGCTTCTTTTTTTTATTTATTTGCTTTGTTTGTGTAAAAATGGGTAAATAGTTGATAAAACGACCTTTTTTATAGTGCTTTTTTCGGTAGTGTATAGTATAATGTAATGCG
>JAZRWY010000038.1:0-14658 GCA_045599945.1 Anaerovoracaceae bacterium | reverse complement strand
CTCATGTTAATTTTCTCCTTCTCTGATTTGGATTGCAGTTGGCGGACCGCATTCCAAGTTTAACAGAAGGAGATTTTTTGTTCAAATGCATAGCATTTACGGAACCACACGTCAAACGTGTGGTTTTACTTATACAAAAAGATCTCTGATGAAAATCAGGGATCTTTTATATTCGGATCAGTTCCGGCATACGTTTTCTGTAGGTTGTTAGATAATTAAATCCCAGACTTCTGAGATAGTCCAGGGCCCAGTCATATCGGTATCCGATTGTATCGGGTACATGGGAGTCTGAACCGAAGGTAATGATTCTTCCGCCAAGGTCTTTATACATCTTCAGAATTCTTTGTGACGGCATGGTATCAGCCATCCTGTAGCGGAAAGATGAAGTATTCAGCTCAATTCCTTTGTCATGATCAATCAGATGCTTCAGGATTTCAGATACGATTTCTTCGCAGGGGCTGAAATCCGGAACATATGCTGTATACCGGTCGATGGCGTTGATGTGCCCCAAAACGTCAAAATCTTCGAAATCACGGATGGTATCCAGGATATATGAATAATATGCCAGATTTGCCTCTTCAGGCGTCTTATCCGCATGAAATGGGGCGCAGATATCCTGGTAATCGATGAGATGGAAGGAGCCGATGACAAAATCATATGGGTACTTCACGGTTTCGATGCATTTCTTCTTTGCAGAGCCCATCTGAAGTCCCAGTTCAATTCCCTTGATGATTGCAATGTCTTTTTCGTATTTTTCCGTCAGATCTTCCAGCGACTCGTGGTATTTTTCTGCATCAATTTCAAAGGTATAGCCGAAACGGTCCATGGGATAGTCCGGATCGTGATGATCGGTTATGGCATATTCGGTAAGTCCTTTTTCCATGGCTGCGCGTATCATTTCCTCCATGGAATAGCTGCAGTCATCAGAAAAGGATGTATGTGTATGGTAATCGAGCATTGTTTGTTCTCCTCTTATGCATTCTTCATAGGATTATACCACAGACTGTGGTATAATGGAGAGAAATAATATGAGATGAGGTAGATCATGGATAACAGAATTATCATCATAGACGGTCATTCTCTGATGTTTCGTGCATTTTATGCCATGCAGCGGCCGATGATCACAAGAGAAGGACTATATACACAGGGAATCTTCGGATTTCTCAACATGCTGAATAAGATCCGCACCGATTATGCGTCCGGATATATTGTTGTAACTTTTGATAAAGCAGCACCAACCTTCAGACATCTGGAGTATGATGAATATAAAGCGGGGAGAAAAAAGACACCGCCGGAGATGCTGATGCAGATGCCGCTTCTCAAAGAAGTGTTAGCTGCAATGAATATCTCATATGTGGAAATGGACGGTTTTGAGGCTGATGACCTGATTGGAACGATCGCAAAACGTGCCGAGGAGCAGGGACTGAAACCGCTGATCATTACCGGTGACAGAGATGAACTGCAGCTGGCATCGGAGAATACAAAAATCCTGATAACAAAAAAAGGCATCTCCGAGTTCAAAATCTATGATGCCGATGAAATGATGGCGGAATATGGTCTGACACCTGCCCAGTTCATTGATCTGAAGGGTCTGATGGGAGACACATCGGATAATATTCCGGGAATACCTGGCGTTGGAGAAAAGACGGCGCTGAAGCTTCTTCATGAACATGGAAGTGTGGAAGCTGTCATTGCTGCAGCCGGCTCCATGAAACAAAGCAAACTCAAAGAAAGACTAGAAGAAAATGCGCAGCTTGCAATGATGAGCAGGCGGCTTGCCACGATCCATACAGATGTTCCTATTGAAATATCCTTTGAAGATTTCAGAGAACAGGAGCCGGACTATGATGCATTGATCCGCATCTATACAAAACTGGAATTCAACAGTTTCCTCCGGAAACTGAAGCTTCCCGAAAAAGAAATTGAAAAAACAGAAACAGAAAAGTTTGAGAAGAGGATTCTCAAAGATCTTGCTCCGCTGAAAGAACTGGAGGGAGAAGTCTATCTTAAGGTTCTTTCGGATGGTTCCCATGTCGATGTGCCCCAGATTACAGGAATGGGAATCGGACAGGGCGGCATCTGCTACTATATAGGTGAAAATCTGGTCGGTGAAGCAGTTTCCATTCTGAATGATAAATCAATCTCTTTTGCCGGACATGATGTAAAAAAAGACCTGTATCCTCTGCTGTTCTGCGGTCTTGAGAGACTGGATGTTTCCTTTGATACAGCAGTTGCCGAATATGTGCTGGATCCGTCAAGATCCCGCTATGACCTGAAGGTATTGGCTTTCGAATACTTTCATCAGGAGATTACGGATGAAAAAGAAGCGCTTTCCGGTTTTGATCAGATCAGTTTTCTGGACGATAACAGCGAAGGCTTGTCCGAATATGTCTGCGACTATCTTTCTGCTGTCAGAGATATACGGGCGGTGCAGGAAGAACGCCTGAATCAGGAAGAGACGATGCAGGTTTTCACAGATATTGAGCTTCCGCTCATTGGCGTTCTTGCATCCATGGAAAAAGAAGGTATTTCGGCAGATCCATCCATTCTGACGGATATCGGGGATGGAATCGCAAGCGGCATTGAAAAACTCACAGAAGACATCTATGCGATGGCAGGAGAATCCTTTAATATCAATTCTCCTTCCCAGCTGGGAACCATTCTTTTTGAAAAGCTTGGTCTTCCGGCAGGAAAGAAGACAAAAAAGGGATATTCCACCAGTGCGGATATTCTGGAAAAAATCAGGGACCAGCACGACATCGTACCGGCAGTTTTGGAATACCGGACGCTTACAAAACTGAAAAGCACCTACGTTGACGGACTTCTGCCGCTGATTGGATCAGATGGAAGAATTCATGCCCATTTTCAGCAGACCGTTGCAGCAACCGGAAGGCTCAGCTGCACGGAGCCGAATCTGCAGAACATCCCAATCCGTACGGAATTTGGAAGACAGGTCCGGAAAGCATTTGTTGCAGGTTCTGACGCGACATTTGTCGGAGCAGACTATTCGCAGATTGAGCTCCGCGTTCTGGCCCATCTTTCCGGCGATCAGGATCTCATCGACGCATTTAATAAAGGTGCAGACATTCACAAGAATACTGCGTCCAAGGTTCTTGGCATTCCGGAAAATGAAATCACACCGGAGCAGAGAAGTTCTGCAAAAGCTGTGAATTTTGGCGTCATCTACGGCATGAGCGGATTTGGACTTTCCTCCAATCTGAATATTTCCAGAAAAGAAGCAGAGACATATATTCGCGAGTATTTTGCTAAATATCCGGATGTGAAAAAATACATGGACGGGCAGATTGCATTCTGCAGAGAAAATGGATATGTTTCGACCTTCCGGGGCAGAAAGAGATATATCAGCGAGATTACTGCATCCAATTTCATGACGCGGCAGCTCGGAGAGCGTCTTGCCATGAATTCACCAATACAGGGCGCTGCTGCGGATATCATCAAGATTGCCATGGTTAAAGTCTTCTACGAACTGAAAAGACAGGGGTTAAAGTCCCGTCTGATTCTTCAGATCCACGATGAACTGATCATTGAAACCTATGATGATGAACGGGAAACGGTAAAGAAACTATTGAAAGAGCAGATGGAATCGGCTGTGGATTTCAAGGTAAAACTTGCAGCAGAAGTAAGTGAAGCAGAAGACTGGTACAGTCTGAAATAGGAGGGCATATGACAGTACTTGGATTGACAGGAGGAATCGGTACAGGAAAATCGACAGTTTCCCGGTACCTGGAGAGCAAAGGATTTGAAATCATTGATGCGGATCAGATCTCCAGAGAAATTGTACAGCCGGGAAGTCCGCTCCTTACGCGCATCAGCGATACTTTCGGCAGGCAGTTTGTAAAGAATGGAATTCTGCAGCGCAAAGAGCTGGGAGCCTTTGTTTTTGAATCTCCTGAGCGAAAGAGCATGCTGGACGATATCATGATGGGCACCATCATTGCAATCATTGAAGAGCGTGTCAGAAGTGCCGGCGGAAACTGCATCATCGATGCACCGCTGCTGTTTGAAGTAGGTCTTGACCGTCTCTGCGATGCTGTATTTGTTGTTGATGCAGATACGGAAGTAAGAATTGCAAGAGTCATGAAAAGAGACGGCATTTCCAGGCAGGAAGTCATGGACCGGATCAGCAATCAGATGGGAAGGGAAGAAAAACTTGCCCGGGCGGATGCCGTATTGGATAATTCAACAGATAAGGAGGCGCTTTATCGGCAGATCGATGAAGCCATGGAGAAATATGTATAAAAAAATCATTTCCATTCTAATAACAATGGCTGTCCTCATTGCCATGTGCGGCTGCGAAAACGGTGTCGGTTTTGGAAAAAACAATAAGGATGAATCGGTTCATGAGACCAGTAAGAATGTGAATTTTGCTGTTTCGGACATTGTTACGATGAACCCGGCATGTTCCATGGATGAAGATACATACTATCTCTCCAGACTGCTCTATCAGTCTCTCTTTGTCCTGGATGATACCTTTACGCCGGTGGCGGATCTTGCAGCCAGCCATAAGATCAGTAAAAGCGGTAAATCTGTTGAAATCAAGCTGAAATCGGGCGCCAGATTTTCTGACGGTGAAAAAGTGACATCGGAGGATGTCAAATTCAGCATAGAAGCATACCAGAAGGGCGGGAAATACTGCAGGTATGCATCCTGCGTCGATGGCATCAGAAATGTTAAAACGGACGGAGCATCGAATGTGAAGATTGTTTTTGAAGAAGGAGAAGGAAGTCTGGCAAAGCTTACGTTTCCGATTCTTCCTTCCCATAAATATGACCTCAGTCAGATGAGTGACCGCAAGGCATCCTTTAAACCTGTGGGTTCGGGTCCATACAAAATGACCAGCCGCACCGATAAGGGCTTCATATTGAAACCGAACAGCAAATATGACGGAACGGTCCCTGAAAACCAGCTGAATTTCACATATTATGACGGAAAAGCTGAAATCATGAATCTTCTTTCCGGAAATCTTGTTTCATTCACCATCAGAACAGAACTGGACCGGCAGACGGAAATCGGAAACTGCAGTCTGAGAAATGGAGAATTCACCTCCAATGTTCTTGTGGCCATTGGTTTCAACTGCAACAAATCCTATCTGTCATCGGAAAAAGTCCGGCAGGCCATTTGCCTTGCCGTTGATTCCGATGACATTCTGCAGAAATCCTATTACGCCGGCGGCATTTTAACGGACAGTGTCTACTGCCCGGGGTATCTGGGGATGAATAACAATGGCGACCTGTATCCTTTTGATATCAAGAAGGCCAGGGATGTTCTTTCTTCCGCCGGATGGAAGGATCAGAATAAGGACGGATATCTGGAACCGGGTAAAAAACCGGTGAAAATGGTGCTCCTGACAGAGGACCGTACAGAACTGAAAAAGAGTGCAAAATTCATATGTGCAGACCTGGAAGAACTGGGCATTGAATGTGAAACGAAAGCTGTTTCAGAAAAGGCATTCAAAAAAGCACTGAAAAAAGGTGAATTTGACCTGTATATTGGCGAGATTACTTTTTCGCCGGCATATGATGTTTCTGATCTGATCGGAGGAAATCTGGATTATACAGGGTTGGAGGACCGTAAGCTGGAAAAAGCAGTCCGGGAGGCATCCAGATGCATGGAACCGGAGGAGATGCTGAAAAAGGCAGAAGAAATCAGAAGCATCATGAAAGAAACGGTTTCCATATATCCGATGTTCTATAAAACCTATTCCTACGTCATATCCGATGAACTCAGCGGCGAAGTCCATCCGACATCCTATGACATATATAACGGATGCTGTGAATGGCAGTCGGAATATGTCATCGAACAGCCGGTAGAAGATAAAGAAGAATAAAGTTTTTTGAGCTTTTTGCGCCTTGTAAATCATACAAAACATTTGTAATATTTACATTGCTATGATATAATATGTTAGTCACGCCGGCGTGGCGGAACTGGCAGACGCGCGGGACTCAAAATCCCGTGGTGGCGACATCGTATGGGTTCGACCCCCATCGCCGGCACCAGCTAAGCTAAAAATTTATTTAAATGATTCCGGAGGAAACAAAAATGGATAACCAGACAATAATGAGTTTACTGTTCCTGGCAGCACTGATCGTACTGATGTACTTTACATTGATTCGACCACAGAAAAAGAAAGAAAAAGAAACAAATGCAATGAGAGACAACCTTATGGTAGGCGATGAAATCGTTACCATCGGCGGTTTTTTAGGCAAGATTGTAAAAACCAAGGAAGAATCTGTTGTCATTCAGTGCGGTGCAGACAAGACAAAGCTTGAAGTCATGAGATGGGGAATCTCCAAGGTTCTTGAAGAAGGTGACGGAAGAGCAGCAGTAGATTCTGTATTTGAAGATGATGAACCTGTAAAGAAGCCAAGCAGACCAAAGAGAATGAAGAAGGCTGAAGTTCCTGCAGAAGAAATCGTGGAGGAAACTGAAACTGCTGAAGAAGTAGTGGAAGAGAAGAAAGGTGTCATCATTGACGGAGAAGAGAAGGCAGATCTTTAAATATGTTAAAGCAGCTGTAACAGATGAATAAATTGGGATTTGACTGGACTGTAACAGCAGTCCAGTTCTTTTATGTATCATGAAACAATTAGGATATAGAATATTTCAGGCAGGAATGGCGTTTGGAAAGACATTTCTGAACTGGAAGGAACCGTTTCTCATGGAAGGAAACGGATGTGGAGATCAAATAGGCGAGCTTCTGAAAGTCAAAGGCTTTCGCAAGATTCTGATCGTATCCGGGCCGCATATCAGTGTCAGCGGACTCCTGGACCCGACCTATCAGGGACTGGAAGCCCATCAGGTAGAATATGTTCTGTTCAACCGGGTCAGGAGAGATCCGGATACAGCATGTATCCGTGAAGGATACCGGGCTTATGTGGAGAACGGCTGCGAAGCAATTCTTGCCATCGGCGGCGGATCTCCCATGGACTGCGCCAAGGCGATTGGAGCCATGGATGCAAGAAAAGGGAAAGACATTCTTGAAATGGCAGGGCTCTTTAAAGTCTCCCGCAAAACTCCATATTTTGTTGCCGTACCGACCACTGCAGGAACAGGCAGCGAAGGGACCATGGCAGCGGTCATTACCGACGAGACGCAGCATAGAAAACTGACAATCATCGATCCGTTTCTAAAACCGGATGCAGCTGTGCTGGATGCTTCTCTTACGAAAGGACTTCCAAAACATATTACAGCTGAAACCGGCATGGATGCGCTTACCCATGCGGTAGAAGCATATATCAACAGATTCAGCGGACCGACGGACCGGTATGCACTGGAAGCTGTCAGACTGATCATGGAAAACCTGACGGATGTCTATGATGCGCCGGACCATGATGCAGCAAGAAGCAGCATGCTGAAAGGCTCCTATTATGCTGGCATTGCATTTACAAGAAGCTTTGTCGGCTATGTGCATGCAATTGCCCATGCTGTCGGCGGAATCTATCATGTTTCTCATGGCCTTGCCAATGCAGTCATACTTCCGCATGTGCTTTCCTGTTTTGGAGATGCTGTTACCGGAAGTCTTGCTGAACTTGCAGATGCTGCAGGTATCGGCGGGGTGTCCGAAAAGGAAAAGGCAGAAGGCTTCATAGTAAAAATACGGGAAATGAACCGGTACATGGAAATTCCGGAAGTTCTTGACATGATTTCGGATGAAGATATTCCGACCATCATCCGCTGGGCCATGGAGGAAGCAAATCCGCTCTATCCTGTTCCGGTCATCTGGAATGAGGAGCAGTTCATGGACTGCATATTTAAAATATCCGGCCGGAGGGAACAGAAGTGAAAAGATTAGACCATAAGGAAGAACAGGAAGATAACAAAAGAGAAAAGCGCGCCAGCATCGGCATATTCCTAAGCGTGGCAGTTCTATTCATTGTCATCATCTGCATCACGCAGGGGGTTGAAATGTTCATGGGGAAAGCTGCAGGGAATATTGCATTGGTAATCATTGCGCTGATTCTCGTTTTCCTATTATACAGAAAGGAGATCATGGATTTTTTCAGAAGAAAATAGCCATGGAACATCATGATTAAAATCAGAAATCTGAGCAATGGAGTGCGGCTGGTACTTGAGGAGATTCCATATGTACAGTCTGTCTCCCTGGGCATCTGGGTAAAAGCAGGTGCTGTCAATGAGAATCCGGAGGTTTCCGGGATTTCTCATTTCATTGAACATATGATGTTTAAAGGAACATCAAGCCGTACGGCAAAGGAAATTGCAGCAGATGCAGATCGGATTGCAGGCCAGTCCAATGCCTTCACAGGAAAAGAGGCTACCTGCTACTATATCAAGACATTGGCTGAGAATTTTGACGCCGGAGCAGATATCATTTCAGACATGTTCATGCATTCACTCTTTGATCAGACCGAAATGGACAAGGAGAGAATGGTGATTTTTGAAGAGATGAAAATGATCGAAGATTCACCGGAAGATGATGTCCACGATATCATCATGGAGCTCGTATTCCGGGGAGACCCCATGGAAAAGAGCATTATTGGAACAAGAGATACCCTGTTCCGCGTGAATCCTCAGGAAATCCGCAAATACATGGATGAATTCTATGCAGCAGACCGCATTGTTGTTTCTGTTTCCGGAAATTTTGATGAGGAGCATGTCGCAGCTGTATTTGAAGAAAAGCTCTGCCCGCTTATCAGAAGTCAGAAGGAAGAAAAAGTCGTTGCAGCCGAATATCTGCCTTCCTATCGGTCCAAGGTCAAAGAGATCGAGCAGACCCATCTGTGCATTGCTGTTCCCACATTTCACAGAACCGATGAGAACTATCCGAAACTTCAGGTTTTGAATAACATTTTCGGCGGAAGCATGAGCAGCCGGCTGTTTCAGAATATCCGTGAAGATAAAGGACTTGCATATTCTGTATATTCCATGGCCAGTTCTTATTCAAAAACAGGATATTTCAATATCTATGCCGGAATCAGTCACGAGAAGATCGATCAGGCCATTACCGGAATCCGTGAAGAAATGAAAATCCTGAAGAAAACAGGCGTTACTTCAGATGAAATGGAAATCGCAAAGCAGCAGCTGATGGGAAGCTACATATACAGCATGGAGAATACCAACAGCAGAATGTTTAATAACGGAAAGAACCTTCTTCTATCTGACCGGATAGAGACACAGGAGGAAGTCATAAACGGGCTGAAAAATGTTTCGGAAGAAGACGTTGCATGCATGATTGAAAGAATCACCCGGCCGGAGCAGTATTCAGCAGCAATCATTTCCGATCACGAAGTAGATCTTGAAGAACAGTTAAAGAGGTAGTCATGAAAATAAAAATCAGAAGTCTTTCAGGCAAACTGCCTGAATATGAAACAGAGGGTGCAGCTGGCATGGACATCCGGGCTTATCTGGATCAGCCCATAACCATCAGACCCGGAAAAAGAGCAATCATTCCAACCGGACTTTTTGTGGAAATACCGGAGGGATATGAAATACAGGTAAGGGCAAGGTCTGGCCTTGCTGCCAAAAAAGGAATCGGTCTTGTCAACGGCATTGGAACCATAGATTCCGATTACAGAGGTGAAATCGGCGTCATTCTGATCAACTGGGGCGAAGAGGATTTCGTCATCCATAACGGTGACAGAATTGCCCAGATGGTTGCAGCAAGATATGAACGAGTGGAATTTGAGGAAGCGGATGCTTTGAGCCAAAGCGATAGAAGCACCGGCGGATTTGGATCGACAGGTGTATGATGAATATTCGTGAAGAAATAGAATTAAGAGAAAACACATTTCTTTCGGAAAATGCTGCCAGGTCCTCGGAAACCAGAGGCAGGCTGCAGGAAGAAGAAAGTGATGAGATGCGTACAGAGTATCAGAGGGACAGAGACCGCATTGTACATTCCAAGTCCTTTCGCAGACTGATGCATAAGACACAGGTCTTTCTTTCACCGGAAGGAGACCATTTTAGAACAAGACTGACACATACCATTGAAGTTTCGCAGATTTCAAGAACCATCGCCAGAGCTCTCAATCTCAATGAAGATCTGACGGAGGCCATTTCGCTCGGCCATGACCTGGGTCATACGCCTTTTGGGCATAATGGGGAGCGGGTGCTTGACATGGTTCACGAAGGCGGGTTCCGGCATAATGAGCAGAGCCTGCGCATTGTGGATCTTCTGGAGGAACATAACGATAAGCGCGGCATGAATCTCACCTTTGAGGTCAGAGACGGAATTCTGAATCATACGGGACCGGTAAGGCCTGTTACGCTGGAAGGTCAGATTGTAAAAATCAGCGATAGAATCGCATATATTAATCATGACATTGATGATGCCATCCGTTCCGGTGTCATATCTCTTTCCGATCTGCCTTCCGACTGCATTGCATATTTCGGAAAGACCCATGGAGAGAGAATTGACCGGATGGTAAAAGATGTAATCTACAGCAGCAGAGAAGAATCATTGATTCTGATGTCTGAAGAATCTCAGGATCTCATGAATGAACTGCGTGCTTACATGTTCAAGCATGTCTATCACAGTGATAAGGTCAAGAAACATGAACAGATTGTAGCGCTGGAAAATGTCATTCGCTCTTTATATGGATATTATCTGGACCATCCTTCGGAAATGCCCAAAGATTATGAAGAGCTCATTCAGCCTTATGGCCAAAAGGAAGCCGTCAAGGATTACATTGCAGGCATGACAGACCGGTATTCTCTGATTGATTACGAAAGAATTTTCGGACGAAAGGAAAAATAAAAAAAGGAAATCCCTTTTTTATGACGTATAAGTCAGTATCAGTGAATAATGGAGGAAGATTCGTTGCAGGATAATACTTTAGATGAAATTAAATCAAGATGCAATATTGTTGATGTCATAGGTAAAGTTGTTCCGCTGAAAAAGGCAGGTGCGAACTATAAAGGAATCTGTCCTTTTCACAATGAAAAGACTCCATCCTTTGTGGTGTCCGAATCCAAGCAGATCTTTACCTGTTTCGGGTGCGGCGCAAGAGGGGATGTTATTGAGTTTGTCCAGCGATATTATCACCTGGATTTCATGGAAGCAGTAGAAAAACTGGCGGGAGAATATGGCATAGAAATCACCCATGGCGGCGGTGCATCCAGCCAGAAGAAGGAAAAACTCTATGAAATCAATCGCATGGCTGCCAAATTCTTTTTCAGCCATATGACAAAGCAGGGAAGCCCGGGATATCTTTACATGTATAACAGAGGAATTACTGCAGATACCATCAAGAAATTCGGCATCGGATATGCGCCGGATTCCTGGGACAGCCTGTATCAGTTCATGATGTCAAAAGATGTGGATCCGGAGACGCTGGTAAAGCTTGGACTTCTTTCTAAGAAAGAAAACAGATATTATGATAAATTCAGAAACCGGGTCATGTTTCCGATCATCAATACGAGAGGAAAAATCATAGGATTCGGAGGAAGAATCATTGGTGATGGCAATCCGAAATATCTGAACTCTCCGGAATCAGATATTTTTCTCAAAAAGAATAATCTGTATGGCATCAATCTGACGAGAGAATACATAGCAGAGGAAGACACTGCCATACTGGTAGAGGGATACATGGATGTTGTCAGCCTGTTTCAGAGCGGAGTCAGAAATGTATCGGCATCTCTTGGGACGGCGCTGACAGAAAATCAGGCCAGGATGCTAAAAAGATATACAAAGAATATCATCCTGTCCTATGATGCGGATAATGCCGGAAGAGCTGCTGCTTTGAGGGGAATTGATATTCTTCATGAACAGGGACTGAAAGCGAAAGTTCTGCATGTTACCGATGGCAAGGATCCCGATGAGTTTGTGAAAAAGCAGGGAAAGACAGCTTTTCTGGAACTGACAAAGAAGGCGCCCGGTTTTGCAGATTATAAGATTGATGCGCTGATGAAGCGCCATGACATTAAGACCAGCGACGGACGAATAGATTTTGTCAGGGATGCGGCAGCGTTCCTTCAGAAACTCAGCCCTGCTGAGCAGGACATATATATCAAGAAGATTGCTTCCGTATCGCGGATTTCAGAAGGTGCCATCAGATATGAACTGGAAGGGAAGAAAAATCCGGAGCAGAAAGATGCCCGGCCGAAGGAAGAAAAACACGAAACTGCCTTTGTTTCCAGTCTGGAAAAGAATCTGATCCGCATGATGCTCATGGACAGCACGACCTATGAGGAAATCCGAAAGGAAAAAGAAGTCTTCCAAAGTCCGGAAGGCATGGAAATCTTCGATAACATTGGAAAGATGATGGAAGAATCCGAAGAGATTCAGATTCAGAAACTCAGCGATTCCTTAAGCGAAGAAAGTCTTTCCGTTCTGAATGACATTCAGGAGAATGTCATGCTTGGCGGTAATGTAAAGAAGATACTGGAAGAGACATTGAACCGGTACAGACTGGAAAAATATAAAAACAGATATGAAGAAATCACGAAGATCATCGAAATTGCTGATGAAAGTGAAAACAGTGACAGAATTCATGAACTTCTGATGGAACAGATGGAAATATTAAAGTTAATGCAGGAAATCAGAGAAAGGAGACAGGCATGACATACGAAATGGATGATAATAAGAAAAAAGAGTATGTTCAGATGTTGACAGAAAAAGCAAAACTGAAGGGAGATAAGCTAACGAATGCTGACTTTTCAGAGGTTCTTGGCGAACTGAATCTCGATCAGGAGCAGATGGATGATATCTATGATAAAGTATTATCTTCCGGTATTGAAATGTCTGGCGATGAAGAACCTGATGATACGGATCTGATGAATCTGGAACTGGAAGAAAATGAGAACCAGGAAGAGGATGCCGGTGAAAGTGATGACAGCATCGAAACAAACATTCCAAAGGGAATCACTGTGGATGACCCGGTAAGAATGTATCTGAAGGAAATCGGTAAAGTTCCACTTCTTTCTGCTGATGAAGAAATCGAACTTGCAAAGAGAATGGAACAGGGAGACGAGGAAGCAAAGAAAAAGCTCTGTGAAGCAAACCTTCGTCTGGTAGTATCCATTGCAAAAAGATATGTAGGAAGAGGCATGCTTTTCCTTGATCTGATCCAGGAAGGAAATCTTGGACTGATCAAGGCTGTAGATAAATTTGACTGGAGAAAAGGATACAAGTTCTCTACCTATGCTACCTGGTGGATCAGGCAGGCAATTACCCGTTCCATTGCCGATCAGGCAAGAACCATCCGTATTCCTGTTCACATGGTAGAAACCATCAATAAGCTGATTCGGGTATCCAGACAGCTGCTCCAGGAATATGGACGCGAACCATCTCCGGAAGAGATTGCAAAAGAAATGGACATCTCGGAAGAAAAAGTAAGAGAAATTCTGAAGATTGCCCAGGAGCCGGTTTCTCTGGAAACACCAATTGGTGAAGAAGAAGATTCCCATCTGGGAGATTTCATCCCGGATGAAGAAGTTCCAGCCCCTGCAGAAGCGGCAGCATTTTCCATGCTGAAGGAACAGCTTGTGGAGGTTCTGGATACTTTGACAGAGCGTGAACAGAAGGTATTAAAGCTGAGATTTGGTCTGGAAGACGGCAGAGCCAGAACCCTGGAGGAAGTCGGTAAGGAATTTGATGTAACAAGAGAAAGAATCAGACAGATTGAGGCAAAGGCTCTGAGAAAATTAAGACATCCAAGCAGAAGCAAGAAATTAAAGGATTATATGGAATAATGCTGAAACTTACAGAACGATTGGAAATGCTGGCAAATGAAGTAAAAAAAGGAGAATCCATGGCGGACATTGGTACTGACCATGGCTTTCTGCCTGTTTCCCTTTGGGAACGGGGAATCTCTCCCAAAGTGATCATGGCAGATGTCAGCAGCGGTTCCTTAAATAAGGCCAGAGAAAACTGCGAGATGCTCTATCCGGGCGAAACTTTTGATCTTCGCCTGGGAGACGGTCTAAAGATTCTGCAGAAGGGAGAAGTAGACGATGTGGTCATCGCCGGCATGGGCGGTCTTCTCATGATCAGAATTTTTGAAGAAGACATGGATAAAACCAGAAGTTTTCGCAAGTTTATTCTCCAGCCGCGCATTTCTGCAGGAAAACTCAGATATTGGCTTCTCCATCACGATTTTTCCATTGTGACGGATACGCTGGTAAGAGAAGGAAGATTCATCTGCAATGTCATTACAGCAGAAACCCGGGCGGGCAGGAACATGGAATACATCCAGAATCATCTGGATGAAATCCTCACATATGGGGAAGAAGATATCAGGCTGGACGTTCCGGTCTGGCTTACCGGTCATCCGCTATTTGAGGAACATGTGAATCGAAGGCTTGAGCAGGCGGAAGATATTTTTCTGCAGATGAAAAATTCCGCAAGCCGCTGGGATGATAAAAAGAGACAGATACAAAATGACATGGAATATTTGAGAGGTTTGTTTAATGAGAATATATGAATTTATTGATGAACTGAATACCATCATACCTCCAGATCTTGCAGAAGACTGGGATAATTGCGGTTTTCAGGTGAATAACGGAGATGGAGAACTGGAAAAGGTGCTGGTAGCGCTGGAAATTACCGATGATGTGATTGATGAAGCAATAGAAAATGGCTGTCAGCTGATTCTGACTCATCATCCCATGCTGTTTTCCGGCATAAAGTCCGTTGATGTTGAAAAGGCATCCGGACGATATATCAGAAAACTACTGGCC
>JAZRWY010000037.1:0-55924 GCA_045599945.1 Anaerovoracaceae bacterium | reverse complement strand
AGCTTGTCTGTTTTGAATTTCTGGTACTTGGGTGATTCGGAATCTTCATGGACCCATTGTTTGATGGGTGCGAATCTGGAGATGAACTTAAGCAGAAAACCGATGACTTCAGATTGATATTGAATAATGGTAAGTAGATGTTGTATAATGTTCATGAGCAATTAACTCCTTTTGGTTTTGTTTTTTTGAGCATTAACATTATACCAAATACAGGGGGTAATTGCTTTTTCTTTGCAAAAAGTCCTGTGGCCCCTGAATTTACTTAGGTTTAGATAAAAATTTAAGATAGGTAGTTGACACTACCAAGGAATAAAAGGGGGCAGAATGATGATAAAAAGAATTTTTTGCATACTTCTTAGCGTGACGATGATAATCACGCTGACTCCATCTCTTGGAACTGCTACGTATGAAGCGGAAGCAGCAAGCGCAGTCAGTAAAATTGAAATAACAGGCGCCTATGAGACGGCTGAATCGGAAGAGGCAGTATTGCCTGAGGCGGGAAAGAGCCTTCCGAAGGCATTTCGTCTGAAAGCCGGTGAAATGGAGTGGACGGTTTCCGATCCTCAGTGGACCTATGAAAGCAGCGCTGGTACAGTGCTTGACTGCGGAGAAGCATATGTTGATACAGTTTATGCAGCAACGCTTAGAATTCCGCAGGATAAGGAAAAAGGCATGGTATTCAGTGATGAAATGGCAAAGGGCGATATTTCCGTAATGGAAGGAGCTGAAGTTACGGATGTTTTCCATTATGCGGTTGACGGAAGCCTGTATGTTCAGCTTACTTTTAACAGCACTGCTTCTGAAGGCGGAAAGAATCCGCCGGATGATTTCAAGAAACTGACGGTACGTGCATTCGATGGAAATGATAATGATTATATCAAAAACATTAATCTGACATATTATGTAGCAGAAGAGTCGACCGCTACGGTCATGGCGCCAACAGCGCTGAAACAGAAGTTTGTAGAGTGGAAGGCTGGAAGTGATTTTGGAGCTGCAGAAGGGAAAGATCCGGCGGTAACCTTTACAGTAAATGAAGGAAAGGATGATTATTACCTGACAGCAACATATTATCCTCTTGTAGAAAGCATTTCTGCAGTGCTGGAGGGTTATCCGCAGGCAGGAAAGGCAATGCCGTCTGCATCAGAATTCTATATCACTGTAAAGAATAAGTATGGAATAGACCCTGCGGATGTGGACCTTGAATGGAATCCGCAGCCAAAAGAAGGTGTAGCAGATTATGATACTGCGTATACTTTAACGGCAACAATCCATCCGAAAGATCAGAGGGGAATACATATCATATCGTATAACGGTAAAAAACTCCCTGCCTCGATTGCCCAATATGTTGAAGGAAAATTCTTCCTTTCAGAGACGGCAAATGCTGATGTAAACGGCGGAAAAGCGGAAATACTAGAGGAAGAGTATGCCATCACGTATGTATTTGGCAAGACAGCAAAAAGAGTGATATCCTCCATTGGAACAGTAGAGGATATTTCAGGTCTTCCGTATCAGTCTTCTGTAAAAGATATCCTGGCGGCACTTCCAAAGACGGCGAAAGGATATTTTGAAGATGGAGCGGCAGCAGAACTTACCATTGACTGGGGCAGCCCGGAATTGAGAACGGAAAGGAAAAGTGTTACAGACCCTTCGGAATATGTGGTGAAAGGAAGCGTAAGGATACCTGAGGGATGCATGGCTGCAGAAGGAATGAATCCTGAGATTTCGGTCAATGTATCTGTCAAAGGTGCACCTTCCATGGAAGAACTCGGATATGGCGGATCCATTAAAATGCTGAAGATTATTCTTGACAGTCAGGAGGGCAGTCTGGAAGCCATTGAAACTCAGCTGGCGAAGAAAAATGAGATCGGGGCAAAGAAGAAACTCATGTCCATTCTCAATGAACTGAACGATATGGCATTATCCAATGCCATGGTTATCCGGGCAGGACAGCAGGAGGATAGAATCGCTGCTCTGAAAGCAAGAATTCAGAAAGACCTGCAGACTGCAGACCGGCTGAGCGTTGTCCGCGCAAAGCATACACCGCCATCCAAGAAGCTGAAATCCATCTCCAGAGGCAAAGGATATCTGAAGGTCAAGTGGATCAGAGCAAGCAAGGCAAACCAGAAAAAATATACCGGATACCAGATCAGATACAGCCTGAAGAAAGATTTTTCGTCAGGAGTCAAGTACAAGAAAGTCAAGAAAAGTGCCAAGAGTGTGAAGATCAGGAATCTGAAGCATCAGAAAAAGTATTATGTTCAGCTCAGAAGATATAAGGTATATAACGGGAAGACCTACTATTCAAAATGGAGCAGGACAAAGAGCAGAACAGTGAAATAAGATAACTGGAGGCTCTTCCGGGCTGAAACCGGAAGAGTCTTTATCGTATATTAATCTGTTTGTAAAATAGCAGAAAAAATGAAATGAATATTGTGTAAAACATCGTTCCTTTACTATGGTTTTACAGAGTCCTACCAGATTCTTTTACATATGTGAGATATTCTATGTGTCGAAATAAAAGATGAAGGAGATTGAGTATAATATGGACATTTTTATTATTCTGTCCCTGGTAGGGGGACTGGCCCTTTTCCTATATGGAATGAATACAATGGGAGATGGGCTTGTGATGCTTTCAGGAGGCAAACTGGAACAGATTCTTGAAAAACTGACAAGCACCCGGATCATGGCACTTCTTCTAGGTGCACTTGTAACGGCGGTGATTCAGTCATCCTCAGCAACAACTGTAATGGTGGTTGGTTTTGTGAATTCAGGAATCATGAATCTTTCGCAGGCTGTTGGGATTATCATGGGAGCCAATGTAGGGACAACCATTACTTCATGGATATTGTCGCTGACGGGAATCAGTGGAGAGAATGTATTTATCAGGCTGCTGAAGCCAAGCTCTTTTACGCCGATTCTTGCTGCAATCGGGGTCATTTTCATCATGCGGGGAAAGGACGGCAGCAAGAAAAAGATACTTGGAACTATTCTGCTTGGGTTTTCAGTTCTTATGTTCGGAATGGAGACCATGAGCAGTGCCGTTGCTCCGCTGAAGGATAATCCGGCATTTACAGGAATGCTGACAGCTTTTTCCAATCCGGTGCTGGGAATGCTTGCCGGCACTGTTCTTACTGTAGTCATTCAGAGCTCATCGGCATCCGTTGGTATTCTGCAGGCATTATCCCTTTCCGGGGCTGTAACTTATGGTATGGCTATTCCGATTATCATGGGCCAGAACATTGGAACCTGTGTTACTGCGATATTATCTTCCGTAGGCGCCAACCGAAATGCAAAGAGGGCGGCATGCATACATCTGCTGTTTAATCTTATAGGGACAATGATCTTCATGGTTGCTTTCTATGCGGTCAATCATTTTGTGAATTTTGCTTTTCTTTCAGATTCTGTTGGTGCAGCAGGCATAGCTGTTGTCCACACTCTGTTCAATATTGGGTGCGCATTGGTGCTTTTCCCATTTGCAGACAAGCTGGTAAAACTTGCGACACTGGCGGTTAGAGATCAGAAGATACCGGAAGAAGAGGATATGCGTCCTGAAGAACTTGCTGCTCTTGATGAACGTTTTCTGGACAATCCATCCTTTGCGATACAGCTTTGCAGGCAGGCAGTGGTAAAGATGTCAATGTATGCAAAAGACTCCATGCTTCTTGCCATGGAAACAGCCACGGGATATTCAGAGGAGAAAGCCAGGGAAGTTATACGAATGGAACAGATGTCTGATCAGTTCGAGGATTCTGTGGGAAGCTATCTGGTTAAGATTGCAGGAAAGGACATGAGCAGAGAGGACAGCCATATGCTGTCAGTGCTGCTGCATTCCATCAGCGATTTTGAGCGCATATCCGATCATGCCATAAATATTACCGAAGCAGCTGAGAAAATGCACAGGCAGGGACTTTCATTCACTGATGATGGAAAGAGTGAACTGAAATGTCTGGATGTGGCAATCAGGGATATAGTCAATCTGACCCAGTATGTATTCTCTGCAGGCGATACAAAAACCGCGCGTAATGTAGAACCTCTGGAGGAAGTCATCGATGATATTGTAATGGAAATGAAGCAGCGACATATCAGAAGGCTTAGAAGCGGCAACTGCTCCATGGAAGCAGGACTGTTCCTGCAGGAGATTCTGACAAATTATGAAAGAGTATCGGACCACTGCTCAAATGTTGCAGCTGCACTCATCGAGATTCAGATGGATGAGATGGATATGCACAGATATATAGACGTGAATGTAAAAGGCAGTGACCCTCATTTCAAGGAGGAATATCTCAGACTGAAGAGCATATATACGCTGCCGTAGGAAAAGGCGGATGACCGATGAAAAGAGTAAGACTATAGAATTACGATGAACCCGTTCATAGATAACAGGGGATGGATTAGAGATTATGAAATAAGTGCAGAGAAACCATAACGGTGGACGGTTTGCTTCTCTTGCCATGAGATGGGCGATTATATGATATCTTTTGATGGAACAACGTCATCATGTACGTTTAGTTAATAGTATATATAATTGCCTTGTTTCAGTGTGGCAGGTATTAACTGCTTCAAAAGGTGAATTAGCCGCCCGGCTACCACCTTTATGGTTTTATTAAGCGGTTAATGTGAACAATTATTCAATTCATAAGAAAAAATTTCTAAAAGGCATTTTGTATATGTACTCTGTTGGCGGTTCAACATATGTTCCACCGATTGTTTCAGAGTTTAATGCAATAATCATTGGGTTCTGTAAAGAAAGAGATTATCAAACAATATAAACAAACTGAGGATTATCAGATATATCTGAATGGATTAAAAGAATCATTAGCAATATATGAAAAATATGATATTGACGATGTAGACAATATTGACCTTGATGAAACGTTAGTGTATGATGAACTTTCCTATATGGAAGAGAAGTAGCTATGAAAAAGTGCATATTAGTATTATTAGCAGTTTTAGTTATGATTATGTCCTGTGCGTGCAGCAGCCAGGATAGCTTTACGGGCACATGGGAGGCATGTGGCTGGCAGGATGAAGAAGGAATACATCTGTTTGAAGATGAGGGGTATCCTAAAGCAGATTATAGCTTTGAATTTAAGAAGGATGGAGAAGTTGAATATATTTCATCCGGAACGAAGATTGAAGCAGAAAGCGAAAAAATAAGTGACAATGAATACAGGATTGAAATCAATCTTGGAAACAATGAAGTAGGAGAAATGACATTAAAACTTGATGGAGAATACCTTATTGAATCGACAGACATTGACGATATCAGTGACATGGTATATAGGAAAGCTGAATAAACAGGCCCTACAGCTTGTAGGGTCTTTTTCTTCTTTTTGATGTTCACATATGATATACTTATTCTGTGATCTTATGAAAAGGGTGCACAATTAAGCGATAGCCTATCGCTAATGAACTACGATTTGACTGCTATGAATCTTCTAGTGGTGCTCTTTAAAGACGCATAATACCGCTGTTTCATATGTAAGTGTTAAGTGGCGAAAGGAGCATAACAGGGCGTTATCGTGCATTGGAGGGAGTTAAGATACAATGATAAAGATTCTATTTATCTGCCATGGCAATATATGCAGATCTACCATGGCGGAATTTGCATTAAAAGACATGCTCAAAAAAATGGGAAGAGATGATGTGCATGTGGAGTCTGCTGCTACAAGCAGAGAAGAGATCGGTAACGATACATATCCTCCTGTAAAGAAACTTCTTAAGGAGAAGGGAATACCGTTTACACCTAGAGGTGCACGTCAGATGAGAAAGGATGAGTACGACTCCTTCGACCATATCATCGGCATGGATGACGCCAATGTGCGTAATATCATAAGGATATGCGGTGGAGATCCTGACGGGAAGGTGTGCAAGCTCCTGGATTTTGCAGGAATTGACCGGAGCATAGCAGATCCGTGGTATACCAGGGATTTTGAGGAGACTTATGCGGATATTATGACAGGTCTGGAAGCTTTTGTCAGAGTGATTGATGAATAGAAAGATAACAAATAGGATTCATAAAAGCAGATGCAGGTGAATCTGCTTTTATGAACAGTCGGGAAAAGAACATGGCAGTCAGAAGTCTGGTCTGTCTGGAGAATAATATAATGGAGGTTGTAATGAAAGCGAATAAGGTATGGGCGGTATATTTTAGCCCCAATGGTTCAACAGAGCTGGTAACGACAAGAATCGCAGCAAATCTTGCTGCAAGGCTGGATTGTGACTATAAGGTGCATGAATTTACAAAACCGGTTGCAAGAAAGAAGGGCCTGCTGTTCAGCAAGGGAGATATTGTGGTACTTGGTGTTCCTACCTATGCAGGCAGAGTTCCCAATGTGCTTCTTGAATTCTTGAGCAGAATGAACGGAATCGGTGCATTCGGCATTCCGGTTGTTACTTTTGGAAACAGAGCATATGATGATTCTCTCATTGAATTAAGAGATATCATGGAAAAGGCTGGCATCCGCTGCATTGCAGGATGTGCAATGTCTGCAGAGCATGCATTTTCTGAAGTTCTCGGAGCGGGAAGACCGGATGAAGAGGATCTGATGGAATTATGGCCTTTCATTTCCAGCGTGGTGAAAAAAATAGAAGGGTCTGATGCGTTTGAAATGATTGAGCTTCCGGGAGAGCCAGCACCTTACAGGCCATATTATGTGGCAAAGGATGAAGCAGGAAATGAACTGAATTTCATCAAGGCGAAGCCTGTAACGGATCCATCAAAGTGCAGAAAGTGCAGAAAGTGCGTGCCGACCTGCCCGATGGATTCCATCGATTACAACAATCCGCAGGAAATTCGCGGCATGTGTATCAAATGCAGCGCATGCATCAAATTCTGCAAGAGGCAGGCCAAATCCTTTGATGATCCGGGTTATGTCTACCACAAGGATTTCTTAGAGAAAACATATGCTGAAAGAGCAAAGAACGAGTACTTCTTGTAAAACGATGAAAGAAACAACACAAGTCTATCTGGAGCAGGATGGAAAATATCTGATGCTCTACAGAAATAAAAAAGAAATTGACATGAATGCGGGAAAATGGATTGCTGCAGGCGGTAAATCTGAGCCTGGAGAAACGCCGGATTCCTGTGCCAGAAGGGAAGTTCTGGAAGAAACCGGATTTGCATGCACAAAGCTGGAATACCGGGGAGAAGTCTTTTTCGAAAATGACATCTTTGAGAATGAAATCATGCACATCTTTACATGTTCGGATTTCGAAAAGGCTGCAGAACCGGTGGATGATGAAGGTACTTTTGCGTGGATTGAAAAAGAACGGATCATGGAGCTTGACATGTGGGAAGGAGACCGGCTGTTCATGCCTTTCGTTCTGGGAAAAGCAGGGTTTTTCCGAATGAGACTCATATATTCCGGATATGACCTGAAAGAGGCCTATCTGGATGGAAAAAGAATATAACAGAAATGGGTGCCTGCGGCACCCATTCGTATTATCTGGACAATCTGTCTTTCATGTATTCATTTGCATTCTGTTCCAATGTATCATCCAGAGGAGGGAAGTCGTAGGAGCCATATTTTCTTTCCAGCGCAGTCTTCAGAATGAAATCCGCAAAGACCGGGTTTTTTGGAAGGATAGGTCCGTGACTGTATGAACCGAATACATTATTGTATCTGACTCCCTCCGTTTTGTCTTCACCATTATTGCCATATCCGGAAAGAATGGTTCCAAGCGGTTTTACACCTTCTCCGAGGAAGGTCTTTCCTGAATGGTTTTCGAAACCGACGACAATGGTGTTTCCGGATTCTTCTCCTGTCTGAAACATGAAATTTCCAATCATTCGTTCCTGTACACCTTGCGTATAGTAATCGATGGCGCCGATGAAATCACACATCTGGCCGTCCCATGTCTTGTAATAGGCACCAAGCATCTGGTACCCGCCGCAGATGGTCAGAAATGTCCTGCCGTCATTGACGGCTGCCTTTATTTCTTCCGCCTTGCCTTTTGCAAGGTCATCCAGCAGGATGCCCTGCTCAAAGTCCTGGCCGCCGCCGATGAAGAAGATGTCAAAGTCTTTAAAATCTGCGGTATCTCCAATTGAAACCTCTGTCACTTCAGCACCGATTCCTCTCCAGGCGAGCCTCTGCTTCATGCAGCGGATGTTTCCCTGATCGCCATAGAGATTTAAGATGTCAGGGTAGAGGTGGCATATTTTTAATTCCATTTGTTATTTCTCCCAGAATTCCTTAAGTCCGTATTTTTTAACGATATGATCTCTCAGATCCAGCATGCTTGTATAGGTAGGCATGATGTAGCATGGATGTTCCTGATTTTCCATGGCTTCAATGAGTCTGTCATAGTCTTTGATGACATGAATCTTTTCAGGCGCAAAGCCTGCATATTTGAATCTGACAGCCATGTCATCGGCACGTTTGCCGGATACAAACAGATCCGTGAGCATTTGGTTTTCCGCCAGATCTTCAAAGTTAACATCCCAGATCCATGAAATGTCTGTTCCATCCGCATCATTGTCATTCAGGCATACGGTAAATGCTGAAGGCTGTGAAAGATTGGAAAGAAAATTCAATACCTGATTGCAGCCTGCAGGATTTTTAATCAGTATCATCTGAACGTCATTTCCGCCCATTTCGAACTTTTCCATACGGCCGAATCCGCATTCAAAGTTTGCGAGCGCTTCGTAGGCATTATCCGGGGTAAATTCCGCATCTACAGTCATTGCAGTAACGCCTGCCGCATTGTAGATGTTATATCCGCCCGGAAGATTGATATCGATGACTTTTTCTGTTCCGTAGATATTCATCTTTACTCTGGAACTTTCTTCATCCGTGGAAATCACTTCCGTTACGGATACATCAGGGTCAGGCCTTCTGTATCCGCAGGCAGGGCAGTAATATCCGCCCAGATGGCCGTAGGTTCTGTATGAATATTCATATTCTGTCTTGCATTTGATGCAGTATGGAGCATCAGATACTTCCGTTACTGCTTCCTTGTAGATTGGGACATCTACGCCGAAGAATCTGATTTCATTCGGGATTTCATCTCTTAAGGATGCAGACAGGGAACAGTCAGCATTGATGTATACCTTTGCATGAGGCGAATTGGTAAGTCCGATTTTAATATTGTTTAACGTGTGAGTGATCTCACCATATCTGTCCAGCTGATCTCTGAAAACATTCGTAACGAGCACATATGCAGGATCGGTATAGAGACCTACCATCTTGAAGGCAGCCTCATCTGCTTCCACCAGTGCATAATCTACTTTCATTTTTCCGCTGAGGGATGCATTGGCTGCAAACTCGGCGGTGATGCCTGTCAGAAGGTTTGCACCGGTCTTGTTCGCAAGATAGGATTTTCCGCTGTCGATGAAGCATTGTTCCAACATTCTGGAGCTTGTGGTTTTTCCGTTTGTTCCGGTAACAATATATGTTGTTACATTTCTGGAGAGCTCCTTTAACAGGTCAGGACAGATTTTCATTGCTATCCTGCCGGGCATGTCGGTACCGCCTCTTCCCAGCATCCGAATCAGTGTTCTGGACGATTTACATGCGGCAATCGCCATGGATATTCTTAATTTCTTCATAACATTTAAATTATACATTCTTTAATGAGTAAAAACAATAATATCCTTGATAGAACTTGGGAAATATGATAAACTCGACATATGCCGAATAGGAGGTTCATATGCCAAGACCACAGAGATATCGCCGTGTATGCCATGAGCCTGAATATACAGATTTCAGGGCGGAAGGCAGTAAGGAAGGCGAAAGCATTACGCTTACAATAGATGAATATGAGGTAATCCGGATTGTGGATCTGGAAGGCCATACACATGAGGAATGTGCAGAAAGCATGGATATTTCCAGAACAACCGTAACGGAAATCTATGCCAGTGCAAGAAAAAAGATTGCAGATGCAATTGTGAATGGCAGGCAGCTGGTCATCACCGGGGGGAGATACAGATTATGCGGTGGTGAAATCGAAGACTGCAAGACCGGTGCATGCAGCATCCTCAAGGACATAGAAGAATTGCGCCTCCTGGATACGGCAGGCGTGGAGAAGACAGACGAATAGGAGGAATACATCATGGCAGATTGTAATCATGACTGCAGCAGCTGCAGTTCAAACTGTGAAGAAAGAGATTTTATTGAAAAACCATTGGCAACAACAAATGTCAAGAAGATTATCGGGGTTGTATCCGGAAAAGGCGGCGTAGGTAAATCATCCGTTACTTCCATGCTTGCAGTAGCCTTAAGAAGAGAAGGATACAGCGTAGCCATCATGGATGCGGATATTACCGGCCCATCCATTCCAAGAGCATTTGGTGCTACAAAACTGGCAGTGGCAGATACGGAAGGAATCATTCCAATCAAGACAAAGACCGGAATCAAAATGATGAGCATGAATAATCTTCTGGAAAACGATACAGATCCGGTAGTGTGGAGAGGTCCTGTCATTGGCGGAGCAGTGAAACAGTTCTGGACCGATGTAAAATGGGGAGATGTTGATTTCATGCTGGTGGATATGCCTCCAGGAACCGGTGACGTTGCATTGACCGTATTTCAGTCACTTCCGATTGACGGCGTTGTCATTGTTACAACACCGCAGGATCTTGTTTCCATGATTGTTGAAAAGGCTGTAAAGATGGCGGACATGATGAATGTTCCGGTCATTGGAATGGTTGAAAACATGTCATATTTTGAATGCCCGGACTGCGGAAAGCAGCATGCGATTTTTGGCATCAGCGGCATTGAGGCAGTTGCAGCGAAATATGGAATCGATGCAGTTGTAAAACTTCCAATCGACCCGAAGATTGCAGCAGCCTGCGACAGAGGAATGATTGAGCTTGCAGAAATTGAAGCAATCATGCCGATGGTGGAGACATTGGAAAGCCTGGAAGGAATGGAAGAACCGCTTCCTTGTGACGGCGATTGTGAAAGCTGCATGGAGCCATGCGAAGAAATGGCCGGTGATGAGGAAGGTGTCATTGCCGTAGCATATGAAGACGGAAATGTATGCGAGCATTTCGGTCACTGCCCGCAGTTTAAAATCTATAAGCTGTCCGGACTTACCATTACGGATTCATACCTTATAGAGAACAAGGGAGGACATCATGGAGCAGTTGCGCTGCTGGAAGAAGCAGGCGCGGAAGTTGTCATTATAGGAAGCATTGGAGAGCAGGCTCAGATGGGCCTTGCGCAGGCAGGAATCCTTTATCTTCCGGGCATATCCGGAAAGGCAGATGAAGTGATGAAAGCATTTGTGGAAGGAACTCTGGAATACAGCTATGCAGATGGCAGCTGCGGCGGACATGGATCAGAAGGCGGCTGCGGCGGATGCTGCGGAAGCTGCTGCTAATAGAATGAAAACGACAGGCCTGCATTTTGCAGGCCTGTTTCATAGGAGATTATGATGAGACTATTCATAGCAATCAATTTTACGGAGGATATTCTGGAAGAACTGGAATATAACATTGAGGATCTGAAGGCGGAAGCAGAAAAAGGGAGTTTCACTGAAAGGGAGAACCTTCATCTGACCCTTGCTTTTCTGGATGAGGTGGAAAAAGAGAGCCTGCCGCTTGTAAAGGAATGCATGATCCGTGCACTCATGAATATCGAAACGGAACCGATGATATTATCTCTTGGCGGATTCGGATCTTTCCGGAGAAAAGGCAAAAAAGACCGGCTGTATTACAGGGAAGCTGTTTCATCCAAAGGAAAAAAGGTCATAAAGAACAGAAACGGAAATAAGAGGGTGGTGGAGACAGACCGCCTTGCAGACCTTCAGAGTGCCATTATACGGGAACTGGATGCTTCGGGAATCTATTATGATGATAAGCCGTTTCATCCCCATATTACTCTGGCAAGAGGCTGCAGGACATATCCGGATTTTGATGAGGAATGGTTTGAGGAGGGATTTGAAAATGCATCCATGACCGTTCGGGAGATTTCGCTGATGGAATCTGTCAGACATGGCTCCAGAACAGTATATGTACCGGTATATAAACTGAAACTGTAAAAGAGGAGGTATTGAAAATGATAGAAACAAGGCTTGCTGTGAAAGAAGACATTCCTGCAGTCTACAGTTATATCTGTAAGCTGGGGGAATACCAGTCAATGGACAAGAAGACATTCTGCATTACAGAAGAGACGCTGCATCAGATGATGGATGGGCATACGGCAGAGATTGCCATTGCATTTTATGATGGAAAACCTGCAGGAATCGGGCTGTATAACGTGGTTCAATCCGGATTTACCGGGAGATTCAATCTCTATCTTGAGATATTCTATGTGGAGAAGGAACTCCGGGGAAAAGGCATTGGTACTTCTATCCTGAAGTTCATGGCAGAAGAGTGTGTCAGAAAGGATTATGACAGAATCGACTGGGTCTGCAGAACTTTTAATACACCATCGCTGAAGTATTATGAAGGAATCGGGGCCGACAAACTGGATGACCGCTACTGGTTCCGCATGACCAATGACAGAATCAGAAGTTTCCTGAAGGAATAGGAGGGAGTAATTCTCCCTCTTTTGTGAAATTTTTTTGAAACATGTGCACTTTCATTGACTTTTGCCACACTTTACTGTAAAATGGACAATTGTGAAAAAGGAGAAGCAGTATGGAAAATAAGAAAAAAGCAATCGTTACAGGGTCCATCATAGCAGCAGTGCTGGTGCTGGCATTTATCCTATGGTATGTTCTGACCATTCCATATGCTGTTACAGCAGAGGGAGAAAAGGTAAAGGAGCCATACAGCGTATGCATCGATGGCAAGGAAGTTGCGATGGTTTCTTCGGAAGACGAGGGAAACCAGCTGGTTAACAGCATGAAAAACTATTATGTAAATGATGCGGAGAAGGTTGAAAGTGTTTCAGTGAAGCAGGAACTGACTGTTGTTCCCAAAGAGATGAAGCACAGCAGAAAGCATCCGCAGGTAGATAATATAGAACAGAAACTTACTGTACTTATGACAGGAACGGATAATCCGACAACCTATACGGTAAAAGACGGAGATACCGCATGGGATCTTGCAGATCAGCTGGATATCCCTTTTGAAAATCTTGACGCATGGAATGCAGACAAGGATCTGGACTTTCTCCAGATTGGTGATGAACTGAACACCTACGAACCAAAGCCTTCCATAGAGGTTACTACAAAAGAAAAAATCACCTATGAAACAACCATCAAGCATAAGACAGAGGTTATAGAAACAGCCAACATGTATGTGGGCGAAACCAAAGTAGAGAAAAAGGGCAGAGACGGCGTGAAAAGAATCAATGCTGTTGTTACGACTGTAAACGGCGTGGAGACCGGAAGAAAGATCACCGCAAAGAAAGTGCTGAAGAAGGCAAAGACCAGAGTTGTATATAAGGGAACGGCAGAAAGACCGACCTATGACCCGAATGCGGTATCTGCAGCAGCCTCATCATCGGATTCCGGCACATCAAGTGTCGGAAGCGGCAAAGGATCATCTGTTGTAGCTTATGCAAGGCAGTTCATTGGAAATCCATATGTCTATGGAGGATCCTCTCTGACACATGGTACTGACTGCTCCGGATTTACCATGTCTGTATATTCCCACTTTGGCTATTCTCTTCCGCATAATTCCTGGGCACAGCTGTCAAGCGGAAGATCCGTATCCTATTCCGAGGCAAAGCCTGGTGACCTGATCATCTATGGAAACCATGTGGCTCTGTATGCCGGCGGCGGGCAGATCATTCATGCCAGCAATCCGAGAACGGGAATCAAGACCGGTTCCGCAACATACAGAAAAATTCTTGGTGTAAGAAGAATAATCAACTAGATATGGTATGAAAACCGCCGGCTATGGCGGTTTTTCTTTTTAGAAAAGCTAAAATCTAGTGAAAACTGCGAACTTTCATTGACTTTTGCCACACTTTTGATTAAAATAGGTTTAAGTAAACGGAGGGACGACATGACAAGAATAAAAAGAAACATGCTGATTATTGTTATTGCAGCTGTTGTTATTGCCGCAGGAGCCATTGGAATCTCTGCTGCAACTGCTCCTTACGCATTGACCAGGGATGGCGAAAAAGTAAAAGAACCATATAGGGTGTGCATCGATGGCAAGTCTGTTGCCATGGTAGCGACAGAAGAAGAAGGAAATCAGCTGATTGAAGATATTAAGAGCTACTATACAAAAGATGGTGGAGAAATCAAGAGCTGTGAGGTGAAAGAAGAACTGACGGTCCAGAAAGTGAATCTGAAAAGAGGCTCCAACCACCCGACGCTGGATGTGGCTGCAGATAAGCTGGACTATATCATGAGCGGCGTAGAGGAAAAGACAACTTACGAAGTAAAGGATGGAGATACCGGCTGGAGCATCGCTGCAAAGTTGGATATTCCTTTTGAAAAACTGGAGAAATGGAACGATGGAAAGAATCTGGATAAACTTCAGATTGGCGACCAGCTGAAAACCTATGAGACAAATGCTCTGGTTCATGTGACAACAACCGAAACTGTAACCTATACGAGCAAGACAAATTACAAGACGGAATACATTGACAGTTCCGAACTGTATGAAGGTGAAACAAAAATAAAGAAAGAGGGCAAATTCGGAAAGAAAGAGATTACTGCAGATATCACAAAGGTGAATGGAAAAATAACAGACAAGGATATCATTTCCCAAAAGGTATTGAAAGAACCTGTTACGCAGGTGGTCTATAGAGGAACAAAAGCCAGAGGCACTTCTGTTGTTGAGTATGCTTTTCAGTTCCTTGGCAATCCGTATGTCTATGGAGGATCCTCTCTGACAAATGGTACAGACTGCTCCGGATTTACCATGGCAGTATATGCACATTTCGGATATGCACTTCCGCATAATTCCTGGGCGCAGCTAGGCTCCGGAAGAGCGGTTTCATATTCCGAGGCACAGCCTGGCGACCTTATTATCTATGGCGACCATGTGGCTTTGTATGCCGGCGGCGGAAGAATTATTCATGCCAGCAGTCCAAGTACAGGAATCATCACCGGATCAGCCACTTACAGGCATATTGTAGGTGTAAGAAGAATCATGAATTAATCCCTTCGGACCTGCTGAAAAGCAGGTCCTTTTCGTTGAAAACAAGAGGATTCGGGAATGAAAAAATTGTGTGCTTTATTGAAAATATTTCTTGACATTGGAAACCCCTTTTGGTATCATTATTCTTGCAGTGAGCAAGACCGGAGAGTCTTAATCATTTGAATGTGGCGGTGTAGCTTAGTTGGCTAGAGCGTCCGGTTCATACCCGGAAGGTCGGTGGTTCGACTCCACTCGCCGCTACCACATCAGGGCGTATAGCTCAGCTGGGAGAGCACCTGCCTTACAAGCAGGGGGTCGTAGGTTCGAGCCCTGCTACGCCCACCATTTGCGGCCTGGTAGTTCAGCTGGTTAGAATGCCAGCCTGTCACGCTGGAGGTCGACGGTTCGAGCCCGTTCCAGGTCGCCAACTTTTTTTAAAATGAATATGGTGGGTATAGTCAAGTGGTTAAGACAACGGGTTGTGGCTCCGTCATGCGTGGGTTCGAATCCCACTACCCACCCCATAAATTCATATGGAAACCGATGTTGGGGTATCGCCAAGCGGTAAGGCAACGGATTCTGATTCCGTCATGCGCAGGTTCGAATCCTGCTACCCTAGCCAACCATGGCGACATAGCCAAGTGGTAAGGCAGTGGTCTGCAAAACCATTATTCCCCAGTTCAAATCTGGGTGTCGCCTCCAAAACACGTAACTTCTGTTACGTGTTTTTTTATTGCCAGAATAAGAGAAAAGTGTTTGCTTAAAAATATATTAAGATTAAATAAATAATTTTTAAACTAAAACATTTAGAGTCAGTAACAGAATTATACGCTTTTGTCACGGTTTTGATGCACCGGCATGATAAGATTACATTGTTTGAGTGTAAAGAAACATACGAACTTCTTTTCATTCAATGAAATAAGTAAATGGCCTATATCGAATATTATTGATTGGAGGTGTAGATGAGTAAAGCAGGAAAAGTTATTATAGGCGTGGTTTGTTCCGTTTTGGTTATTTGTGGCGGATTATTATGGTATCTGACGCAGCCTGACAAGGAAGAAGGAATTGAAATTGGACAAAATGAAGTGGAGAAAGTTAATGAAGACAGCTTGATTTCAATAGTCTGTCTGGATAATGGAAAAAGAACGGATTCATCTGTTTTGAATTATTCCAGGAATTTCATTGATTCGCTTGATCCGGGTTCCTATGAACTTGTTTCTCTGGCAGCAGCAGAAGAAGGATTGAACAATGGAAAATATGATGCAATCATAACATTCCCATCTGATTTGACCAACCAGATTTCTACACTGAATAATGGAAACCCATCAAAAATAGAGATCAGCTACAAAATGGCGGATAATCTCAGCGAAGAAGAGAAAAACGCAGCAATGGGGCTGATAAATGATGTATATCATGAATTTAATGACAGCATCTCGTTTGGATATGTAAAAGCCATGGTGGATAATGTCCAGGATGGACAGGCAAATGTTGCTTTTATCAGTGAGAACAATAAGAAATTGGAAGAGGCCGCAGCAAAGATTTCATCAGGAGCAAAACCCGAAAAAGCAGATTTCACAAAAGAACCGGATCTGAAAATTGAGCCTGGTGTAGTAGATATTTCGGATTATACAGGTATCGATGCAACAACCTTTGCAAAAAATCTGAACAGAATATATTCCGAGAACTACAAGGAAGCATATGATGAGAACAGAGACAATGTGAAAACTTCTTTGAACACGATTAAAAGTGATTTGAATGAAGCAAATCAATACGTCAAGAAAAGCAAAGACTATTTCGGCAAAGTAAATGTTTTCAAATCTGCTGTCGATGAATATAAGGGAGATGTAGATAAATACAAAGGGCTTGTGGAAAGTTACGAAGATTCAGTAGAAGACTATCAAAAGAAAGTTGCTGAGGCAGAAGAATCATACAACAGCCAGATACAGGAGGATAAAGCTGTTAAGGGTGTAATCAAGATTTCGCAGGATTTTAACAGAGATTATCAGTCTTTTGCACAGACAAATCAGGCGAACAATGAAAGTATAACAAAATACAACCAGGAACTGGAGCAATACCAAGAGGCGCTTGCGGAGTATCGGGATGAACTGAAAAAGTTTTACAATAACGAACGTGATGACGAGCCGGTTATGCCGTTAATGCCTTCTTTATCTTATACCCCGGCTGAAGCTCCGGATTACAAAGAATTGAAGGAACAAGATTTTTCACTAGATATTCAGGCAAGCCAGATTGAGCCCCAGATAGAAATTGTAAACACAGAAAATCTCAATATCGAGGGTGATATTACCTGTGAAGAAAGTGATGTACAAGGGGTTGATACAGAGCAGTACAACAGCCATGTAAAAGCATTGATGAATCAGGTTGCGGATTTTGAGCCGGAAGCTGTTATCAAAAAAGCAAGCAGCGGCCAAAATGAAATATCCAGCAGATCGAATGCATTTGAAACAGAAGTTGCGAGATTCAGCAAAGATTATCAGAGTAATGAGAATGAAAACAATGAAATGTATCGGAAGGCTGATGCTGAATACAACAGGTACGCAGATACTCTTTATGGAGAAGCGACAGATGTATATATGAATAATAGTGAAATCATTCAAAAGGAACTGGACAGATTTACAAAAAAGGCAGAAGAGATAGGAAGAGATACAAAAACCAGATTGCATCGATTTGAAAGTATGCTCCAGGATGTTAAAACAAATGGTACGGTTAGTAAAGGCGTGGTTGAACATATTACCAATCCGCTGATATTAATAGAAAGAAAGTAAAGGAGAAAGAAATGGCAGGTATTATTAGGTTAAATGCTGAAGGTTTGTCAAATTCAGCAACACAGTTAAGAACACAGGGAAATGAGTTTGAATCATTAATCAATCAGATGCAGCAGGTAGTGAACAGCCTTCCGGAAAGCTGGGAGGGCGCAGCTGCAGAATCCTATGTGGACCAGTTTGCGTCATTGAAGCCTGGTCTTGATCAGACAAGACAGCTGATTGAATCCATTGCTCTTCAGATTGAGCAGACGTTAAGTGCTGCTCAGGAACTTGATGCAACAATTGCAGGTAAGTTTGGTGCGTAATAATTAAGCATTTACCCCCGGAATAATCCCGGGGGTAAATTGGTATTTCACAATGAGTAAAAGAATTATAATAATTATCATGGTACTGATCCTGATACTTTCGCAAAGTGTTGCAGCATATGGTGAAAACGAACTGATTCTTGATCAGAATTCAATTACATATAACGGAAACGAAAAGAAAGACATAGGAGGAAATGCAATAGAAGAATATGGAATTTATGTCTTTACACAGGATATGGACCAGCAGGTAATGGAGAAAATCAAAAGAGAAGAAGAATCTTTAGCAGAAATGGAAAACCATCTGTTTTTGCAGGAAGGGAACAAGGAAATAGAAGATTATTCAGATTTGTTCATGAATGAGAATCTAGGTCATGTGGAACTTGAACGGCAGACGAAAGACGTATCTAAAGAGAGAGAAGAGACGATAAACGGTATTAAGATTTTTATGGGCGTTACGGCATTAATCGGCGTGACAATTCTGATTACAGTAGAAATCATTATATGGAGAAGAAAGAAATATGGATATTATCATAACCATTGAAATAGACGGACAGCAGGTGGAGGTAAAGACTGATGAAAATCAGATGATAGAAGTTGTCATAAAGGAACTTGTCCACAGCGGATATATTCCGGGCCTAAAGGGGAATTTCCTTAGATCTGTACAGGAAGAGAAACTTGTAAGTGTGAAAAATACATTTAAGCAGGAGAATATATATTCAGGAGATAAACTGGTTCCATTGCAGAAGGTGAATGATGAAAGAGAATAAATTGAAAAAGGAAGAAATTAAAAAAGACACAGAGAAGGAAATGAAAAAATCATATCTTCTGACCGGTCTGAAGGCAGGAGACAGCGACCTGGCGATTGTTATGAAAAAGGATGACTATCTTTTGGAATGCATGTGTGAAAAAACAGAAGACCATTATATTCTGACCTTTCATTCTGATCATATGCATCCTTTTCGAGACAGTTTTGAACTGGAGCATTCAGAAAAACTGAAACTGCTCATCAATACGCTGAATCTGGAGCATCTGGTCAGACGTCTCCGGTTTTCATTGAATCCAGATAATCTGTTTTTTTCGGACTCGTACATGCCGAAGGTAATGGAGAGAAGTGTCAGAGAAGGGCAGGATTCGTTTCTTGCGGAATTAAAGGCGCTGATTGCAGCTGTAATGTATCCCGGGTACAGTTACCAGGATTATCTGGAAGGCGGCGACGACCTTTATGATCAGTCAGAGCTTCTGACAGAGGTAAGAGAAGCGGAAGCAACCGGGGAAATCCGGGAATTACTGTATCAGGCGCTGGAGGCTGAAAACGAGTATCAGAGAAAGGTATTTGTCAAGACATCCAGAAAATCTTTGGAATTAAAGCAAAAACTGGTGCCACTGCTGACAGTTCTGATGGTACTGGCAATTCTTCTGGCGTCCTATCTGGGCCTTGTAAAATGTAAGGAACAGAGCATTTTTCTTAAGGCGAATGAAGAGTTTCAGAGAGGCAATTATGTAAACGTGATTGAAGAACTGGGGCCTGTGGATGTAGACAGTCTTTCCATGGAAACAAAATACATAGCAGCACTTTCTTATGTATATTCTTCTAATCTGCGGACGGAACAGGTAAGCATTATCACCAGCAATTTAAGCATGAACTGCGATCCGTCCATGCTGGACTACTGGGTATATATCGGAAGGGCAAAGTATGATGATGCGATTGATGTTGCAAAGAGTCTTAGAAACGACAGCATGCTTTTATATGCTCTTGGTGAAAAGAAGCGGAGTGTCTCCAATGATTCTGACATAACGGGATCAGAAAAGGAGAAAATCATCGAGTCGATCGATGAGGAAATTAAAAAAACTAATGAATCAGTAAATCAGTAAGGAATACGAAAGCAACATGGAAAAAACAGAACAGCTTAAGACATACAGAATGCTGACCTTTTATCAGGACAGATATAAAGAGCAATATGTCGAAGGAAAAAATCTGGAAATCATAACAGGTTATAGTGCCAGCAGTGTTCCGTTTTTCAGATATATTGATACGAAAAACGGAAAATGCATGGTGCTGGATGGTGCATACAGATCATATGAAATTGAGGAGCGTGAGATTCTGCTGATTGGTGATGACTCTGACGCAGATATTTTTATCGAAGGAATCGAATCGTTTGAAATCAGAGGAAGGTATCTGATTGCTTCCGGAGAAATATATGTAAATGGAGAGCAAAAAAAAGAATGCATTCTGCAAAACGGCGATAAAATATTCAGAAAAAGATGTGAAATCATATACGGCGGTACATATGTCAGCATATGTACGAACCAGAATGTTGTAACAGATCTGGATCCATATATTAATGAGCACCGCAGATTTGAAGGATTCCCCGAATATAGGAAATCTCCTCGGATTGTCATGCGTGAACCTCGTGGAAAAGTGTCTCTGGATTCACCCATGCAGGGAGAATTAAAAAAGAAAGGAGAACTCATCAAGAGAATATTGCCTGGTCTTGTTATGATCCTTGCAACGATTCTAATGTCTTTTTTCATGAAGAGAGGCGCATATGTGCTGGTTATGGCTGCTGTTACTTTATCTACGCTTATCGTATCGATTGTATCCTATGCTGATGACAAAAAAATGCGGGAAGAAAGAGAACGGAACAGAATAGAGAGCTATAAGGAATATCTGCTTAGAAAAAGGAAAGAACTTCATAGGCTGACGGAAAAATACAGAAACGCTGTGAATTACCAGAATCTTTCTCAGAAAGAGATTGAAAAAGAAGTATGGAAATATTCCAGCAGAATATATGAAAGAACATCAAGAGACAGCGATTTTCTACATCTTTCTCTCGGTTACGGCAATGAAATTCCATCATTTTCCATAAATTGCCAAGCCTTTGATAAAGCAGATGCTTCAAAGGATCCGCTGAATGAGGAAATGAAGAAAGTGTATATGAATTTTCAATCAGTAAAGGATATTCCCTGTGTAGTTGACCTGAAAAAAGTGCATCTTGGGCTGGTTGGAAAAACGGAATATGTCACAGAAATGATATTCAAGCTGGTTACACAACTGGCTTTTTATCACAGTTATCATGATATTGTCATTATTCCGATTATTGATGAAGATAAGGCTGATGAGTATCAGTGGATGAAACAGCTCCCTCATGCCAGATTAAACAGTATCAATGTTACGACACTTTTAGGAAGTGAAAAAATCCGTGACCAGATACTTGGTCATATCAACAGGGTGCTAAAAGAAAGAAGCCTGAACAGAAACGAATCAAGAAAAGAAAGCAGCTACGTACCGCATTTCATTTTTGTAATTGAAAATGCCAATCTTATTTCATCTCATAGCATTATGGAACACCTGAAATCCGAATCGTCAGATCTTGGATTCAGCCTGATTTATACTTCTCAGATGCGCCAGAATCTTCCAGAGAATATACGAACGGTGATGACCATTGATGCAGAAGACGAAGGGACAATTTTTTTAGATGATGGTATTCTGACTGAGAAAAAAATCAGACTGGATGCAGGCAGAATAGATTATGAAAGATTTGCAAGAGGTCTTAGACCGTTGATTCATAATACTGGAGTAAATGCTCAGATTCCAGAAAAAGTTAGTTTCATGGAATTGATGGATATCTGTTACGGGAACAGAAATCATACAGTGAACAGAGTCGAGGATATTCCGATTCATGAATTATGGAAAAAGAACCATTCGCATAAATCTCTATCTGTACCAATCGGCCTGAGGGGCGCAGAGGATGTAGTGTATCTGGATCTTCATGAAAAGTCCCATGGACCACATGGGCTGGTTGCAGGTACTACCGGGTCGGGAAAGTCGGAAATCCTTCAATCCTTCATTCTCTCTCTGTCAGTGAATTTTCATCCACATGATGTAGGTTTTCTGCTGATTGACTACAAGGGCGGAGGAATGGCGGATCTCTTTTCTAAGCTTCCGCATCTGATGGGTACCATTACCAATCTGGATGGAGATGAATCCATGAGAGCACTGGTATCCATTAAGGCGGAAATACGCAGAAGAGAGGCGATATTTAAACATGCAGGTGTACAGAATATCATCCAGTATACGGAAAAATTTAAAAATGGTTTGACAGAAGAACCGCTTCCTCATTTGTTTATCATATCCGATGAATTTGCGGAATTGAAAAAAGAGCAGCCGGAATTCATGTCAGAGCTGGTTTCTACAGCAAGGGTAGGACGAAGCCTTGGAATCCATTTGATTTTGGCTACTCAGAAGCCTGCAGGAATTGTTGACGATCAGATCTGGTCCAATTCCAGATTCAAACTCTGTCTGAAGGTGCAGACACCCGGAGACAGCCGCGAACTTCTGAAAACAGATGATGCGGCTAATATTACTCAGCCGGGAAGGGCATATCTTCAAGTAGGAAATAATGAAATCTATGAACAGTTTCAGAGTGCCTATTCAGGGGCCCCTTATATTGAAGGCGAATTGGAAAACAAGATTGATGAGAGACTATATGTAATCAATGATATTGGACAGGGTCATCTGATCAATAGAGATCTTAGTCATGTCAATGCATCAGCTGACAGTGATCAGCTGAAGGTAATCGTATCACAGATTGCTTCTGTGTTCTCTGAAGTGATGGAGGAAGATATTCGCGGTGGTGCTGAAAGAGATGCATATCTGCCAATGAAGCCGTGGCTTCCGTCTCTGGAAAAGAAAATCATCAATCCGCACATCTCGGCAGAAGCCGTTTCAGACGTGGGACTCATCAGAAAACTGGATACAAGGGCAGAAATTGGTCTGATGGATGAGCCGGAATGTCAGATGCAGAATGAACTGGTTCATGACTTTATGAAAGATGGCAATCTTGGAATATTCGGAGCAGGAAATACCGGAAGATCTACGGTGCTTCTGAATGCAGCACTTACCCTTGCGGTGAAGAATAATCCGGAACTTCTAAATTATTACGTGCTGGATTTTGGAAATGCTGCCCTGATTGCATTAAAAGATCTTCCGCATACAGCAGATTATATTGTTTTTGATGATGAGGAAAAAAGGAGAAAACTCAAGGGTATCATTCTGGAAGAAATCCGGAAAAGAAAGAAACTGTTTGGCAGAGAGAATGCATCCAGTCTAGAAATGTATAACAGGATTGCATCAGTTCCACTGCAGCAGATTATCCTGTTCATAGATAATTATGATGTTGTAAAAGAGATGGGTTTTGAAGAGGAGGATTTCTATGTCGCTCTTTCAAGAGACGGTGCATCTCTAGGAATTAACATGATTGTATCTGCAAGCAGGTCCGCGTCTATGAAGTACTCTGTATTCAGTAATTTGAATGTGAAAATTTCGGAATATCAGATAGAAAAAAGTGAACTTTCCGCAATTGTCGGAAGAAATGACTACAAATTAAATGATGTAAAGGGACGAGGTCTTGTAAAGAAAAAGGGAATCAATATTGTTCAGCAGTATCTGCCGGTGGAACTTGAAGATGCCATTGAATATGCAGAGAGCATTCGAAAACTGGTTTCTGAAATCAGCCTGAAGAATACCGGTGAATTGGCAGAAAGAATTCCGGTATTGCCTGATAAACTGAAATATGATTATCTGATAAAGAAAAAGAAACTGGAAGATGCTGCACTTGGCCTGGACAGCGAGGCAGTTGATGTGAAATATCTTGGAACCGCACCGCTTCAGATTATTACCGGGCCACATGAAAGCGGAAAGACGAACATTCTGAAACTGATCTACAGCCAGAAAAGGGATGCAAGGTGCTTTGTTGTGGATGGAGAGAATCACGATTTTCAGGACATATCCATGGAAAGCGGAGTGGAATATCTTCTGGAGCAGGAGGATTATAGAGCTTTCATGGCAGTATTGGAGAATGCCATAGACATGAGGGAAGCTGCATATGCAAGCGACGGAGGGAAAAGCAAGCCGAGAGAGTTTTTCAGAACCCTTCCTGAAGTATATGTTCTCTTTGATGACTGGGCATATTTTTCCAAACTTGCAGCGGCAGATGGTGCCGGCTGTATCGGGGTATTGGAACGGGCTCTGAAAACGGAAATTAGGATTATTGTGGCAACAAGTGCAGCATCTCTTGTTGGAATTGACCCGTTTACCAAATTTCTGAAGAGTGCAAAATATGGAATCATAAAAGGCAAGACAAATGAGCAGCAGATTTTTCCTGCTGGGTCAAACCGGGCGAATCTTGAGATTGATGAAGGTATCGTATTTGAAAATGGGCGAATGACAAAAATCAAGATTCCGCTTGTGAATGAAAATTGAATCTGCAAAGGAAAAACAAAAGACATTATCTGGAGGGAATATGAAAGAAATGGATGCAGGAAGCAGCATCAGTGAAATCAGGAGGAAAATATCCGATATTGAGCAGAACATTCAGGAAGCACGAAATGAGGAAAGAAAACTTTCCGAGACAGAAGATGAAATCATCAGATTAGATAAGCTGGCGCTTCAGATGTATGATGAATTCGCAAGAAAATATGAGAAAACAGACATGAAAGAACTTATTGCGGATGCATACGAGGAAGAGATCATCAACTATGCCCGGAAAATGCAGGAACTGGAAGATTCCAGAGAAGCACTGGGGGCAAGAATCAGAAAACTTTCAGAAGAAGAGAATCTGTTGAATGGACAGCTGCGAAAACTGCTGGAAACTTGAAGATGCAGATACTTCATTTATGGATTAATAAAAAATAGGAGGAGATATGGAGTTTAAATCTAATATAGAAGTCTGTGAGAAACATTACAATCATTTGCTGAATTGCGCAAAAGCTATTGATTCTTCGCCTAAGCATGTCACATTTGATGAATATACAAACTTTAACTGTATCATGGAAATGAGGAATCGTTATGAGAATAAGCTTTTGGATTTATTGGCAGAATACTGTGAAAAACTGCGTGTGGATGCAGAACATTTCTATCATGCCGCAGAAGCAATAGAAGCGTTTGATGAGAATGAAAGGAAAAACGAAAGACAGAATATGCGTTTGCTCTGGGAAAGCGGAAGAAACCAGGCATTTGGCAGGCAGGAATGACTGCCTGAAGTGTAGAAAGGGAAGATAGTGTAAAAGGTGTGTTATGAAAGATAAGTATATTGTTAAAGAAGGATTGAGAGGATACAGAATCAATCGCAGAGACGCGCAGGCGATGTTAAATGATATCAATCAATCGCTGAATGCCATCGGAACACAGGTGAAACTTGCAAAAGGGACGGTTCTGGATCTTTCGGAGGAAAGCGAACTTACAAGTCTTGGCTACAAATCGATTAAGAACTACTTTGAAGACGGGCATGGTACGATGCTGAATGATATATATAATTCAATCATTCTTGCCATGAATGAAAACAAACATATGGTGCAGGGCATTCAGGCTGCCATTCAGCATGATGGCAGTCTGGACTATGGAGAAATCGCAGATGATTATGAATTGTACAGTGGTTATCTGGATCAGATGCAGAATTTATCCGGATCAGCACTAAGCAGCTCGAACATCAGCAGTGCAGAGGCCCTGGCGTCAAAGTTTGAGTCTATTCTGATTGAGATGGAAGCTGTATATAATATGAGCCATAATGGAAGCATTTCCGACTATATCAGCCGTGTGGCCGAATCCATGGAGAAATTCTCGTCACAGTCGTCTGTTTATGATGAAAAGACCGGAAAACCGCTACTTCCGGAAGGCTGGAGCATTCATGGGGTCGAGAAAAACATAACCCAGGAGGAAGAGTATACCGTACTGGATCTGGACCCGGTTAATATGGCTTCCGGCAATTACATATATACCAGGAGATTTCTTGAGATTCCGGGAAGACAGCCGATGTTTCTTGAGTTTACATATAACAGTGTTGTAGCAGCCGGAAGAAATGAACCATACGGTGGATGGACACATAATTATGAAATCCATTTATATCTTAAACCCGGGAAAGTATTGATTACAACTGAAAATGGCAAACGAGAAACGTATATGAATAAGGGGAATCGGTATGAAAATGCTTCCGGTAGCAGCAACAAGATTCTGGAAAAGTGTTCGGATGATATTTATGCTTTTATCTATACAACAGAAAATAATGAGAAATATTATTTTAACTTTGAAGGTGAGTGTCTGAAAAAGATTGACCGTTTTGGAAACAGACTGGACTTCCAGTATAGCAACGGTTCCCTGATTCATGTGAGAAATGAATTTGGAACAGGATATGATTTCATGTACGAATATGCAGATGAAGATTGGAGAATCAAGAGGATTGAAGACACATCAGGGCGATGCATTGTTTTGGAATTCAAGGATATCCAGCTGGACGATAAAGTGGTAAGCCGACTTTCATGCATTGAGGATGAAGAGGATGAAATGTATCTTTATGGATATGACCGGAATGGAATGATGTATAAGGTGACCAATGCCAGAGGAACAGTGAACCTGATGAATGAGTATGATATTAACGGAAGGGTGATTGGACAGAAGTTTCCGGATGGAGGATACTGCACCATCAGCTATAATGATTTTGAAAGGTGCATTACTGCAATCAGACAGAATGGAATGAAAATCAGGTACTACCATGATGAAATAGGCAGAAGTACAAAGACTGAATATGACCATCAATGTTCATCGGAAGAATTCACATACACAGAGAACAATAGAAAGTCATCGTTTAAAGATAAAAACGGAAACGTCACGGCATATGAATATGATGCATATGGAGATATTGTAAAAGAAACAGATCCCATTGGCAATGTGTTTGAAACAGTCTATGATGAAAATCGGCAGATGGTAGAGGCCAGATTAAATCAGCGGACGCTTCATTACAGAAAATATAATGAGAAGGGGAAACTGACAGAATATCAGGATGCGATCGGAAGAACTACAAAGATTGAATACAGTGAACGGAATGTTCCGGTCAAAATCGTAAAGCCGGATGGGACATCTATTCGTCTTTCTTATGATGCAAGGGGTAATATCATCTCCATCGCAGATGAAAACAGGCATGTGACCGAATATGGCTATGACAGTATCAACCGGGTGGTTTCCGCCATGGATGGAAACGGAAATGTAGAAAGATATTTCTATAACAGGAGGAATGAATTAATAGAAAGTGTGAATGCTATCGGTGACCACAGAAAGTATTTCTATAATGAAAGCGGAAAACTGGTTCATTTTATTGATTACGACGGATCAGAAATGTTCTTTGAATATAATGAGATTAATAAGGTGTCTGCCGTTATTGATAAAGATGGGTACCGTACGGAATATTATTATAACAACATGTGGAATTTAAGCCGCATACTGGATCCAGAAGGTGGAAATATCATTTATGACTACGATAAAAGCGGCCGGCTCATCCGCGTGACAAATCCGATGTTTGAAACAAGGAAATACTATTATGATGCCAATGATAATGTGACTGCATTTTACGATGGGAATGGTAATGTCACAATATTTCAGTACGATGCCCTTAACAGGGTATCTACAGTCAGACTCAATGACGGAACCAATGAATCTTATGAGTATGATGACATGGGAAATGTAGTAAAATTCACGGATGCCGAAGGAAATGAATGGAGGAGTGCATACAATCTGGCCGGAGAACTTGTGGAGGAAATTACTCCAGAGGGCGAATCTATCACATATTCCTATGACCAAAATGGCAATGTAATCAAAGAATGCCATGGAGAAAAAACCCGAAAATATACATATGATCTGAGCGGACAACTGACAGGAATTCTGCATCCGGATGGAGGAGAAGAAAAATTTACATATGACAAAAATGGCAATCTGATTGAAGAGATTTCCGGAGGCGTAACGACTGCATACCGATATGATGCCCTGAACCGGATAAAGCATGTTTCGAAAGGAGGCATCCGCGTAGCGTCCTATGAATATGATGCTGTCGGAAATATCGTTTCTGTAAAAGACGGAGAAGGGAATCTGACCAGGTATTCATATTCCAATGCCGGAGACCTGCTGTCGGTAACTGATCCGGAAGGGAATATTACAAGATATCATTATGATAAGCATCATGAGATTATAGCTGTCATACGCGGAACAGGAAGAGAAGCAGAGTCAGTTGATGAGAAACTGTTAGCAGATAACCAGAAAATTGCCGAATTGAATCAGGGGCAGAGCGGAATACGGATTACAACCTATAAACGAGATAGAAACGGAAGAATTCTTGATGTGATGGATCCGCTTGGAAATACAGAGAATTATCGATATAATAAAAATGGAGAAGTGATCTATCACAAGGATCAGGAAGGAAACATTACAAGGGTAAAGAGAAATAATCGCGGAGATATTACGGAACTTGATTTCGGAGACAGCAAAACAGTTCAGTACTCATATACACCGCTCAGGAGACTTTCGGAAATTCATGACTCACTTGGCACAACAACCATTCAGAGAGATGTGATGGGAAGAGCAATGAAGATTACGGATCACAGAGGGAAAACGGTATCCTATGCATATGATGGCAATGGAAACAGAACCAGTATCATATACTCCGGCGGAACCAGTGTCCATTATGAATATGATGAAAAAGATAGAATTATCAAAGTGACTGCAGGTGAAAAAGAAACAGAGTTCTCCTATGATGAAGAAGGCAGAATCCTTTCCAGAAAAAGCGGTACATATCGCACAGAATATCAATACAATGGGAGAGGGTACTTAAGCGAACTGCTGAATACTGTAGACGGGAGCCTGATGGATCGTTTCCGGTATATGTATAATGGAAATGGAAGTGTCTCCGTTGTTGATCAGTATAGAAAGGATATCCCGGAAGATAATGGGATATTCAGCTATGATTATGATGCATTAAACCGCCTGATTCTTGTAAAGAAGGAAGGAACCGACCTGCGGAGCTATCTGTATGATGCGTTTAGCAACCGTATAGAAAAAAGGGAGAATGGAAATTCCGCAAAGTATACATACAATAAGGCAGATCAGCTGGTAAGCATTCTTGATGCTGAAAATGAAACAATATATAAATATGACCGGAGAGGTAATCTGGTCGAAGAACTGCTGAATGGAAAAATATTGAATACATACAGCTATAATGCTGCCAACAGGCTTTCTTCCGCATTCGGAAGTGACGGAAAAAGTGTCAGCTATGAATATAACGGTCTGGGATACAGGATGGCCAGAAGAGAAGGCGGAAAGAGCATGGAATATGTTCTGGATCAGACTAGAATGTTCAATAACCTTCTGGAAGAGATTGATGGTGAAAATAATAGAGAATATGTATGGAATGAGGATATGCTGCTTTCCGTTGATACAAACAGAATTCTGACTGACCGGCTGAATTCTCCCATCAGGATGAATCGCCAGGGGATATCCTATGATGAATTTGGGTTATCCGGCGAATTGTACAGTGGAATCGGATTTGCTGGTTATATGAAAGACGATATCACCGGGACGTATTTTGCTCAGGCCAGAGAATACATCCCGGAAACTGGAAGATTTGCAGGAAGAGATATCATAAAAGGCAATCTTGCAAGCCCGGTTTCTCTGAATGAATATCTGTATTGTTACAATAATCCGATTAAATATGTTGACCTGAACGGTATGAAGCCGCAGGCAGCAATGAATCGTCAGGATTATCTGCAGACATCAGAAGATTACTATTTCAGTCAGGGCATCAGTTTTGAAGCCGGAAGAATGGGTGCCCGAATGGATTATGGAATTAAAGTGAAATATGCAACCCATAATTATAGCAATTCGTATTCCCTGCTGAAAGAAGAGTTGGCACCAATACGCGAAGCAACCGGTAATCCGCGGGCCGGAAGCGGTAGGCTTTCATGGGTCACACGTAGATACAATGAAAAATTAAGAATTCTTGAAGGAGAAAAAGATGCAGCCCTGAAAATGAAACCGACAAGCATACCAAAGGAGATTGCAGCTGCAGGAGTAAAAGGAGGAATTATTGGCGGGGTAGTTGATTCTGTCATTGGAATGGGGACAGACTATTATCACGGAGCATCTCGCAGTAAAATGTCAAGTAACGCTGCAGTAAATTTTGGTTTTGGCTTTGTAGAGGGAGCTGTTATTTCCATGGTTATGGTTGCAAATCCGGCAGCGGGATTTTTAACCATGGGTATTATATGGGCATTTGAATTATTAGGCTTTCGGCAATATGTAAAAGATTCTATAAACAGTTTAGATTAAAAGTAGGGTTAAAAAATGAAGGATAAAGAGAAAATTGCGAGTTTTATTTCGTATCATAATATCTTAAGACCAATTGAGCTTTCACAGCTGACGATACCTTTTTTGTCGGTATTGCTGTTTCTGCTATACTTCACCGGTTTTTTCATGGAAATGCTTCACTGGCAGCCGGAAAAACTGCTCTGTCTTCTGGGAATGTTGTTTTCGGCAGTTCTATTTGTAGCAGGAATACTGTTCAGAAAAAAATTCATACACCAGTATAAGGATCATGCGGGGAAAACCCTGTACTCTGCCGAGATATGGCAGTATCTGGGTATGGGAATCGGGTCGTTTACAGCTATGGTATATACCTCCGGTGGCGAAAAAAATCTGCAGGCTTTTATTATCTTTAATGGAATAGCATTAGCGGTAATAATTGCAACAATGCTTCTGATACCGGTTGTTGTGAGCCTTAGAATTGAAAAGGGCGTTTATGAAAAAAAGAAACATATCAGCGATAGAATGGTTAAATTCTTTGCTTCTGGTGCTTGTGTTGGAATTGCTGTAATAGGAAAAAACATTTTGCTCAGCACAAGTAATTATAATGCGCTGTTATTCCTTTCACTATTTTTCTTAGCGCTTACAGAAATATCAGTAATAACAGCTGTGGTATATTATCTAAAACTCAGATATGCAAAGAAATACAACCTGGAAGAATATTTGCCGAAAGGACCTGGTCCGAGCATATATACAGGGGAGAAATGAGTGTTTCCAATCAATCAGATGATTCTTCTCTTCATTTTTCCATTTTTGTTGTAGACATTATGCGGCTATGATATAATCTGCTTGTATCGAATTGAACAGCAAAGGAGTGAAAATGAAGAACAAGTTATTGATTGTGCTATCTGTTCTCATCGTATGTATTTCATTTACTGTCGTTTCATTTGCGGAGATAGAGGCATGGAATACAGATAAGACCATGTATTATAATCAGGACGGAAATCCTGTTACAGGAATCTATGAAGTGCCAAATGAAGGTCTTTATTCTTTCGGAGATGATTGTATTGTAAAGCTGGATGTTTATGAGACATATACAGATGGATTATTATACTATTTCGGTAAGGATTCAGAGGGAAAACCTGTGCCGGGTATTGTTTTTTCGGGAACGTACAGCAATGGGTATTATGAAGCCGGCATCCTGAAGGTAGCGACAGGCACATACAACGGCGCATATTATGTAAACGGCGTGAAGAAGGTAACGACAGGCACATACAACGGCGCATATTATGTAAACGGCGTGAAGAAGGTAGCGACAGGCACATACAATGGCGCATATTATGTAAACGGCGTGAAGAAAGTAGCGACAGGCACATACAATGGCGCATATTATGTAAACGGCGTGAAGAAGGTAGCGACAGGGACATATAATGGCGCATATTATGTGAAAGGTGTCAAACAGGCCAAGAAGGGATATACCGGGTTTTCAAAGTCCTACTACTATAAGTCAGGTGTGAAATTTGTTCCGGGCAAGGCCGGAATATATAAGCTGGGGAAGCAGTATTACTATGTAAAGGCCAAAGGTCTGGTTTCTCTGCCGGGAAAGGCAGGGGTGCATAAGATGTCCAACGGCCATTACTACTATACATATAAGAGCGGCGCGCTGAAGAGAGTTTCAAAGAGCGGCGTATATAAAATCGGGAAAAGTTCCTATTTGTTCACAGGATCGTTTACCGTAGCATGTTCCGGAAAAACAGCGTTCGAAAAACTTGGAAAGAATACATATCTTGTGGACAAGACGGGTAAGCTGCTTTCCGGATGGTATACAACTGCAAAGGGTGCAAAATATTATTTTTCACCTTCCAGTTATGCTGCTGCAAAGAACGGCATGAAAAAGATTGGCGGAAAGTTATATTGTTTTACAGCCAGCGGTAAAGTCTGCAAGAACAAATGGGTAAAAAAGAACGGTAAGAAATATTATTTCAAAAAGACAGGTGCAGCTGCAACCGGCGGACCTGTGAAGATTGGGAAATACAAGTATTTCTTCAGCAAGGCCGGAGTCCTTCAGACGAACCTGATTAAATACAAGGGATATTCATGGGTTGCAAGTCACCCGCTGAAAGTATTGGTAAACAGGAAAACAAATACGGTTACCATCTATGCCAGAGATAAAGGGAAATATAGCATTCCGGTGGCAACATTCCTGTGTACCGTCGGATCTTCAAGCAGACCGACAGATAAAGGCACATACCGTACAGGTGCAGTCTACAGATGGAAGGAGCTTGGAGGAAAGACGGAAGAGCAGGACAATGGAGATCCGTGCTGGGGTCAGTATGTAACACATATCTACGGAGCTGTATATTTCCATTCCATCACTTTTGAAAAGAAGAATAATCATACACTGTTTACAGGCGCATATAACAACCTGGGTCATCCGGGGTCCCATGGATGTGTCCGTTTAAAATGCGGCGATGCATACCAGATGTATAATCTGGCCAAGAGACGCACCATGACAGTCAAGATCTTCGATGGAAGCTCTCCCGGACCGTTTGGAAAGCCTGCGCTGAAGAAAATCGGAACGCGTTATGATCCGACAGATCCGAATGTGTAAATAAGAGAATGTCTGAAGACCATGCAATGTCATGGTCTTCAGTGATATAATGAGGTGAGACGTAAAAGGAGGCAGTTATGAGAATATGTGTATATTGTTCATCTTCTTCGCATCTTGATGAAGCGTACTATGAAGGCGGATATGCATTTGGAAAGAGGATGGCGGAACTGGGAAACAGCCTGGTCTATGGCGGATACTGCAAAGGAATCATGGATGCTGTTGCAAAGGGCGTACATGAAAAGGGAGGGGAAATCCATGCGGTTGTACCGGATGTATTTTCAGATGATGCCATCAATGAAGAATATGTTACGGAAACAGTGAGAGTCGGAAGCCTCAGTGAACGAAAAAAATACATGGAGGACATGGCAGATGCCATCGCGATTCTTCCGGGAGGCATCGGTACCATGGATGAATTTTTTGAAGTTTTTGTACTGAAATCCCTCAGGCAGTATGATAAGCCGGTCGTTCTGTGGAACATGAATGGTTTTTATGACCCGCTGATGGATCTGCTGAAAAGATTCCGGGAGGAAGGGTTCCTCAAGGACGTGGCCATGGGCTGCGTGGAAGTCTTCGATGACCCGGAAAAGATGCTGGAATATCTGATGGAGGTGTGATGTGAAGTTATATATCAGGGAAAAAGTGTTTGCATGGAATGATGCATTTGATATCTTTGATGAAGATGGGAAAAAAGCATATAAATGTCTGGGAGAAGAAGAACTCTTCGGGAATCATTTTGAAATAAGGAAAGACGGAAAAACAGTCGCAGACATTCATGAAAAGCTGATCAAGCTCAGACCGAAATATACGGTTGAAATAGGAGATGAAGAATTTGAAGTCATCAAGCGCGCACTGGGAATCCGCGATAATTTCATCGTGAAAGGTCTGGACTGGGATATTTCCGGTGATTTCATGGATCATAAATATGATATTACCAGCGGAAAAAAGACAATTGCAAGAATCCGGAAGAAGATTCTCCGCGCCATGAAATCCTATGAACTGGACATTCAAAGTGAAAAAGATGCAGTGGAAGTCATATGCTGCGCAGTTGTCATTGATGCAATCCTGTCCGAAGAAAACAAAGAAAAGAAAGAGAAAGCAAAATGATAGAGCATCCATTTGGTCCGCTGTATGATCAGAATTCAAAAGTCTTGATTCTGGGGAGTTTTCCCTCGGTAAAATCAAGAGAAGAGGCATTCTTTTACGGACATCCCCAGAACCGGTTCTGGAATGTCATATATAACATATTTGAAAACGGAAATGAGATTGTCAGCCATCCGTTTTCCTGTGCGGAAGAAAAAGCGGATTTTCTTCACCGTCATCACATTGCATTGTGGGACGTGATTGCATCCTGCGACATCACAGGTTCGTCTGACAGTTCCATAAGAAATGTTTCTGCAAATGATCTGACGGTAATCCTTGATGCTGCAGATATCCGGAACATATATGTCAATGGCCGGACGGCAGAAAAGTATTACAGGAAATATATTGAGGAGAAAGTCGGGAGAAAGTGCCATATGCTTCCTTCGACATCTCCTGCCAATGCCGCGTGGAAACTGGACAGGCTCCTGGAGGCGTGGAAGGTGATTAAAGATGATATATAAGCTGGAGACATCGCTGAATGGAAGCGGGCCTCATGTATTTCGCATGGAAAGCAGCCGGAAACTCAAGGATGCAGCGGAAGCCATTGCAGATGCATATCAGCTGGACCTGCAAAGCATGTTTGTAGATGTTGCGAATGATGAGAATATAGGGTATACTGAGGAAGAAATTGATACTTTCCGCTATGCTGTGTTAGGAAACGTTCGAAAAGGATATGGGATGGAACTACTGGATGCATCCCTTGTAAATGTTGGGCATGTACTTTCTGACCTGGGTAGCATGATGATGATTCATGCCGGATATGATGAAATTGTAGTCAGACTGAAAGGAATCACATTTGAATAAGGAGGATATGATGAAATATGAAGTAAAAGGCGGGAATCTGCCCGTAGTAATCTGCGAAGTGGAAACGAATGAATCCCTTTATACGGAGCGGGGCGCAATGTCCTGGATGAGCCCGAACATGCAGATGGAAACAACCACAGGCGGCGGTTTTGGAAAGGCTCTTGGAAGAATGTTTTCCGGAGATTCTCTGTTCCAGAACATCTATACTGCAAAAGGCGGACCTGGAATGATTGCTTTTGCATCCAGTTTTCCGGGAAGCATCAAAGCATTTGAAGTCGGTCCCGGAAGAGAATTCATTCTGCAGAAACGATCATTTCTTGCAGCTGAAATGGGTGTAAAACTGGAAATCGCCATCCATAAGAAAATATCATCCGGACTGTTCGGCGGTGAAGGTTTCATCCTTCAGAGGGTTTCCGGAAACGGAGTCGTATTTACAGAATTTGACGGTCATGTTGTAGAATATGATCTCAAGCCCGGTCAGCAGCTTGTCATAGATTCCGGTCATCTGGCTGCCATGGAAGCGTCCGTTGGATATGAGATTCAGACGGTAAAGGGCGCGAAGAACATTGTTTTCGGCGGCGAAGGCCTTTTCAATACGGTTCTGACAGGACCTGGAAAAGTATGGCTTCAGACAATGCCTGCATGTAATGTGGCACAGGCAATTCAGCCGTATATCATTACCGGTACAAATTAGACGGATTCTGCACCTGGAACGGATTGCCTTCCAGGTGTCTTTGTATATATTGCATTTTCTTTTCCAAAAATGTCATTTCTGTGGTATAATAGTTGAGTTATAATGACGATAATTCAAACGGTGAAGGAGAACACAATGAGTCATAATATCGTGGTTTTTTCAGATAATGGTGTATGGTCTCTGATGATACAGGTATTCATATTGGGAATGGCACTTCTGGCAGGAAATACCATCAGAAGAAGAGTGCCGATCATCAATAGGTGCCTGGTGCCATCAGCACTTCTTGGAGGACTGGTAATCTTCCTTCTGAAATTCATTCCGGCCTTTAACAGTCTTGTGAATGTGGAAATCATGCAGATGATTACATATCACTGCCTGGGCCTTGGATTTGCAGCCATCACGCTGAAAGAAGCGAAAGACAGCAGAAAAGCCCCGGTCATGAAGGTCGTTGAAAACGGATGCATGACAGGAGCAACATATATTCTGCAGGGAATCGTTGGTGTTCTTATTTCCATCATCCTGTACAAGACAGCCGTCGGAACCTTTTATGCAGCAGGATTCATTACGCCGATGGGTTACGGACAGGGACCGGGATCCGCTCTTTCCTGGGGCTCCATCTATGAGACTTCCCATGGATTTGCAGGCGGCGCATCGTTTGGACTTACCATCGCATCCATCGGATTTATTGTGGCAAGTGTTGTCGGTGTTGTATATATGAATCTGCAGATCAGAAAGGGAAACATTGTTCCTAGAGTCAAAAGGACAGAAGATAAATCCATTGAGGAATTTGAAGGAGCAAATGAAGTGCCGCAGACAGAATCCATTGACCGTCTGACACTGCAGCTTGCTTTCATATTTACAGCATATTTTCTTGCATACATGTTCATGAAACTGCTTCAGGCTTCAGGAATCGGTGTGCTTCAGGATCTGGCATGGGGACTGAACTTCCTGTGGGCGATTCTTGCAGCATTTGTCATCAAGGCGATTGTTGTCATGCTGAAAAAGACGAAACTGATGCACAGACAGTATATGAACAACTATCTGATGGACAGAGTTTCCGGATTCATGTTTGATTTCATGATCATTGCAGGCGTTGCAGCCATCAGATTTGAAGATGTCAGAGCAAACTGGCTGGCAATTTCATTAATCTGTACAGCAGCTGCAGTTGTAACATTCATCTATGTTTTCATTGTTACAAAGAATCTGTACAAGGGATATTCCTATGAAATGTTCATCTGTAACTTTGGAATGCTGACAGGAACAGTATCCAACGGCATGATTCTGCTTCGTGAAATCGATCCGAATTATGATACACCGACGGCAAATAACCAGGTAATGCAGAATTTCCCTGCAATACTGTTTGGCGCGCCTTGTCTTCTTCTTCTTGGTATAGGAGCAAGAAGCCTGCAGAACTGCTACATGGTTCTTGGAATTTTCATTTGTCTGTTCATACTTTATTCTATTTTCCTTTTCAGGAGAAAAATATTCAAAAAACATTATGACGGAAAGGAAGATATTATCTGGAGTGATGATGGAAGATAACGGATTCAAGAGAAAATTTGGATATTTTATAGCATGGGTCATGGCTAAGTTTGTGACTGCTTTTATATACAAGACGCCGACGAAAGCGGTCTCTCTGGGGCTGGACACTCCATTTATCGTTGTATGCAATCACCAGACGGATTTTGATCTTGCATTCATGGTTGCAAACATCAAGGAGAAAATCACGCCGGTTGCCAGCGAGCATGTGCTGCGTCAGAAGATTACTGGACATCTGGTCCGCAACTGTTTAAGACCGATCACTGTATTCAAGGGGTCTATCAAGGTATCTGCCGTCAGACAGATGATCAAAGCAATCAGAAACGGACAGAATCTGATGATTCATCCGGAAGGAGCGAGAACGTTTGATGGACAGACCATGGAAATCGGGGATGAAATAGGAAAAGTCATCAAGGCCTGCAAATGCGCCCTTGTAACATATAATATTAAAGGCGGATATATTGTCTGTCCAAGGTGGGGACTGCATGTAAGAAAAGGAAAAGTGACAGGAAACATTGTCAATGTCTTCCCGGCAGACCAGATCCAGGAAATGACACCGGAAGAGATTGCGGATATCATCCGCAGAGATCTTTATGTGAATGATTATGATGTCACAAAAGAACGAAACATGAAGGTCAGAGGAAAAGCCAGAGCGCTTGGAATTGAGAATTTCATATATATCTGTCCAAAATGCGGAAGCATCGGAACGCTGTATGGTGAAGGAGATTATGCAATCTGCATGAAGTGCGGATTCCAGTCGGAAATCGATCCTCATGGCATCTTTGATGACGATGCGGGAACGCTCGTTGCATGGGGAGAGCGTCAGAAACGGCAGTTTGAAGAAATGTATGAAAAAGGAGATATCACCTTTACCGATGAAAATGTGGAACTGAGACTGGTTCATCAGGACCATTCCCGGGAAGTTCTGGCAAAAGGCACGCTGACCGGAACAAAAGAAGGAATTTCCGTTGGAGACATCCATTTTGGTTTTGCGGAATTTGAAGATAACATGGAAATGATCGGACGCGGCATTGTCGGAAACTTCTGCATCGAACGTGTCAGATATGAGCTGGAAGGTGAAAAACGCGTCAACATGTATAAATACTGGATGCTCTATGAAAAATATCATGAATTGGCAGATTCATAGAATTTTCACAGAATTCACATGAGCTGTTCCAATCAGGAGGGTATGATCTTGTTTGGTTATGTAGTAACAAATCAGCCGGAACTGAAAATAAGAGAATTTCAGGAATATCGGTCCCATTACTGCGGACTGTGCAGAACTCTGAAAGAGCGATATGGCCTGATGGCAAGATTGACACTGAATTATGACATGACATTTCTTGTCATGCTTCTTACGTCTCTTTATGAGCCGGAGATTCATTGCTGTGAGAGAAGATGCCTTGCGCATGGCTGCATGAAGCAGCAGGAGAGAACCAGCGAAATAGGAGGTTATGCTGCAGACATGAACGTTCTTCTTGCCTGGTATAACTGCCTGGATGACTGGAAGGACGACCGGAATGTATTCAAGTATCTTCTGGCACGTATTCTTGAGCGTAAGCTGAAAAAAAGAAACATTTCCGGGGAAAAGGCAGAAACAATCCGGGAATTTCTCGATGAACTGGAAATGATGGAGAAGGAAAACAGTCCCGATCTGGAGGTTGCCTCTGTGATTTTTGGAAATATCATGGGTGAGATCTTTGTGATGAAAGACGATCTGTGGGCAAAGGACCTGTACGGCTGCGGCTTTTATCTCGGCAAGTTCATATATATTCTGGATGCATTGGACGATCTGGAAAAAGACCGAAAGAAAGGCTCATATAATCCAATCCTTCTACACGAAGGAGAGGAAGGATATCTGGAGAAAGTGGAACAGATGCTGAATCTGTCAGCAGCAAGAAGCGCAGAGCATTTTGAACACCTGCCAGTCATCGATGATATAGAGATCATGAGAAATATTCTTTATGCCGGCATCTGGAGCAGGTATGAAAAACTGAAGGAGAATGGACGGAATGAATCCATATGAAGTGCTGGGCATTCGGCCGGGAGCATCAGAAGAGGAAATAAAAAGAGCATATAAGACGCTTTCAAAAAAGTATCATCCGGATGCCAATATGAATAATCCGAACAGAGAAGCCTATGAGGAACGCTTTAAGGAAGTTCAGCAGGCTTATGACATTTTAATGAAAAAGCATGATGCTCCGGAAGATTTCTGGGGTGTATATACCGGTCAGTCTGCAGGAGCCGGGACAGACCCGGGGCAGGATGAGATGTATTTTAATGCAGCCCGTACATATATCCAGAATGGCAGGCTGGATGAGGCAATGAATGTATTGAACGGCATGGCAAACAGAACCGGTGAATGGTATTTCCTGCGTGCCAATGTCTATCTCAGAAAAGGAATGGACGGCGCTGCGATTGAAGACGCAAAGACAGCAGTACAGCTGGATCCATACAATATGACATATCGGCAGTTTTATGACAGTCTGTTTTTCAGAAATCAGGGATATGGACAGACAGGAGAAGCTTACGGAAGAACCTACAGCGTGGGAACTTCTCCATGCCTTAGTACATGCATCTGTCTATCCATCTGCAGCTGCTGCAGCGGCGGAGGCTTCTATTTTCTGCCTTGTCTATGCATTTAACAGGAGAGTAGTCTATGAATAATTTTGGAATGAGATTTATGGAATTCATGAGAGGAAGAAGAGGAAATGACGAGTTTGGCATTTTTCTTCTGGTTCTTGCAATCATTCTTTCCATCTTATCTTCTTTTATAAAAAACGGCATCATTTATTATGCCTCCATTTTCATACTGGCATATCAGGTATTTCGTTTCATGTCCAGAAACATCCCAAAGAGATATCAGGAGAATGAAAAATTCCTTTCCATCTGGATGCGTTTTAAGAATCCGGGGAAAAACAGGCAGAAGAAGACAAAAAACCGGCCTGCCGGTCAAAAGACAAAAACGACTACCAATGTGGTATATAGATATTTCAACTGTCCGGAATGCGGGCAGAAAATGAGAGCGCCAAACGGCAAAGGACGGATTCGAGTGACTTGCCCAAGATGTACGAAGCAGTTTGAAACGCTTGTCTAGAGTGAAATTCCTCCAGCCCAGCTGGAGGTTTTTTGTTGACATCAGGCATAAATCAGTATATGATATATATTAAGTTAGCATACGCTAACTGTTTTATTGGTTTTGAGTTAGCATAGGCTAACCGAGTGAGGAAATATGTTTTTAAACGAGTTAAAGATAGAAAAATCTGCAAGAGTAGTTGCTGTAGGAGGAGAGAAGAATCTTCGTCAGCATATGCTGGATCTCGGCGTTATTCCGGGCGCAGAGCTTACCGCATTGAAATATGCGCCAATGGGTGATCCGCTTGAGATTGAGATTGAAGGATACTCCCTTACGCTTCGTCTTGCAGATGCAAAAAACATACAGATTGAAGAAATAGAGGAACGTACCGTTTCTGTCAACAACCATGATGCTGCAATTCGAGATGCCCACAGTACTCATCCCGGCCTTGGTGAAGAAGGAAAATATCATGTGAAAGCAGAAGAGAATCCGCTTCCCGGAGATCAGGACCTTACCTTTGTCATAGCAGGTAATGAGAACAGCGGAAAAACTGCACTCTTTAATCAATTGACCGGAGAAAATCAGCATGTAGGCAATTTTCCGGGAGTTACTGTAGAGGAAACCGAGCATGAAATCAAGGGATGGGAGCATGCGAAAGTGATTGACCTTCCCGGCATTTATTCTCTTTCCCCATATACATCCAGAGAAATCATTTCCAGGCAGCATCTGATTCCAGTAAAGCCGGACTGTATCATTAATGTTGTGGACGCAATGAATATCGAGAGAAACCTTTATCTGACACTTCAGCTGATGGAGCTTGAAATTCCGATTGTTCTTGCGCTTAACATGATGGATGAAGTCAAGACCAACGGCGGCACCATCCTGATCAATGAAATGGAAGAAATGCTGGGGATCCCGGTTGTTCCTATATCTGCCATTCGGAATGAAGGTGTGGATGAACTGATGAAGCATGCCATGCATATTGCGCGCTTTCAGGAAAAACCGGGAAGAACGGATTTCTGCAGAAACGATCATGAGGGAGGTGCAGTACATAGAGCCATCCATGGCATCATGCACCTGATAGAGGATCATGCAGCAGAAGCGGATATTCCTGTCAGATTTGCAGCCGGGAAGCTGATTGAAGGGGACTCCCTTGTTGAAACAGCGCTGCAGCTTTCGGAAAACGAAAAGGAAATGATTGAACATATCATCGTGCAGATGGAAGAAGAGAGAAGTCTGGACCGGGCAGCAGCCATGGCAGACATGAGATATTCCTTCATCCATAATCTGTGCAGACATACAGTGATTCATCCTGGTACAAGCATAGAACATAAAAGAACATTGAAACTGGATCGCATTCTAACCGGAAAACTCACTGCAATTCCTGCTTTTATTGCTATCATGGGGCTGGTATTTTATCTTACCTTCAGCCTCATCGGAGCATGGGGGCAGCGTAAACTTGCCGGATTCATCGGCTGGATCACGGACCTTACCGATCATGCACTTCAAGCAGCAGATGTTTCTGCGCCGCTCCATTCCCTGATCATTGACGGGGCCTTTGCAGGAGTAGGGAGCATTCTGTCTTTTGTTCCGCTGATCATTGTTCTGTTTTTCTTTCTGTCCCTGCTTGAGGACAGTGGATATATGGCGAGAGTGGCTTTTATCATGGACAAGCCGCTGCGAAAGATCGGACTATCCGGAAGATCCATTGTGCCGCTTCTCATTGGCTTTGGATGTTCCGTACCGGCAATCATGTCAGCAAGAACGCTGCCGTCGGCAAGAGATAGAAAAATGACCATCATGCTTACACCGTTCATGAGCTGTACGGCAAAACTTCCGGTCTATGGCTTCTTTACTGCAGCCTTCTTTCCGGACAGAGCCGGCCTGATTGTTGTCTGTCTTTATCTTCTGGGGATTGCTACAGGTCTGATGACTGCAGTAGTTACCAAAGGTACTGTTTTTAAGGGTGAAGCGGTTCCGTTTGTCATGGAACTGCCGGACTATAGGATGCCTGGTGCCAAAAATGTACTCCATCTTCTGTGGGATAAAGCATGGGATTTTATTAAGAGAGCATTTACTGTAATCTTCCTTGCCTCAATCATCATATGGTTTCTTCAGTCATTTGATTTTCATCTGGTCATGGTAGAATCTACGGATGAGTCCATGCTGGCAATCATAGCGGGAGCCATTTCGCCGGTATTTACCCTGCAGGGATTTGGGAACTGGATGGTAGTAACCGCCCTTATTTCCGGATTCATGAGCAAGGAGAGTGTTGTTTCTACCCTTAGCGTGCTTTGCGGAACAGGAGCAGGTCTTGCCGGAATCCTAAGCCCGCTGGCTACGCTTTCGCTGCTTTCCTTCTGTCTGCTGTATACGCCGTGCGTTGCAGCCATTGCAAGCGTAAAGAAGGAGCTGGGAATGAAATGGGCCATCATCATGGTGGCAGGGCAGTGCGTCATTGCATGGGCGGTTTCACTCATCGTATTTCTTGCCGGATCCATTTTCATCTGATTGTGAAAAGAATATAAATTATTGAAAATTTCTTGTTGAAAACAACAAAAATAGTTGACAGATACTTTTGCTTTATGTATAATCTAGGACAAGTAAATAGATAAGGCTATGAAGGGAATTAGTAGCAATTGAGAGACTGAACAGAGAGTTGCCGTATGGTGAGAGCGCGCGTAGTTGTCTTTTGTGAATACATCCTGGAGCTGCTGACCTGAACAGTGCAGTAGGGTCAGACGGGGAGCGCCCGTTACAGCGCGAAGGTATAATCATGAAAGTGACGTACCTGTTAAGGCTTATACTGTGAGGTATAGGTAAATTGAGGTGGTAACGCGGAATATTCGCCCTCTGTATGAGGGCGATTTTTTTGTACATATTCTCATCCTTAACAGTAATGTCAAGGAGGTCTTTATGGATAATCTAAAACTGATTCAGACAGTGACAATTGTAGCTTTTGTACTGTTTGCGATGGCCATGATCGTCATAGGCATATCAAGCTACAGAAAAGTAAAAAATATTGACGGATTCCTGCTCGGCGGCAGAAACATACCCGGCTGGGTGGCGGCTTTTTCCTACGGGACAGCATATTTTTCAGCTGTCATATTCGTAGGCTATGCCGGTAAGCATGGCTGGGACATCGGCGTAGGATGCATCTGGATCGGCGTTGGAAATGCCGTCTTTGGATGTCTTCTTTCGTGGCTTCTGCTTGCAAGAAAGACAAGAAAAATGACACATGCGCTGAATGCCAAGACAATGCCCGAATTTTTCGAAGCAAGATTTGATTCAGACAAGTTTAAAGTGATAGCTGCGCTGATTATCTTCATTTTCCTTGTTCCGTATTCTGCAGCTGTATACAAGGGACTGGGCTCCATGTTTGCAGGAGTATTTCCGCATCTATCGCCGAACTGGGTCATGTTTGCAATAGCAGTGCTGACAGCAATCTATCTGGTACTGGGAGGATATATGGCATCAGCATATACGGATTTCATTCAGGGAGTCATCATGGTTGTCGGTATCATTGCCATGGTCGCAGTAGTAGTAAACAGCGATGCTGTAGGCGGGTTTGCTGAAGGCTTCCATAGGCTGGCTGCCATTACAGATAACGGAGATGGCATTACAGGCGGGCAGCTCACCAACTTCTGGGGAGGAGATTCGAGGAAATTCCTTGCAACAAATATCCTGCTTACATCCTTTGGTGTATGGGGGCTTCCGCAGATGGTATCCAAATACTATGCAATCAAGGAAGGTCCTGCGATTAAGCAGGCAACCATCATTTCCACCCTGTTCTGTGCCATTATCGGATGCGGTGCATACATGACAGGAACCTGCTCCAGACTGATTCTGGATAATCAGCTGCCTGAAGCCGGTCATGACGGTGTCATTCCATCCATGCTTTTGAAGGCGCTTGGCAGCAATACATTTACAATCATTATTTTAGCAGTTATAATTATATTGTTGTTCTCAGCATCCATGTCGACCCTTTCCGGCATTGTACTTTCATCAAGTTCGGCAATATCTGTCGATCTGGTGCCTTTCTTCAGGAAGGGATTTGGCGGAAAGAACCAGATGATACTGACAAGAGCATTATGTTTCATTTTCATAGCATGCTCATTCATCTTTGCAACGCTGAATATTTCCATCATTGTGAATATCATGAGTTTCTCATGGGGCGTTGTTGCAGGCTGTTTCATCGGACCGTATGTATGGGGCATCTTATGGAGAGGAACCACGAAGGCCGGAGCATGGGCAGGTCTCATCGGAGGATTTGCTACAGTTGCCGTTCCAACCATCATATACACAGTTCAGGGAGGTTTTTCGCTGGCTGTCGGACATGCAGTAACCCTAGGCGTACTGGCCATGGCAGTATCCATGGCGGTGGTACCGGCTGTAAGCATGTTCACAAAGAAACCGGATGATAACTTTTTGAAAGAAGTTTTTAAATAAGGAGATAAAAGAAAATGCCAATCACAAGTCTATTAGAACATAATGCTACGCTTTTTACCAATGACGTGGCGCTTGTAGAAATCAATCCCGGTGCGGATGAAAAACCAAGGATGACATGGAGAGAATATTCTCTGATTGAATCTTCATCAAAAGGAAGATTCAGAAAAGAAATCACATGGGGAGAGTTTAATGTTCAGGCAAACAGAACAGCAAACCTTCTTCTTTCCAGAGGAATAAGAAAAGGCGACAAGGTTGCAATCCTGATGATGAACTGCATCGAATGGCTGCCGATTTATTTCGGAATCTTAAAGACGGGTGCAGTAGTAGTACCTCTGAACTTCAGATATACAGCAGAGGAGATCAAATACTGCTGTAAGCTCGCTGACGTGGATGCCATTGTATTTGGCCCTGAATTTGTAGGCCGCATGGAAGAAATCTGCGACAGGCTTACAGATGTAAGACTCATGCTTTACGCCGGAGAGGACTGTCCTTCTTTTGCGGAAAGCTATGAAGAACTCATAGATTACTGCTCATCCAGAACGCCGCAGATTGATCTGAAAGATTCGGACGATGGAGCAATCTATTTCTCATCAGGAACCACAGGTTTTCCAAAGGCAATCCTTCATGAACACAGATCGCTTCTTCATTCATGCAAGGTAGAGCAGGCACACCATGGCCAGACAAAGGATGACGTATTCCTATGCATTCCGCCTCTTTACCATACGGGAGCAAAGATGCACTGGTTCGGTTCTCTCATCACCGGGGGTAAAGCAGTTCTTCTGAGAGGAACCAAGCCGGAGTGGATATTAAAGGCTGTATCGGAAGAGAAATGTACAATCATCTGGCTCCTTGTTCCATGGTGTCAGGATATTTTAGATGCTTTGGACAGAGAAGATCTGAGAATTGAAGATTTCCATCTGGACCAGTTAAGACTCATGCACATCGGTGCCCAGCCGGTACCGGCATCCCTGATCAAGAGATGGAAGGAATATTTCCCGGAACATCAGTATGATACAAATTATGGTCTTTCGGAATCCATAGGACCTGGATGCGTTCACCTTGGTGTTGAAAACATCCATAAGGTAGGAGCAATCGGAAAAGCTGGCTTTGGCTGGGAAGTAAAGATTGTGGATGAAGCAAGAGGCCTTGTAAAGAAGGGCGAAGTAGGAGAACTTGCAGTCAGAGGTCCAGGAGTCATGAAATGCTATTATCATGATGAGCAGGCAACCAGGGAGACCCTGTATGACGGCTGGCTCATGACCGGAGACATGGCATACGAGGATCCTGAGGGATTCATCTTCCTTGTAGACAGAAAGAAGGATGTAATCATTTCCGGCGGAGAAAATATCTATCCGGTACAGATAGAAAACTTCCTCAGAAAGAACGACGATATTTCGGACTGCGCCGTAATCGGCGTACCTGACAGCAGACTGGGAGAAATATCTGCAGCAATTATTCAGATCAAGGAAGGACACAGCCTTTCCGAGGATGCAGTGAATGAATTCTGCCTGGAACTTCCGAGATACAAGAGACCGCATAAGATCATCTTTGCCGATGTTCCAAGAAATCCGACAGGAAAGATTGAAAAGCCGGTACTCAGAGAACGCTATGGCTCGATCAACATTGTTGATCAGCAGAACAGGAGCTAGAAATGTCTGTAGTATATGATTACTGCGGAGGACTCTATGTCAATCTTACAAACAGATGTCCTACGAGATGTGAGTTCTGCATCAAGTATCTTGCAGATTCTCTTGGCAGTGCAGATTCACTGTTTCTAGATAGAGAACCTACAGTAGATGAGGTTACAGCTGAACTTGAAAGCTGGGGCGTGGATGACTACGGCGAAGTCGTATTCTGCGGCTATGGAGAGCCTACAGAAAGACTGGATGATCTTCTTGAAGTAGCAAAATACATCAAGGAAAACCACCCCGGAACAAAGACAAGAATCAACACAATCGGTCTATCCGATCTCATCAATGAGAAGAAGACAGCGCCAATGCTTGAAGGTCTCATTGATGCAGTAAATGTTAGCATGAATGAGGCTGATGCAAAAAAGTTCAATGACCTCTGTCATCCGATTTTTGGAGAAGAGAAGTCATATGATGCAATGATCCAGTTCATCAGGGATGCCAAGGAGCATGTTCCTTATGTGGTATGTTCTGTTGTAACCAGTGCAATCAGCAGAGAATCCATTGAAGCCTGCAGAAAGAAATGTGAGGAGCTTGGCGTAGATTTTAAATTAAGATAGTATTCAGGGACTGCTTCGGCAGTCCTTTGCATATGGAGAAATCACCGGAAATATGTTAATATATATTTTACGAGTAGTTGTTCTGCAGCAGGTGCTGAAGAGATGAACGGAAAGGGTTTCGAATGGCCATATATTTTGTTAGAAATGATATTGTAAAAATGGAAGTTGACGCAGTGGTGCTTCCTGCGAATGAGCTTCTCATGGAAGGCCCTGGCGCAAGCACAGCCATATATGAGGCAGCAGGAAGAGATGCGCTTTCTTCCGCATGCAGAAGAATTGGATACTGCCCGATGGGAGGCTGCAGAGTAACAGACGGGTTTCATCTGCCTGCGAAATATATTCTCCATGCAGTGGTGCCTCTATGGCAGGGAGGAAACGAAGGAGAAGCGGATTATCTTCATCTGGCATACAGGAATGCGCTGAAGAAGGCTGCTGAGCATGATATGAAGTCTGTGGCATTTCCTGTGCTGTCATCCGGAAACTTCAGATATCCGAAGGAGGAGGCTCTTGAAATTGCTGTTTCAGAGATTGAAGGCTTTCTTTCAGAACATGACATGGATGTATATGTTGTTCTCTTTGGGGGAAGCATGCTTGGCGCAGCAAAGAAACTGACAGAATCCATAGCAGAATACATTGACGATAATTATGTGGCGGAGAAGAGTGAAGAAATCTATCCGAACAAGGATTACAAGCGTTCTAGGTCTATTTTACCAAGGAGGAGAGGATTATCCGGGACAGATAGAGCAGAAACGCTCCAGTCTGCTGTCGAGAGTTCCATGTCGGCAGATATGGAAGCGGACCTTGTAATGCCTTGCGGAGCCGCATACAGTGAGGTTCCTCCGTTTGATCCGGGAAAGTCATTCATGGAGACTCTGTTTGATCTGATTGATGCCAGAGGCTTATCTGATCCGGAATGCTATAAGAGGTCGAACATCGATCGGAAGGTGTTCAGCAAGATAAGGAATAATCCGGGATATACGCCTAAGAAGACAACAATCATGGCTCTATGCATAGGCCTTAGACTTTCAGTTCCTGAGGCGGAGGACCTGCTTTCACGCGCGGGCTATGCATTTTCGCCATGCTCACAGTTTGATCTGGCAGTAAAGTATTTTCTTGAAACAGGAAACTACAAGTCGATCCATTATGTAAATATTGCACTTTTTGAAATGTTTGGTGAGACTCTTAATTAAATGTCGCCTGCGGGGCGACATCTTCTAACTTTTAATAATGTATACTTCAGTCAAGGTTAAAGTATCAATGTATTTTGCAGGAGGTATGCATGATGAAAAAGGGTTTAACAGAATTAGTATTTATCATTGACAGAAGCGGATCAATGGGAGGTCTTGAGACAGACACAATCGGAGGTTTCAACGCAGTACTTGCAAAGCAGACAAAGGAAGAGGGAGATGTAACAGTGACTACTGTTCTCTTTGATGACCGGTATGAACTTCTTCATGACAGGTTTGATATCCGGTCGGTAGCACCTATGACAGAGAAGCAGTACTACGTAAGAGGCTGTACTGCACTCCTTGATGCTTTAGGCTCAACAATCTCAAAAATCGTAAATGTACAGAGAAATCTTCCGGAGGAAGAAAGAGCAGAAAAGGTGATCTTCTGCATCATCACAGATGGATATGAGAATGCAAGTTGTGAATATTCACTTTCTGAAGTAAAGAAAATGATCAGCAGGGAGACTGAAAAGTACGGCTGGGAATTCATATTCATGGGTGCAAACATGGACGCTGTTGGTGAAGCAGGAAAACTTGGAATCAGAGCGGACAGAGCGGTTACATACTGTAATGACAGTGAAGGAATCGGAGTTACATATGATGCATTGTCAGGTGCAGTCTGTGAGATGAGAAAGGCGAAATCAACGAAATCTGTCGGAGCCGGCTGGAAAGTAAAAGTTGAGGCTGATGTAAGAAAGAGAGGCATAAGATAATGAAGGGAGCAATTTTAGGAGATATCATTGGTTCTTCTTATGAATTTGAAGAGTTCAGGAATGTGGACTTCACGTTCTTTGAAAGAAAGTCTTTCTTTACCGATGATTCTGTCATGACCGTGGCAGTAGCGGCTGCTGTTCTTTCCGGAAAAAACGGTAACGAATTGAAAGAAGAACTGATCGATCAGATGAAATACTGGGGAAGAAAGTATCCGAATGCCGGATACGGAGGTACATTCTTCCGCTGGGTTCTAGGTCCAGACAGAAAACCGTATAACAGCTACGGTAACGGTTCGGGTATGAGAGTCTCGCCGGCAGGTCTGTGCTGCAATACTCTTGAGGAGACCCTTGAGCTTGCGAAGCTTACTGCTGAGGTCACCCATGATCATCCGGAAGGAATAAAAGGGGCGCAGGCAGTAGCAGCATGCATGTTCCTGGGAAGAACCGGAAGCTCCAGGGAAGAAATCCGGGAGTTTGCGGAAAAGACATTCGGATATGATTTAAGCAGAACCTGCGGCGAAATCAGGAAGGATTATACCTTTGATGTAACCTGCCAGGGAAGCGTTCCGGAAGCAATCATTGCTTTTCTTGAAGGTGAAAGCTTTGAGGAATGCGTAAGGCTTGCAGTCAGCCTTGGCGGAGATGCCGATACGCTGGGCGCGATGACAGGTGCCATGGCAGAAGCATATTACGGTTTAGGAGCGCTTGAGCCGAAGCTTTATGAATATATAACAGATCAGCAGATGCTTTCAGTCATTGAAAGGTTTTACGAATACATTAAGGAGTAGAAAGTGAAAAAGGTCATTGCCATAATCATATGCCTCATTGCTGCCTTCTTCGGATGGCAGTATTTGGCGCAGAGTGAAGTGGAAACTGAAAAGCAGGAGCCGGAAGAGAAAATCATCGTGGATGCATCGGCTGTATATCCGGATGAGATTTCTTTCGAAAAGCGCTACCATTATACATTGCTGGATGATAAGGAGAAATCTGCATATGAGAAACTGGCAGAAGGCATCCGGAATAATGAAGAAGGCATCAGAATCCGATGCACCGAAAAGAAATCTATAGAGAAGGTCATCCGTTCGGTCCATTATGATTTTCCGGAATATTTCTGGTTTGAATGCAGCGCAGGCTATGAAATCTATGACTGGCTTGGCATGAGCAAGGTCAATCCGCACTATACATGTTCCGGAGAAGAAAAAAAAGAGAACATGAAGGCGGTGCAGGATTATGTGGAAACAGCATATGCATCCATTGACGGAAATTCAGACTATGATAAAGTCCGCAGTCTCTATGATTATGTCATTTTAAATACAGATTATGTTCCAGATGCTGAAAACGATCAGAACATTCTATCTGTCATGAAGAACGGAAAAAGCGTATGTGCAGGATATTCCAGAAGCATGTGCGTCCTTCTCCAGAATCTCGGAATGGAGTGCATCTATGTCACCGGCGGCGATGATAATACAGCCAGTCATGCCTGGAACATGGTAAAACTGGGAGAAAACTGGTACCATCTGGATGCCACCTGGGGAGATCCTGTATATACGGAAGGCTCGGAAGATTTCAAGGATTATGTATCCTATGCATATCTTCTCTGTTCGGATGATGACATGCTGGAAAGCCATAAGCTTTCGAAGGACTTTGCATATCCTGCATGTACTTCCGATGAATATGCAAGCTACAATGTGGAAGGAACATATTTTCAGAAATACGATGCGGATGCTGTTATGGACAAACTGAAGTCAGCGGTGGATCAGAAGCAGAAATGCGTTACGCTGAAGTTTGCGACGAAAGATGTCTATGAGAAAGCCTATGCCGCGCTGACAGGCGGGGATCTGAAAAAAGTCATGAGATACCAGATGTTCAAAACCGTAAAACCCAGCGCGCATTGCAATTACAGTAAAAATGACGATATGCGGACAATCAGCATCTTTTTCGAATTTGACGGATAACAGAACCATATGATAGAATATTCTTTGTGAAATCAAGAAGACCGACGGGAGGATATGGATAATGGCAGAAGCAGCAAAGATTCCTAGCAGAATGTACATTGCATATATTGTAGAAGCAAACAGGCATGGAGATGAAAGGGCGTCCATCTGGTATGGAGGAGATCCGAAAAACCTGGGGAAAATGATCATGGACTGCATGAAGGACTGGTATGATCCGGAGAATAAGAAATTGGACAAGTCCCTGCATAAGTATTACAAGATGCTGCAGAAGGAGGATCTGTCTTTTGAAGAAATCGGAAGAGCAAAAGTCAATGCCAACGGATTTCATGTTTCTGCGCAGATAACCAATGATCTGATTGACATCTATACATTTGTCATGGGAGAAGTGGTAGACATCTTTGCAAAAAATGGAGAAAAGATTGATGACTTCGAGGACTTTGAAAAATTTGTCGATCATTTTTCGAAGGAATATGATCTTCCAGAAGAATTTGTTGCTGCACTCAAAGAGCCGGATGAATCCACGCTGTCAAGAGCGCTTCTTACCATAGATTATAAATACAACTATACATTCAGACATTCAAAAATTGCAGACAGGGAAGAGAAATAGCCATGGAAGAAATCATTGAAAGATTAAGACGCTTTACAGAGGAACGGGACTGGGCGCAGTTTCATTCCCCGGAAAACCTGGCGAAATCTGTATCCATTGAGGCAGGAGAGCTTCTGGAATGTTTCCAGTGGAGCGGGGAGTGCAATATGGATGAAGTAAAGGATGAAGTGGCAGATGTCATGACATACTGTATCATGCTGTGTGACCGGCTCGGCATCGATGTGGAGGAAAACATCAAGAGAAAGATTTCCCTCAATGAGCAGAAATATCCTGTTGAAAAGAGCAGGGGAAACAGTAAAAAATATACAGAACTGTAAAACGAACGGCACTTGCATAATGCATGCCGTTTTTTGTATAATACAAGGTATGAATATTAGAATCAGTCATGGCAGATTAATAGGAAGCCTAACGGTTCCGCCATCAAAGTCAGTGGCCCACAGAAAACTGATGGCAGGAGCATTTACAGGCAGGGAGCATTTCCTTGCGGTATGGGATGAAATCAGGGATCATGCATCCGATGACATTTCTGCAACCAGAGAATGTCTGGAGCTTCTGGCATTTTCCGATGAGCAGGAGCTTGTCATGGAGGCCGGGGAAAGCGGCTCAACCATCCGTTTCCTCCTTCCTGTTGCAGCAGCTCTTGGGAAAAAGGCCACATTCATCATGGGAGACAGCCTGAGAAATAGGCCGATGGAGCATATGATCCGTGCGATTGAAAGGTTTGCAGAGGTAACGGAAGATGGTAATCAGATAACGGTTACCGGTAAACTTATTCCCGGTGAGTATTTCATTGACGGAAGCGTTTCTTCCCAGTATGTAACGGGCCTTCTCTTTGCGCTTTCCCTTCTCGAAGGAGAAAGCACCATTGTGGTAACCGGAGCATTTCATTCCAGACCATATGCGGGGCTTTCTGCTGCAATTCTGCGCAGTGCCGGCATTCAGATCGATGAATGTGAGAAAGGTTATGTTGTTCACGGAAAAAAGCCATGGAATCTTCAGGATGTCACCATTGAAGGAGACTGGTCTGCAGGAGCATTCTGGCATGTGCTGAATGCACTGGGCTGCTGCATAGAAATATCCGGTCTTAGGGATGATTCCTTGCAGGGAGACCTTCAGATCCTGGAAATCCTGGAACATCTGGAGCCGGATATGGTGATAGATATTTCGGATATTCCGGACCTTGCACCTGTGATTGCCCTCCTGGCAGCCGGAAGAGAAAACGGAACCAGCATTACCATGACAGGGGCTTTTAGGCTGAAGGTCAAGGAAAGCGACCGCGCAGAAGGGATTGTGGATATTATCTCTTCTCTGGGCGGAAGGGCGGAATATGCAGAAGAAAAGGAAGGAAGCATTACCGTTTACGGCGGAGGAGTTTCCGGCGGCACAGCAGACTGCAGAGGTGACCACAGACTGATTATGATGGCGGCAGGACTTTCCTGCTGCTCGAAGGATGAAATATCCATCCGTGATGCAGAAAAGGTCAGAAAAAGCTATCCCGGCTTTTTCGATGCATTTCAAAGCATCGGCGGAGAGATTAATACAGAGGTGTAGCAGATATGGCATTATTCAATGGAGAATCAATCAAACTGAACATTACAGGAGCTTCTCATGCGGAAAGCATAGGAGTAGAGATTAATGGAATTCCGGCAGGAGAAATCATAGATTTTGATGAACTGCAGGCAGTTCTTGAATCAAGAGCGTCCGGAAGGTCCGACATTTCATCCTCAAGACATGAATCGGACATTCCCCAGTTCCTTTCCGGATTCTATAAAGGCGTAACAACAGGAAATGTCATCCATGCAGTGGTATATAACGAGGATGTGCGCAAAAGCGACTACAACCTGTCCATTCCAAGACCTGGTCATGCAGATTATACATCCTGGCTGAAATATGGGATGATTGTATCCGGAGGCGGTCAGTTTTCCGGAAGAATGACGGTTGCTCTCTGCATTGCAGGAGGCATAGCAAAACAGATTCTTGAAAAGAGAGGAATCTATGTAACTGCCGGCATATCAAGCATTGGCAAGGTGTTTGGGGACCTCAGCGGCGAACTGACAGAAGAAATGAATGAATATATTCTGAGCGTCAAGGCAAAGGGTGATTCTGTGGGCGGTCAGATATTCTGCAATGTATCCGGCATGCCTGCAGGCATAGGAGGACCTCTTTTTGAGGGGCTGGAAAGCAAGATTTCCTATATGATATTTGCAATCCCTGCAGTGAAAGCCATTGAATTCGGTACCGTAAGGACCCATGGTTCAGAGAATAATGATCCATATTATGTAGAAAACGGAGAAGTAAAGGTCCGCTCCAATAATCACGGCGGCATTCTTGGCGGTATTTCTACGGGCGCGGATATATTCTTCAAGGTGAAGGTGAAACCGACCTCATCCATCGCGCTGGAGCAGGAAAGTGTCAATCTTGATACGCTGGAAAATGTGAAATTTAAAGTTGAAGGAAGACATGATCCTTGCATTGTGCCAAGAGCTGTTCCGGTGGTAGAATGTGTAACAGCTCTTGCGGTGCTGGATTCGATTTTAAGTGAGGAATACTAATGACAATGGATGATGACAGAAGAAGGATTGACGTGATTGATGCAGAACTGATCCGTCTTCTGAAGCAGCGGTTTTCGGTCAGCGGTGAAATAGGAAGATATAAGCAGGTCAACTGCATGGAGATTCATGACGCAGACCGGGAAAAAGAATTATTCGATGAATATGCAAAACGGATTGGAACAGATGGGGCAGGAGAATATATCCTTCCGATACTTTCTGAAATCATACGGGAATCCAGAAAGTATCAGCAGGATCAGATGTACGATTTCGGCCTTCTGGGCAGACATCTGACCCATTCCTGTTCTCCGATGGTGCACCGGGTGCTGGGTGGCTATGATTTTGGTCTTTTTGAACGGGAGCCGGACCAGCTTTCAGATTTTCTGCAGAGGGGAGAATATAAAGGGCTCTGTGTGACACTACCGTACAAGAAGGAAGTCATGAAATACTGCAGCGAGCTTTCGGATGCAGCAAGAGTCTGCGGAAGTGTAAATGTTGTTATAAAGAGAGAAGATGGAAAGCTGTATGGCGACAATACGGACTATTATGGACTGAGATACCTTCTGGTATCTGCAAAGATAAACGTGGAAGGCGCAAAATGTCTGATTCTTGGAAACGGAGGCGTCAGCGGAACGGTCAGACAGGTCCTCTCCGACATGTTTGCAGGAGAGATTGTGACCATTTCCAGATCCGGCGAGAATACTTATCAGAATCTGAAAAAGCATGGGGACGCCGAATATATCATCAATGCCACGCCGGTCGGCATGTATCCGGAAAACGGCCGGTCACTGGTTGATCTTTCGGATTTTCATCATCTGAAAGGTGTCATTGACCTGGTGTATAATCCGCTTCGGACAAAACTGGTTCTGGATGCACAAAAGAAAGGAATTCCGGCTGCCGGCGGTCTTCAGATGCTGGTATCTCAGGCAGCACCTGCAGTGCAGCTGTTTACAGGAAAAGAGGTTACTGCAGATGAAATAGAGGATGCCTGCCGCACAGCTGAGCAGACATTGGAAAACATTGTACTGATTGGAATGCCGGGATGCGGCAAGACAACCATTGGAAAGCGCCTTTCGAAGATTACAGGAAAGCCTTTTGTGGATACGGACGATATCATTGAGGAAGAGCAGGACATGCTCTGCAGACAGATTCTGCTTACAGAAGGAATCGAAAGATTTCGGGAGATTGAAGCAGATGCTGTAAGGAGGGCCTGCTCTGAAGGCGGCAGAATCATTGCCCTTGGAGGAGGCACTGTGGAAACGGAAGCACTGGAGGATGCGGTGCGTGAAAACAGCAAGGTGGTATATATCCGGAGGAATCTTTCAGAACTGCCGACGGACGGAAGACCGGTCTCTGAAACAGATGGGGTGGAGAAGGTTTTTGAAAGAAGAGAGTCACTTTACAGAGGATGGTCAGATGTTCAGGTGGATAATGAAGGAATCGAAAATGCGGCCATCATGATAGCAGCACTTCTCGGATATTACAGAAAAGGAGATGAGAGCAGATGAAGATACTTGTGATAAACGGACCGAATCTCAACATGCTGGGCATCCGGGAACCGGATATCTATGGACGCGGGACCTATCATGAGCTGGTCGAGATGATCTGTTCAAAATCCAGGGAGATGAAACTGGACACGGAGGTCTTTCAATCCAATTGTGAAGGAGAGATCATTCAAAAGATTCATGACGCTTATGAAGATGGTGTGGAAGGAATCATTATCAATGCTGCTGCATATACCCATACGAGCATTGCCATTGCGGACGCATTACGAGCGGTATCCATTCCATATGTGGAGGTGCATCTATCAGATATCAGCAACAGAGAGGAATACAGAAAAATATCATTCATGAGAGAGCATGCGCTGGCATGCATATCCGGAAAAGGATTTGAAGGATACATGGAAGCTTTGAACGTCATCATATCGACGCAATCATAAAAAATGGACCTCGCAGCAATGCGAGGTCTTAGTTAGTATGACGGGCATGCCGTCAGTCTGTGGTGAAAGTCCACGTAGGGCGTTTGCCTTCAGCGAACCTCATAGCGACTTGCAAGGTTCACATCGCGAGGTGTGGGCGAGAAGAAGCAATAGCGAAATCGTAGCCTGACGAA